>JAAYNH010000100.1 GCA_012520945.1 Treponema sp. | reverse complement strand
TATCAAAGCTCATATTTTTCAAAATGTTTTTTCATTATCTTTTCAAAATCTTAAATATAAATATTCAGGTGCTTATTCAATTTCCGGTTTTTCATTTAATGCTCAATGTGTAACAAAAATGAATTTTGATTTTGATAATTTTAATATTTTTAAATATGACTTAGATTTTTATCCGATTTTTGCACTTCAAATAAGTTTACCACGTCTTTTGCCTTTTTCAAATCCGGATAATTGTACAATAAATTTTCCTGTACAAATTATAACATCGTTGTTTAATGTAACAAAAACAGAAGGTGATTATAAAGATATTTTTATTAAAAATAAAGCGAAAGTTGTTTTATTTTCTCATGAGCTTCAAAAAACTTTTAGAAAATCATCATGGTATTTAAATAGAATTACTTTTAATTTGTGTTGTACAAATGAAATTGTTCCGAATGATGGTGTGATTAATTACAATCAACCTTTTATTTATTTTTCAGAAATTGATAAAATGGAATTCAGATACAAATTAACTTTAGAAACAAAATTAATTTCTACATTGATACTAGGTTCTTTAACCGGACAGTTATTTAATTTAGGTGTTGATTTTCATTATGATTTAACAAAAAACAAATTTTCTGCTTCTTGGGGGCTTTTTACTGAATTGTAAAATTTAAAAACAAATAAACCATGTTTTACTTTTAAACACGGTTTATTTGTTTTTTTTAGTTTAAAATTATTCAATAATAAATGTTCTTCCGTTATAAAGAAAAATATTATGATTAAAATATCTTTTCAAGCCTTCAACTAAAACTTCTCGTTCTACGTCTTGTCCCATTTGAACAAATTCTTCGATTGAATTTGTGTCAGAAATTTTTATAACATCTTGATAGATTATAGGACCTTGATCAAGTTCTTCATTTGCAAAGTGAGCTGTTGCTCCAATAATTTTAACACCTTTGTTCCATGCTTGATGATAAGGTTTAGCACCTTTGAATGCAGGTAAAAATCCATGATGAATATTTATGATTTTGTTTTCCCATTTATTTGTGAAATCACTGGATAATATTTGCATATATCGTGCTAAACAAACTAAATCAATTTCATATTGATCTAAAATGCGTTGAATATCTGCTTCAACTGCAACTTTACCTTTGCCGGTGTCCACTTGAAAAAACGGAATGTGAAATTCCGTTGCTACTCCACATAAATTCGGATGATTTGAAATGATAACGGGAATTTCACAATCAAGTTGACCGCCTTGATGTTTTAATAAAACTTCGTAAAGGCAGTGCGACGTTTTTGAAACAAGTACTGCCATTTTTTGTTTTCTTGCTCTGTGAAAAAGTTTCCATGTCATATTATATTTTTTTGCTGTTTCTTCAAATGTATTTTTAAAATCTTCTTCACTAAATTTTGTTGATGATTGATTAGGTTCAAAGTCAACTTTGCAAAAAAACATTGAAATATCAATTGCCGTATGTTGAGCCATGTTTAAAATATTTCCGCCTTTTGAGGCAATGCAATTTGTAATTGCAGCTATGAGACCGCATTGGTCTTTACATGAAACTGTTAATGTAAATGTTTTGTCCATAATGGAATTAATATATCAAAAATAACGATTCTATTCTATATATATGTAATTATTTTTAATTGTTTTATTGTTAATAAAATTGTATAATAAAAAAATGAAATTAATTTTTGGACCAATGGCAACTTTAAGTCATCAAGGAATGCGTCGAACTTTATCTAAATTTGGTGGTGTTGATGAATATTATACTGAAATGATTCATACATCAAGCTTAGTTGCAGGCGGACAATATGAACCTTATTATATTTTAAATGAAACGGAAAATGAAAAAATAGTTTGGCAGCTAACAGGAAATAAGCTTGATGATTTTGCTGAGGCGGCAAAAATAGTTTGTCAAAAAGGTGGAATAGGCATAGATATAAATATGGGATGTTCTGCACCGGACATTGTTCGAAGTGGTGCGGGCATTGCATGGATGAAAAAACCGCTGTCAGAAACTGCAAAAATTTTAGAAAGTGTTCGTGGTGTATTAAATGAAAATAAAATAAATAATTGCAAAAGGCTTTCAGTAAAATTTCGTCTTGGTGCAGAAGATTGGACTGAAAAAAAATTTTATAATTTTATTGATATGCTTGTTTCAGAAGGTGTTAGTCAATTTGTTTTACATCCACGAACACAAAAAGAAAAGTTATGCAGGCCTATTCGTCTTCACTATTGTGAGGAGTTAGCAAAATATATTTTAGAAAAATATGGAACTTATGCAAAAGACGCAAATGCTTTTCAAATTATTTTAAATGGTAATATTAAAGATGTTGAAAGTGCAATGGCTGCACAAAAAAAATGTCCATCATGTCATGGAATTATGATTGCACGAGGTGCCGTACAAAAACCTTGGGTTTTTTCTCAAATAAAAAATAAGATGAATAGTGAATATTATTTTGAACAAACTGATATAATTTCAAAAAAAGAAATAGATTTACTGAATGTAGCTAAAGTATTTATTGAAGACTTAAAGGAGTGTCAGCCAAAAGATTTTTGGAAAAGTCGTGCTCATAGATTTTTTGTTTATTACTGCAATAATTTTATGTTTGCTTCTCAAGTGCGATGCAATATTTTGAATTGTGTAAATTTAGAAGATATGATTTTGCAATTAGAAAATTATTTTGAAAAAATGCCTGAAGAAAGATTCTTAAAATAATTTTTTTATTTTGTTTTGAAGGTGGTTCATAATATGGAAAATAAAATTTTGCTTGTAGGAATTAATTCTAGATTTAATCATACAAATCTTGCAATTCGTTCTTTAATTGAATATGCAAAAGCAAATTGCGAGTCTATTAAAAAAAAATATGTTAATGTTGATTTTCTTGAATTTACAATTAATCAAAATGTTTTAGAAATTCTTTCACAAATAATAAATAAAAAATCATCTTTTGTATTTTTTTCAGTTTATATTTGGAATGTAGAAATTACATTTAAAATAATTAATGAAATAAAAAAAATATGTTCAAACGTAATTATTGCATGTGGAGGACCGGAAGTTTCGTATTGTGCAGAAAAAATTTTGTGTGAACAAAAAAATGTTGACTTTATTATGAGTGGTGAAGGTGAAATTACATTTGCAGAAATTGTTGAAAATATATTTTATGATAAAGAATGTTATAAAAAAATAAAAGGCATTTACTTTCGATTGAATGACATATGTAACACAAACGTAAACAAAACTAAAGGTGTTTCTGCAAATGCATCTGTTGCTTTTACGGGAATTAGAGATGTTATGGAAGATTTGTCTGTGCTACCTTTCCCATATCCAAATTTAGAAAATGAAAAAAATAAAATTTTTTATTATGAGTCATCTCGTGGTTGTCCATTTAACTGTTCATATTGTTTATCATCAATTGAAAAAAAGGTGCGTTTTTCAAATTTAGAAAAAGTTTTTACAGATATAAAAAGATTTTTTAATGCAAGGGTTCCATTAGTAAAATTTGTGGACAGGACATTTAATTTAATAGAAGAACGTTACATTGCCATTTTTCAGTTTATTATTGATAATTGGAACGGAGTTACTATATTACATTTTGAAATAGCGGCTCATGTTCTCAGTGATAAAGTTTTTGATATTTTAAAAAAAATACCGGATGGTTCTGTACAATTTGAAGTGGGAGTGCAAAGTGTTAATGCAAAAACTTTAATTGCATGTGGACGTACTCCTAATTTTGAAATTATTGAAAAAAATGTAAAACAAATACCAAAGACAATTCATATGCATTTAGATTTGATTGCTGGTTTACCATACGAAACATTAAAAGACTTTGCTTTTTCTTTTGACAAAACCATTGCTTTAAAAAGTGAAATGTTACAATTGGGTTTTTTAAAAATTTTAAGTGGGACAAATATGGAAAGTTTTGCAAAAGAAAATACAGAATATAAATGGTTAGACATTCCTCCTTATGAAGTTTTATCTTCTACACATATGTCATGGAACGATTTTCAATTTTTAAAAAAAATTGAAAAACTTGTTGATGCATATTATAATAGCAGACGTTTTTTTAAACTGATGGATTATATTATTGATAATTGCAAAAGTTCATTTTTGTTTTTTTCAAACTTAGTTGATTTTTTTACAGACGAAAATTTAATTGAAGATGAACATAAATCAATTTTTTATTTTGAACATATTTTTAATTTTACAAAATCAAAATTTTTTCCGCCTGAATTGAATAGAAAAATATTCATAGAACTTTTGCGTTTTGATTTTGTTTCATTTTCAAAATGTAGTAACTTTCCGGATTGGTATGTTCATAATTATAATAAAAATTTTCATCATGCAGCATTGATTAAGTACACAAAAATGAAATCAACGCGAACAGAATATGCATATAGTGAATATGAAGAATTTGAAATTAATCCATTTACATTAAAAAAAGAAAAGTGTGCATTTTTATTTTTATATAATAAACCGGATGAAAAATCTTGTAATAAAATGAATAAAGTTATACAATTGTAAATTATGAATGAAAAACAACAATTTGAAAAAATGACAACCAAAAATATTGAAAAATTAATTTTATCACTTTCTTTACCAACTGTATTATCAATGCTAGTAACTGGAGTTTATAACTTAGCGGACACTTTTTTTGTTTCTAAACTTGGAACAAGTGCAAGTGCTGCTGTTGGTATAGTTTTTTCTGTGATGACAATAATTCAAACGGTTGGTTTTACTTTGGGTATGGGTTGTGCAAGTTTAGCTTCCAGAAAATTTGGAGAACAAGATAATGATGCTGCGAATAAATTTGTTTCTACTGCTTTAGCGGCAGCATTTGTTTTAGGCACGCTTATGACAATTTTTGGACAAGTTTTTCTTGACAGGCTTATGAAATTTATTGGAGCTACTGATACTATTTTACCATATGCACATGATTATGCAAAATATATTTTCTATGGTGCACCGATTATGGCTTCCAGTTTTGTTTTGAATAATGCATTACGTTCGGAGGGAAGGGCTGCTTTTTCTATGGTTGCTCTTATGAGTGGGGGTTTGCTAAATATTATTCTTGATCCTATTTTTATTTTTACTTTCAATATGGGAACAAAAGGTGCCGCTATTGCAACTCTTATAAGTCAATGTGTTAGCTTTATTTTGCTTTTACAATTTTTCTTGCGTAAAAAAAGTATTTTAAAAATTTCTCCAAAGCGGATTTCAAAAAAACCTTCTGATTTATTATTAATTATTATGACAGGTTTGCCTTCTCTTTTTAGACAAGGTTTAGCAACTGTTGCTACGATTTTACTTAATCGTAATGCATCTGTTTTTGGTGATGCGGCTGTTGCAGGTATGTCAATTGTAACGCGAATTTTGATGATGGTCGCCGGAATTATGGTAGGAATAGGTCAAGGTTTTTCTCCCGTATGTGGATATAATTATGGAGCAAAAAAATTCGATCGCGTAAAACAATCATATTGGTTTACTGTAAAAGCCGGTGGCATAATAATGGTTGTTTTTGCGGTTTTCATTGGGGCATTTGCACCTGAAATTATTCGTCTGTTTAGAGATGACCCGGATGTGATTGCTGTGGGTTCACGTGCATTGCGTTATCAAAGTTTAACTTTGCCTCTTCACAGTTTGGTTATCGGAACGAATATGCTTATGCAAAGTACGGGGAAAATTAAACAAGCAACATTTCTTTCGTGTAACAGACAAGGTATATTTTTTATTCCATTGATTTTAATTTTGCCAAAAATTTTTGCATTGACAGGTGTTGAAGTGGCACAAGCGTTCAGTGATTTTTTTAGTTTCCTTGTTGCAATTCCATTTGTAATTTGGTTTTTTAAACAACTATCTAAAGAAGGTTGAGATTTTTTGTTTTTAAATAATGAGGCGTGTTAAAAATAAATGGAGAATATAAAAATGAAAATTGCAGTTTTAGTTTCCGGTGGAGGAACTAATCTTCAGGCATTAATTGACGAAACACAAAAAAATAAAAATGCACTATTTAAAATTAGTGTTGTAATTTCCAGTACTAAAGATGCATATGCATTAGAACGTGCAAAAAAAGCAAACATTCCAGCAATTGTTGCAAGTCCTTTTAATATTCTTGGTAGTGAAAAAGTAAAACTTGCTACACGTGAAGAAAAAAATGAAGCTGTTTCAAATAAAGTTTTGGATTTATGCAAAGAATATAAAGTAGATGCAATTGTTTTAGCAGGTTTTTTGACAGTACTTCAAGGTAAAATTATTACGGAATATTCTAATCGTATTATTAATTTACATCCTGCACTTTTGCCAAAGTTTGGTGGTGTAGGTATGTGGGGACATCATGTTCATGAAGCTGTTATTGCTGCAGGTGAAAAAGAAAGCGGTTGCACAATACATCTTGTCGACGATGGTTGTGATACGGGCGAAATTCTTATTCAAAAAAAAGTTCCTGTTTTACCGAATGATACTGCACAAACTTTGTATGAGCGCATTGCACCATATGAACATATAGCTATGGTTGAGGGTGTAAATGCATTAGCAAAAAGATTTGCCTTTTTTAATCTTTCATAGTACATTGATATTATGACATACGATAAAATGACTTTTAAAATGCAAGATGCAATTCAACAAGCAAATACAATTGCACAACAAGAAGACCATAGCGAGATTGGAACAGAACATCTTCTTTTTGCTATGCTAGAACAAAAAGACGGCGTTGTGCCACCTCTTGTTGAGCACATTGGTGCAAATGTTGATTCTCTTTTAAATGACTTGGATGAACTTTTAGATACATATCCGCGAATTAGCGGGCAGGCACAAATTTCATTTTCAAGCGAAGCAAGTAAAATTTTGGCGAAGGCTGAAAAAGAAATGACTTCCCTTAAGGATGCATATCTATCCACAGAGCATTTATTTTTAGCCATTGCTGACTCAAATAGCCGTGCAGGTTCTTTGCTTAATAAAGCAGGTATTAACAGAAATTCTATTCTCAGTGCATTGAAAAGTGTACGTGGCAATCATAGAGTTGATTCTCAGGACCCTGAAGCAACAATGCAATCACTTGAAAAATATTGTCGCGACTTAACTGCATTGGCACGTCAAGAAAAAATTGACCCAGTTATCGGCCGCGATGAAGAAATTCGAAGAGTGATGCAAGTTTTGAGCCGCCGTACAAAAAACAATCCGGTGTTGATTGGCGAACCTGGTGTTGGTAAAACTGCAATTGTTGAAGGCTTAGCACGTCGCATTGTCTCCGGTGATGTTCCGGACAGTTTAAAAGATAAGAGACTTTTATCTTTAGATTTAGGAGCATTAGTTGCCGGTGCAAAATTTCGCGGTGAGTTTGAAGAAAGGCTCAAGGCTGTTATTCATGATGTTCAAAAAAGCGAGGGTCGTATCATACTTTTTATTGATGAGTTACATACTTTAGTTGGAGCAGGTGCTGCGGAAGGTTCTATGGATGCATCAAATATGCTCAAGCCGGCACTTTCACGTGGTGAGTTACATGTTATTGGTGCTACGACTTTGGACGAATATAGAAAATATATTGAAAAAGATTCTGCATTGGAACGTCGTTTTCAGCAAGTTTATTGTGCTGAACCAAGTGTTGTGGACACAATTGCAATTTTGCGCGGATTAAAAGAAAAATATGAAGTTCACCATGGTGTTAGAATTAAAGATGAAGCTTTAGTAGCTGCAGCAACGCTTTCTAACCGTTATATCACATCGCGCTTTTTGCCGGATAAGGCAATAGACTTGATGGATGAAGCTGCAAGCCATCTAAAAATGGAAATAGAAAGTCAACCGACAGAGCTTGATCAAGTAGAACGAAAAATTTTGCAGCTAACGATTGAAAAACAAGCGCTTTCTAAAGAAACGGATAATGTTTCATTGGAACGTTTAGAAAAACTTGAAAAAGAATTGGCAGAACTGACGGATAAGCGAAATGCAATGCGTTTTCAGTGGGAAAATGAAAAGAAGCGCATTGATTCAAGCCGTGTATTAAAAGAACAATTGGAACAGTTGCGTCTTGATGAAATTCGTTTTACGCGTGAAGGTGATTTGGCAAAAGCCGCTGAAATTAAATATGGAAAGATTCCTGAAATTGAACGTCTTTTGTCGGAAAATGCATCGCAAGAAAAAGATACGGACGGAGTAGATAAAACTTCGGAAAATCAACTTCTTCGAGAAGAGGTTTCTGAAGAGGATATTGCTAAGGTTGTTTCAACATGGACAGGAATTCCTGTTAGTAAAATGATGGCTAGCGAAATGCAAAAATTTATCGATTTAGAAGATGTTTTGCATAAACGCGTTGTGGGACAAGATGAAGCAGTTGCCGCAGTTGCCGATGCTATTAGACGCAATAAAGCCGGTTTGTCCGATGAAAATAAACCACTCGGTTCGTTTTTGTTTCTTGGTCCTACAGGGGTTGGAAAAACCGAACTTGCAAAAACACTAGCGGATTTTTTATTCAATGATGAAAAGAGTTTGACCCGCATTGATATGAGTGAATATATGGAAAAATTTTCCGTATCACGACTTATTGGTGCACCACCGGGATATGTAGGTTATGATGAAGGCGGACAACTGACGGAAGCGGTGCGTCGCAGGCCGTATAGTGTTGTACTTTTTGACGAAATAGAAAAAGCTCATCCGGATGTATTTAATGTTCTTTTGCAAGTTTTAGATGATGGTCGTTTAACAGACAGTCAAGGACGCGTGGTTGATTTTAAAAATGCTATTATTATTATGACAAGTAATTTGGGTAGCGATTTGATTTTGCAAGCGGAAACAAATGAAGAGTTAGCATCCCTTGCTCCACAAATTAAGGCAATGTTAAATCAAAGTTTCCGTCCGGAATTTATTAATCGTATAGATGAGGTAATAACATTCAGTCGACTTGGTAAAGATGTTATTACTCAAATTGTACGCAAACAAGTTGAACGCGTTTGTCAACGTTTGCAAGAGCGTCGCATAAAATTGAATGTGACGGATAAGGCAATTGAGTTTTTATCCGAAGTTGGATATGATCCGCTTTTTGGTGCTAGACCGATTAAACGTGCAATTCAGACATATTTGGAAAATCCTTTGGCTAAAGAGATTCTTACCGGAAAATATCCTGAAGACACGGAAATTAAAGTTGATTATGATAAAAATTTAAGTGCTTTAAGCTTTTCATAAAAAAAAGTGTACCAAAAAAAGAGGGTTTTTTGCGGTACACTTTGCCTTAATTTTATGGAATGCGTTGAATATATGTTTGCTGGGGCACAATATTAATTTCAACGCGGCGGTTTTGCTCACGACCTTCAGGAGTTGAATTATCCGCAATTGGAGCAGTTCCGCCATATCCACGGAAACTGAATAAATTCGGTTGTAAGCCACGTTTTATCATTTCATTGATTATTGCTTGAGAGCGTTCTATTGAAAGATTCATTTCTCCACTTGGCTTACCAACACTTGCAGTATGTCCTTCAACTAAAATTGTAAAACCGCCGTCTTTTGTTGCAAGTTTTAATGCTTCTGCAATTGAATCCAGTCTGTTATTTTCTCCCGGCAATAGTTCTGAGCTGTCGGCAATAAATTGTAAGTTTTGCACGGAAATTAAAGTTCCCCTTGGTCCGTCTACTATGGACACTTGTGGAATTTTCTTTTCATAATAAAAATTTTCAATATCTTTATATACTACATAATATTCTTCATTCTTTTTTGGTGCCGAAATAGCATGCACAAGTTGTTCTTTATCTAAAAGCAAAACAATTTTACCCTGTTTTAAAAGTTCGCGATTTTCTTTTATTGATAAAATTTTTAATGCATCTTTTTTTGAAATAACAGGATCAGTTCTATGTACACCAAAAATTTTTCGTGCAGAAATACGAAGAGGGTCATGACCAACTCTGTCGCTATAATTTTTTTCGTCATCTGTATATGCATAAGTAACAATGCCGTTTTTTTGAGCAATTTTTGCATCGAGTATATTTCGTTCATAAAGTAAATTCATAGATTCGTCCCAAATTTTTGGGAAAAGACAAGGAACAGCTTTATCAGTGGAAAATTCTCCATGAACATTTAATAGTCCGCGACAATCAATAATTATTCCCGTATATATTCGTGAAGAAACACGTTCAATCGGTGCATGTGGTGCATATGAAGATTTATGTTTTATCATAATTTTAGAAATTTCATTTATTTCTATGTTATGATTTACTTTTAAAATGCTTAAACCTTTAGCAAAAAAACTAGGACTGTGTTTTCCTTCATCGATTATAGAGACAATTTGTTCAAAATTAATTTTGTCACGAATTACCATGTCGCCTAATGTGTTTGATGAATCAACGAGTAATGTTAGTAAAGGATTTTTTACAAGCAAAGGTAAGTTTTGTTTAATTTCATTGTCGGCGGTACTTCTGCCGGAAGGAAAAGAAATACCTGCTTTTTCAATGTCAAATGAAATTGATGATGAAAATTTTCCTTTTGTCCAATCGATAAAACTTTCGCCGAACATTTCATTAGAAAAGGAATAATTAAATTGAAAAATTAAAACATAAGTGAAAATTAATTTTGCAAATATAAATACAGGCTTTTTCATATCATTTATATATCGGCAATTTTAGCACAGTTCCTATAGATAAAATGTTATTTTTGTTAATTTTGTTTATAATACAAAGCTCATCAATGTCAATATTATATTGGCGAGATATTCCCCATAATGTTTCACCTTTTATTACTGTGTGAAACTTTGGTGCACGTGGGTCAATGTGTTTTAAAATTTCTGTTATTTGTTCGGCATAGTTTTGCGGAAAACGTAATTTATAGTTTGTAGTTGGCGGCGTAACACCATAAAAAAGTGCAGGATTAAAAAACTCCAATTCTTTTATGGAAATATTTGCTTTTTGGGCAATATCATTTAGGTCATATGCACCATTTACAATAATTTCTTCAAAACGATGTTCGTCTTTTTCTGTTAGTGTGGGTAAATCAATGCCGTAAAAATCAGCATTTGTTACAAGATCGGCAATAACTAAAAGGCGTGGAACATAATTTTTAGTTTCCGTTTTCAGTTTATCTTTTGCCGCCAACTGCCAATAATTTTTTCCGGGATATTGTTTGACTAATCTTGAAATGCCGCCTAAACCGAAATTGTAGGCCGCTAAGGCTAATTCCCAGTTACCAAGTATATTAAAATTCTCTTGTAATTTTTTCAGTGCGGCATCGGTTGAAATCCATGGATCAAGGCGTTCATCAACCCAAGAATTTTTTTGCATATAAGGCTTGATGGAGTTTTCCATAAACTGCCAAAGTCCTGTAGCTTTTGATTTTGAAACGGCACGGATATTAAAACTTGATTCAACAGCAGGCAAATATTCTAAAAAAGCAGGCATACTGCGTTTTTCCAATTCCTCGCGAATAAAAAGCCTGTATGGTTCTGCATTATTCATGACGTTGGCAAGCCATTGCTTTCCAAAATTTGATGTATATTCTTTTCTATATTTTTGAATTAAAGGATTTTCTTCAGGAATATCTATGGAAAGTTTTTTATACTCAATTATTTGATTTTCATTTGGTAAATCGTCACCAAGTTGCTCATTTTTATAATCGATTTTTTCTATGTGCAACATTTCTATTACTTGTAAATTATTATTTTGTAATTCAGCACTAATATTAAGATTGTTATCATTATTTGAAAAAAGCGGTAATAAATATGTACACATAAATAGGGTAAAAATAAATTTTTTGAAAAATTGTATCATAATTTTTCACCGTAATAAATGCCTGCCCATTCCCAATTGCCGTGAACTTCCGGATTTGCTGGAAAGTTGACTTTACGAAAATATAAATACCAAACGGGAATATATGTACTCCAGCCTGTTGTTCTTAAATATGCTTCATTTTGATTTGAAGATTTGTCAAGCGTATCATTGAATCGAATTCTGTTCCCGCGCATATAATCTTTCATGGAATATGTAACCTGGCTATTAGCATCTGTTTGTTCTTGTTTCCATGACATACCAAAAAAATTAACTTTGCTACGATAATTGTTTAATTTTTTGTAATCATATTTACGAATTGCAGCTTTTACAGCGGTTTCCAAGGCTTCCAATGTTTCAAAAGTCCAGTCTTGCGGTGAATTGCTAAAATCAATAGTTTGTTTTGCTTTCAGATAAATATCGCTCATGCCGGAAATTTGAATTGTTGAAGCATCTTCTTGAGCTAAAAACATTTGATATGCTTTTAATGCTTGTTCCCAGTCGCCTTGATTTTCATATTCAACTGCTAGACGTGCATATAATTCAGTTACATTTACTTTGTCCGCGAAATTTGAAATAAGTTTAGTAAAATAATATACTCGGCTTTCGGAGGATTTTGTAATTTGAATTAAGTGTTGCAAACAAATGATGTGGATAGAATTTCCTTTTATGAGTAAATCATCATAATTTTGTAAAATTTTGTCAAAATAATATTCGGCAATCGGCTCGGAACCGTTATCTAAATGAGCGGAAGCAACCATTAAAAGCCAATACGGATTGTAAATATCGTCGGGGTTTTTTTCAACATAATCGGTTAAAAACAAAACTAATTCGTCATTTTGTTTATTATTGATGTAATTTCCGGCAATTTGGTTTATAATAGAATAGCGATTTTCTACCGAAAGATGAGGGTCATCAGCCATAGAAAGTAATTTATTTTGTAAGTTCCGGTTTTGTGAGCAAGAAATTATGACGAAAATATATACAAAAAAGAAAAAAAATGCTAATTTATTCTTAATACACATGTAAGAATATTATCATAAAAAAATAAAATTTTCTAGGAGATAGCATGAAGCAAAAAAATATTACATTTATTTTTATCGGTTTTGAATTACTTTTTTTTCTTGTAGTTTTTCTTATTTTTAAATTCACAAAATTTTTATTTGTTTGGACTAAAGTTTTGCCAGTATTTGCAATTTGGTCGGGAATTTCATTATTTATTACAGGTCTTATTGCTAAAAAAAAATTACGTCCCGTTTATTTGGTTCCGTCTTTAGTTTTTATTTTTTTAGGTTGTTTTTTTATGCTTTTTTCTTTTAATATTATAAAAATAACGTTGAGAGAATTTATTTTTCGTTGGTGGCCTTGTTTGCCGGTTTTTGCTGTGGGGTTTTTGGTAGGAATGTTTTTGTTTAAGGAAAAGGTTTCAAAATAAATGAATCGATTTATGGCTCAGTATTTGAGCTATATTTTTTTATGTTTGATTTTTTTCTCTTGTGGTGCCACTAATAAAGCTGTGGAAGGTGGTGCACATTTGCAAAGTGATTTGCAAATTATTGAAAAAAATGATTCCTTATCGAATGAAGAAAATGTACAATTTGAAAAATCTTCAAAAACGGAAGTTGCATTACCTGTTATTTCAAAAGATAAAACAAAGCTAATTGATAAAAGTATTATAAAAAATATTGAAATAGGCTCTTTATCTTCGCTTAAAAATGCAGTTTCAAAATTACTTCGTCCTGAATTAAATTATACGGAACAAGAAATAATACTTTTGCATACTGCTACAAAAATGTTACATATTTTGTTTCCGCAAGAAAAGATAAATTGGGAGTTGCCGGAATTGGGGAAGTCAACTTCTAATTATATTGCGTCAATAAATTCTGCACAAAAGGGTGTTTATGATTATTCATCTGTGCAAGTCGATTGTCTAAGTTGTGCCTTACCATCGTTAATTTTAATTACCGTTCCTTCTGTTACTAATTATTATTATGAAGCAGAACAAGCATTAAAAGCCGCTATCGAATTTAATAATGAAACTTTTTTTGCTAAATTTTTGCTTGGTCTTTTACTTAATCGCCAAAATCGTTTTTTAGAATCTGTACCTTTCTTGAAAGATGCATATAATGCAGAAAAATCAATTTCCGTTATAATTGCATACATTGAAGCTCTTTTGGCGACAAATCAAAGTTTTTTAGCATTGGAATTGAGTAAAGAAAATTTAATTTTGCATAATTACAACACACAACTTTTACGTTTTGCTTCTGAAGCGGCTTTTTTAGAAAAAAATTACGATGATGCAGATTCATTTATTGCTCAAGCATTACAAAAAGATCCTGAAAATGCCGATTATCTTATGTTTCGCATTCGTGTTTTAATGGCAAGGGGCGAGTACATAAAAGCATCGTCTTTGCTTGATATGTATGCAAAAGTTGATAAGTCAAATAAAATGTATTTGCTTTTAAAAGCTCAACTTTTGGTTGAGTGGAATAAAAATTCTGTTGCCGCATCAAGTTTTTTGGAAGAAGCATTGATAAAATATAAAGATGATACTGATGTTTTACTGGCTGCTAGTAGTTTAGCAACTATGACAAATCAAAAAATTGCCGGTTTGTCTGCATTGGAGATGACAGAAAAAGTTTTACAAGTTGAGCCGGATAATTTCAATGCAAAACGTATTTTAGTTGCAGAAAATATCAAGCAAAAAAACTGGCAAAAAGCTTATGATATTAATTTGCAAATTTTACAAAAATTTTCAACTAACCAAGATTCTCTATTCAGTCAAATTGAAATTTGCATCGGCTTAAATAAAATTTCAGAAGCACAAAATGCTTTGGATTCATTAAAAAAAATTAATGTTGTTTCTCCTGAAGCATTAGACGAAGCCGTTTTGAAAATATTAATCGCTCAAAATAAAAAAGATGAGGCCGAAAAATTAATTTTAAAACTTTTACCAAGTGCAAATGGAAAAAATAAAAGTAATTTATATTATGAAAAAAGCAGAATTTCATCGGATGAAGAACAAAAACTTTCAGATTTGCGCTCAAGTCTTACTGCCAATCCTCGAAATCAAAATGCACTTTTTGACTTGTATCAAATATACTTTGAAAAAAAAGATTATCGTAAAGCACAATATTATTTAAAACAAGTTGTTGCACTTAATCCGAATGACTCAAGTCTTTTGCAATTAAATCAAAAACTCGATGATTTGTTAAAACGCTAAATATTTGACACGAAACATTTTCAGTCAAATAATTCGGTTGAATTTTTTAATTCATTATGCTAACATTGTTCAAATATACTATTAATAGATTAAGGAAGTATTAAATGTCTAATTTTTATCTTTTGCAAACTGCCGGCGGTGCAGCTGGAAATGGAAGCTTACTTTCAATGCTTTTGCCATTTGCTCTAATTTTCATTGTAATGTATTTTTTGATTATCCGCCCAAATAATAAGCGTCAAAAAGAAACACAACGTATGCTTGATGCAATGAAAAAAGGTGATAAAGTTGTTACAATTGGTGGAATTCATGGAACAATCCATCAAACAAAAGAAAAAACAGTAATTGTTAAAGTTGATGACAATACAAAAATAGAATTTTTACGTTCTGCAATTTCATCGGTTAATCCGAATGAAACAAAACCTGCTGAAAAATTAGAAAAAGCAATTGTTTCTGAGTCTAAAAAAGAAGAAGCAGTTGAATCTGTTGCGGAAACTGAAGAAAAATCTACAAAACGAGGTAGAAAAACAAAAGAAGTTTTACCTGAATAATAAAATACAAAGGTTGGAGAATAATAAAAATGAGTAAAAGATCACGTTTTCTTCTCATTCTGGTGATTCTTGTCATTTGTTTTTGGTTTTTGTGGCCATCAATTTGTTGGTATGCACGAACTCCTAAGGAAATACAAACATTGGCATTAAGCTCACTGGAAAAAATTAAGGATTATTCGCGTGTTATGGCGTCGGATGATGTAAAAGAACTTAAAGCTGCTACAAATGCAAATGGAGCGGATGCTATTCCTGAAAATTTTGCTTTTCTTAAAAAGATTGCTGCAAAAAACTACAAGGATATGGGAAAAAAAGCTCCTAAAGAAATGACATTGCGTGATGTAATGCTTTCTTTTAGCAATGAAGCGGAATTACTCGGTGTTTTGGAAACTCGTTATCGTGATGAAATTTTAGCAGCCAAAAATAAGTATAATAATTCTGTAAAACTTGGTTTGGATCTTTCCGGAGGCATGAGCATTATTGTTCGTGCAGATTTGGATGCGGCGTTGGTTTCTCAAGATGGTAGTCCCATAACTGAAAATGTCGAACAAATTAAAGCCGGTGCAATGAGTCAAGCAATTGAAACATTGGCAAGCCGCATTGACCGATTTGGTTTAACTGAACCGGTAATTCGTCAACAAGGTGAAGATCGTATTTATATTGAAATGCCGGGAGCTGCGGAAACGGATCGTATAAATACTATTATTATGGGCAAGGGGATTTTAAATTTTCGTTTAGTTGACAGCGTGGCAACAGAGGCTTTTGCTCAATATTATAATGCAAATCCTGCAAGTACATTTGCATCAAACGGTGAGCTTTTGGATCCGTCCATTATTCCTGCCGATTGTGAAGTAATGGGTTTGTATACAAAAGATGATTATGGTCTTGATGAGCGCATTGGGTATTTGGTTTTGAAAAAAGAAATTGCTCTTGAAGGAAGACATATTAAAAGTGCTGACATAGGCAGTGATAGTATTACAGGTCGCCCGCAAGTAAATTTTGTTTTGGACAGTGAAGGTGCTACAATTTTTGCTAATTTTACAACCGAAAATACAGGTGAAAATTTAGCAATTGTTTCTGATGATAAAGCAAAATCATATGCAAGAATTAATGAACCTATTACGGGCGGGCAAGTTGCAATTTCCGGTTTTGGTTTGGAAGAAGCACAAAATTTACAAAAAGTTTTACAAATTGCAAGATTCAGTGTTCCACTTAGTGTTGAAAGTCAACAAGTTGTTGGTGCGTCTTTGGGACAGCAGGCTATCAATCAAGGTTTGAAAGCGTTAATTTACGGTCTGCTTGCAGTAATGGTATTTATGTTGGTTTGGTACAAAGGTACAGGTCTTAATGCTGTTGTAGCTCAAGTTTTAAACCTTTATATTATGTTCAGTATTTTGAGTGCATTTAATTTGACACTTACTTTGCCGTCTGTTGCGGGTATGATTCTTACAATTGGTATGGCAGTTGACGCAAACGTATTGGTTTTTGAACGTATTAAAGAAGAATTAGCTATTGGAAAGAGTCGTGCGGCCGCAATTGATGCAGGTTTTAGCGGTGCATTTTGGTCTGTTATGGATGCTAACATTACAACGTTTATCGCTGCAATGTTCCTCTCTCAACTTGGAACCGGTCCTATTCAAGGATTCGCAGTCAGCTTGGCAATCGGTGTTGTTTCATCAGTTTTCACAGCATTGTTTGTTTCTCGCTTAATGTTTGACTTTGACACGGAAGTTCTCAAAAGACAAAAAATAAGCATCAGTTGGAGGATAAAATAAATGAAAAAAATTATTCATTTTAGTAAGTTTTTTATTCCTTGTGTAATAATGAGCTTGGCAATTATTGGTGCCGCTGCTATCATGATGTTTACAAAAGGTCTAAATCTTGGTGTTGATTTTAAACCCGGTTTAATTAAAGAATTTAAAATAGCTCCAACTGCCATTTCTTTGACATATAAAGGTTCTGCACAAGTTAGTGTTCAAGTTACTGCTCAAGGAGTAAGTCTTGTTGTTGCCGGTGTTGGTGCAGACAATACAACATATGAGTTTCCGTATTTAAAATATAAAAACTTAGAAGAAATGACAGCAGGTTTTAACACAGTTGAAGGAGTTACAGCCACTTTAAAAAATATTGATGGTAAAGAAAGTGCTCAAGGGCTTTTTACAAGTTCAGATAAATCTTCAACGCTTTCAGACGTTCCATATAATTTGCATATTGCGGATTCAAAAGCCGTTGACATTACTTCCGATGATATTCGTGCTATTTTCGACGATTCAAGTGATATTGCAGTAAAGGCACTTGGTGTACCACTTGATAATCATTTTCAAATTCGTGTTGGTGATGATGGAGAAAGTTCTAAAGAAATTCGCTCGGATATTTCTGCAAAATTAATTGAAAAATTTGGCAGTGAAAATTATGCAATTGTAAAAACAGATTTTATCGGTTCTCAATATTCAGGCAAGTTGGTTTTTACTTCAATAATTACCGTTCTTATGTCACTTGTACTAATTTGGCTTTATGCAACTATTCGTTTTAAGTGGGACTTTGCACTAGGTGCAGTCTTAGCTATTTTACACGATGCATTAATTATGGTTGCATTTATGGTTTTTACACAGATGGAATTTACGTCTGCATCAATTGCTGCTATTCTAACAATTATCGGTTATTCAATTAATGATACAGTTGTAGTTCTTGACCGTGTACGTGAAAATATGAAACTTATTAAGGTTAATAAATTTTCCACACTTCTTGATATTTCACAGACTGATTTGCTTGGACGTACACTTATTACAAGTTTTACAACATTATTAGCCGTTGTATCTTTGTTTATTTTTACGACAGGAAGTATGAAAGATTTTGCATTGGCTTTAATAATAGGACTTATATCCGGTGTTTATTCTACAATTTTCATTGCCGGTGCATTTATCGCTGCAATGCGTCGCAAGTGGCAATCGTCTGAAGATGATAAAAAAACACAAATTTATTCTGTAGAATAAAGTAAAAAAAAAGATTAATGTAGAAAAATAAATTAATCTTTATTTAAGCGGTTAAGGCTTGTTATTAATTTTATCAAAAGCCTTGACTCGCTTTTTTTTTGCATTGATAGTAAAATGATTTTATGCCTGAGCCTAAAATATTTAGAATAATAGATAAAATAGTTTTTGATTACTCACTCATTGAAGATGGCGATAAAATTTTAATTGGAGCTTCGGGTGGAAAAGATTCTACAGTTCTTATTGAATATTTTGCTAAACGAAAAAAACAAAACAGAGATAATTTTGAATTTCTAGCACTTTATGTTGAAAGCGGTCTAGGTGAAGTTTTTAATGAAGAGTTAAAAGCAATGATTGAAAGCTGGGACGTTAAAATTCAAACTGTTAATGCAAATGTTATAACTAGATTAAAGCCTAATAAAAAAATGAATTGTTGGTGGTGTACAACACAACGTAGAACCGAATTAAAAAATTATGCAGTAAAAAACGGTTTTAATAAAATAGCACTTGGACATCATCTAGATGACGTGCTAGAAACTTTGTTGATGAATGCGTTGCAAAAAGGCGAGTTGTCAACAATGACTCCAAAATTTAAATATGAAAAATATCCTGTAACAATTATTCGACCACTTAGTCTTGTTGATGAAAAAACAATTATTGCACATGCAAAAGAAAACGGTTACAAAAATATGACATGCACTTGTACTTATCAAAATAATTCGTCTAGAAAAGAAGCTCGTTGTCGTTTGCAAAATTTAACAGATGATAATTATAAACAAAAAAGGCGCCTTTTTGACGCCTTGAAAAATATAAAAACAGAATATCTACCGTGAAAAATTTATTTTATTCTTTCTTTGATAAATTGTAATTTTAAATCTTTTAATTTTTCTGTTATGGAAACTTTATAAATGTGTGGATTTAAAATTCTTTTGTAACTGTTATCTAAAGTTTCTAAGTCACTAATCATTTTTGCACGTGCATCACGGATAATAATTGATTGTTCTTTTATAGGTGCATTTTCCGTACGATTACCTTTTTCCATGCGTTTTATCAAAAGGGATTTTATTTCTGTTGGCTTAAAACTAAATTGTCTATAGTCAATGCTTGGATGATAAAAGCGACTTTCATTTTTTGTAGAAATTTTTTCATTGTCTAATGCAAGAATATCAGCTTTTGCCATTCCATCTTCATCATATAATCTATATACATTTTTAACACCCGGGTTTGTTGTCTTTTCGGGATTGTCGGAAAATTTCATTGTTGCAATCATTTCATGATTTCCCGGATTGCTACGTGCCGCTAGTTTGTAAACACCGGTAAAAGAAGATTCATTTCCTCCTGTTACCATGTGCGTTCCAACGCCCCATGAATTTATGGGTGCATCTTTTAAAACTAATGTTTCAATAATTTCTTCGGTTAATTCATTTGAAACTGAAATTAAGGCGTTTGGAAAGCCGGCTTTATCCAGTTGTTTTCTCACCTCTGTTGAAAGATACATTATATCTCCGCTATCAAGACGTACACCAAAATTATATCCTTTTTCAACTAGTTTTTTCCCCACTTTGATTGCGTTTTTTACACCGCTATTTAATGTGTCATATGTATCAATTAAAAATATAGCACGGTCGGGATACATTTTTGCATATGTTTCAAATGCTTCAAGTTCTGTCGAAAAAGACATAATCCATGAATGTGCCATTGTTCCCATAACCGGAATGCCAAAAACTTTTCCTGCTAATGTATTACTTGTTCCGGCAGCACCTCCGATAAAGGCCGCCCTGCTTGCACTCATAGCCCCGTCCGGTCCTTGTGCACGACGTAAACCAAATTCCATGATTGCTCCTTTTTTCGATGCCATCCAAACACGTGCAGTTTTTGTAGCAATGAGACTCTGAAAGTTAATGTGGTTTAATACGAGCCCTTCAATAATTTGTGCTTCTATTAAATTTGCATGAATGCGTATTAAAGGTTCATTTGGAAAAACAATACTGCCTTCATCCATTGCATAAAGGTCGCCGGAAAATTTAAAATCTTTTAAATAGCTTAAAAAATCTTCTTCAAAAATTTTTATACCGCGTAAATATTCAATGTCGCTGTCTGAAAATTTAAAAATGGATATAACATCTAGCAATGTATCTAATCCTGCAAAAACAGAAAAACCTCCATCAAAAGGTTGACGGCGGAAAAACATATCGAACACAACTTGTTCATCCATTTTGTTTTTCCAATAACCTTGTGCCATCGTTAATTCATAAAAATCTGTAAATAATGCACTTGTGGGTGCACCATATTCGCAATTGGTTTTCAATTTATTCTCCTGTTTGTAAAATGTTTCTTTACTATTATACTATAACTTATTATTAAAAGTAAACTTGTTAAAATCCAAGCGATAGAACTTGCTAAACAAATTCCTGTGTATCCTAAAAAAAGCGGTAAAGTGTATGCAATAATGGAACGAGCTAAAAGTTCGGTAACGCCACCTAATAAAGGAATAAGTGCAAAGCCCATTGCTTGTAAAGTGTTTCTGAAAATAAAAATACAATATAACGGAAAAAAACAAAGTGAACACCAAAATAAAAATTCTTTTGCATATCTTAAAATTTCTGTGTAGCCGGTTTCGTTTTCAGAAACAAAAAGTGAAGTAAGTTGGTTTGGAAATACAAGTGCGATAAACATTGAAAAAGCACAACATATAATACTGATATAGATACAAGTTTTGACACCTTGTCTAACCCTGAAAATGTTTTTTACACCGATGTTTTGACCTGTGAAATTTGCACAAGTTACGCCAATAGTATTTGCGGCAGTTGTTATTAAGTGTTCAACTTTTTGTGCACTTGAAAATCCGGCAATTGCAAAAGCACCGAAATTATTCAAAGCACTTTGTAAAATTATTGAACCAATTGCGGTAATGGAAAATTGAAAACCCATTGGTATACCAATTTTCATATGTTGTCTTAAAATATTAAAAGAAATATAAAAATCTTTTTTGGATAGATGTAGATTTGGAAATTTTTTATAAATATAAATAAAGCATCCTATGCCTGAAAATAACTGAGCAATTACAGTTGCCAGAGCCGCTCCCATAACATATAAATATTTTATAAAAATAAAATCTAAGATAATATTTGATATTGAAGAAATAATTAAAAATAATAATGGAGTTTTGCTATCCCCAAGACTTCTTAAAATGCAAGCACAAGCATTATATAAAATGCTTGCTCCTATTCCTGCATAAATAACAAAAATGTATGTATAACTTTGATTAAAAATATTTTCAGGAGTATTGATGATTTTTAATATTGGTTTTGCAGTTATTAATGCTGTGACAGTAACGATAATTGTAAGGGACGTATTTAAAATTATATTTGATGCTATAGAAAACTTTAATGCCTTGTCATTTTTTGCACCAAAACTTTGTGCAGTTAAAACGGCAAAACCTTGTGTTGTTCCTTGTGTAAAACCAAAAACTAAAAAAACTAATGGTGAAGTGGAGCCCACTGCTGCAAGTGCATAACTTCCTAAAAGACGACCAACAATAATTGTATCGAAAGTATGATAAAATTCTTGAAATAAATATCCTAAAAAAACAGGAAAGGAAAACTGTAAAATTAATTTAACCGGATTTCCTTGTGTTAAATCTTTTGTTGCATTCATTTTAAATTAAGTAATTTTTGTGCATTTTCATAAAGCACTAATTTTTTTTCTTCTTCTGTAAATGAAAAAAAATTGAAACGACTCCATTCATCGCTATGGTCCCACATGGGAAAGTCGCTACCGAAAAGAAAAAATTCCGCACCATGTTTTTTTATTATATCATTTGCTTTTTCATATGGTAATTTCCATGTTGTTGATGAAGTGTCAAACCAAACTTTGCGACCAACTAAATATTTAAGTGTACTGTCCCATTCAGAGTAACCTCCGAAGTGTGCCGCAATAACTTTTAAGTTAGGATGCTTGTCTAATACATTGGCAATTCGTTTTGGACCGGAAAAATCAAATCGAGAATCTCCTGCATGTATTAAAATGGGTAGATTGCGTTCACTTACCGCTGCATAAAAATTATCCATTTTTGAATCATCAACTTGAAATTTTTGAAAATCAGGATGTAGTTTTATCCCTTTTAATCCTGCCTTTGTTACGCGTTCAATTTCCTTTTCAAAATTTTCATAATCTTGATGGTAAGTTGCAAAGCCAATAAATTGAGAATGTTTTTTACATTCATTTATTAAAAAATTATTTATAGATTCAACTTGATTTGCTTTTGTTGCAACAGAAAGAACAACATAGTCTGTAATTCCTATTTTACTTCCGCTTTCAATTAGTTCTTCAGCTAATCCATTCCATGCAACATTTATGTCATAAAATTTTGCAACGGATTGAGTTGCTTTTATTGCAATTTTTTTTGGGTAGATATGAGCATGAAAATCAATAAATTTTTGAGACATTTATTTTTTTTCCTTTACTAAATATATTGCGGGAACAGAAATTAGAGTTACTAAAAACTTTATTATCATATTTGCAAAAATTATTGAGATAATGGACGAAAGTGGTAGGTTACCGTAAAATGCAATAAAAGCAAAAATTGCAGAATCAATTGGAACACTTACGGCATTTGAAACAAGAACGCGTGCCCATTCATATTTAGTCGTAATTTTTGTAACAAAAAGATGATAGATTTCTGTGTCTAAAAGTTCAGAGACAACTTCAGCTACAATACTTGCCACAACGATTCTCCATACAGGTCCTAAAATGCTTGAGTATGCCTCTTGTAGTTGCCAAGTTGGATCTGAAGGTAAAGAGGCAACAAAAGCAAAATAAAGTGCCATGACTAAATTGATTCCGGCACAAGTAATTACAGTTATTTGTGCGACTTTTTTTCCAAGTTTTTTGTGAATCATGTCGCGCAGTGTAAAAGTAATAGGATATATAAATGTGCCGGCATCAATGCTGAAGTTAGCAATGTATGCAATTTTTAAACTTCCTATGTCCGATAAAATTTGTGTAGCAACATAAATTGAAATAATTATGATTGATGAAAGTGCAATTTCAATTGTTTGTTGTTTTTTGTCTAGCATATTTTTTCCTTTTATAAATTATTTTTTATGCATTTAATTAAGTTAGCCTTTGCTGTTTTTTTTGCTTCATTAAAACTCATTCCTTCCGGAGTGATGGCAAAAAATTTTGACAAACCTTTTTCTTTCCAGTTTTTGGGAATGTCCCCAATGCAACCGCATATAGCTATTGTTTCAATGTTTTTAGTATGTTTGCAAATAGAACCTACAACTTTTCCCTGAAAACTTTGACTATCCAGTTTTCCTTCTCCTGTTATTACTATAATGTTTTTTTCGGTTTTTAGTAACTTATCAAAGTTAATCATTTGCAAAACCGTTTCAATGCCATTTTTTAATTTGCCATTTAGAAATGCGACAACACCTGCACCGCAACCTCCGGCAGCTCCCGAGCCTGAAATTTTTTGTACATTAATTTTTAAATCTTTCTTTATAATGCGTGCAATTTTTTTTAAATTTTTATCCAGTTGTAAAACCATTTTTTTATCCGCACCTTTTTGTGGTGCAAAAACAAATGCGGCACCGTTTTTTCCGTATAAAGGATTATTAATATCACACATGGCTACAATTTCAATATTATGTAATTTTTTTGTGGCTTCATTCGTGTCAATATGTTGAACATCGCAAAGTGTTTTTCCTACCGGCACAAAAAAAGAGTTTTGTTCTAAGTGAGAATTTTTATGCTTTTTGTTTTTGCTAAATTTTACGCCCAGAGCCGCAGCCAAACCACATCCACAATCGTTTGTTGAGCTTCCGCCTAAGCCTAAAATAATTTTTGTGCAACCTTTTTCAATTGCATTCTTTATAAGAAGTCCAACTCCATACGTTGATGTTATTTCAGGATTTAAAATTCCACGTTCCTGTGCTTGAGGTAGTCCACAAACTTTTGCCAGTTCAATTACGGCAACTTTGGAAGAATTGTCAAAAATGGCATAATCCGTTTCAACATTTTTTCCAAAAGCATCTACGGTTTGTGTATAAATTTTTTTGCCGTTTTTCATACAATGCAAAAAACATTCAACTGTTCCTTCGCCACCGTCTGCAACAGGATAAGTAAGAATTTTTGCATCGGGATATTTTTGAGACAATTCGTTTTTTGTAATACTACACACTTCTTCAGATGTTAAACTGCCTTTGAATGAGTCAGGAATTATTATAAATGTTTTGTTATGTTTTAAATTATTATCTACCATAAAATGTACTATTAATTTTATGCATATGACGGCTCAATGTCAAATAGTCAAAAGAATAAAAATAAGATTTCAAAAAAATACTTCTAATTTTATTATTTATATGTTACAATGTAAAAATCTTTTTATGGAGGAAAAAATGAAAAAGGTAATTTCAATTTTATTGGTATTGGCGGTTCTCGTTTTAGCAGTAGGTTGCAAAAAAGAAAACAAAGCTAATGATGAAAAGCTCACTGCAGAAACTATTAAAGTAGGTTTTGTATTCATTGGTTCAATTAATGATGAAGGATATACTCAAGCCCATGACAAAGGTCGTTTGGCCTTGAATGAAATGGGCATTCAAACTGCATATGTTGAAAATGTTCCTGAAAATGCAGATTGTGAAAAAGCAATTCGTGATCTTATTGATCAAGGTTGTAATGTAATATATACAAATAGTTTTGGTTTTATGGATTGGACAATAAAAGTTGCATCTGAATTTCCTAATGTTATATTCGGCCACTGTTCAGGATATAAAACAGCCGCAAATGTTTCAACATATTTTGGAAAAATTTATCAAGCTAGATATCTTGCCGGTATAGCTGCGGGTCTTCGTACAGCAAATGGTAAGATCGGTTATGTTGCCGCAATGCAAATTCCTGAAGTTATTCGCGGAATTAATGCATTTACACTTGGTGCACTTTCAGTAAATCCGGAAGCAACTGTTGAAGTTATTTGGACAAATACTTGGTATGACCCGGCCGTTGAAAAACAAGCCGCATTGGAACTTTTGAACAAAGGTTGTGATGTTATCGCTCAGCATCAAGATACAACAGCTCCTCAAATTGCCGCACAGGAAAAAGGTGTTTATGCAATCGGATATAATACTTCAACACCGAATGCCGCTCCAAAAGCATATATGACAGCTCCGCTTTTTCATTGGGACGTTTTTTATGTAGAAGATGTAAATGAAATTTTGGCAGGAACTTGGACAAGTCGTGCATATTGGAAAGGTTTTGAAAATGGTACTGTTTCACTGGATATTTTAACGGAAAACTGTGTTCCGGGAACAGCAGAAGCAATTGCTCTTATTAAAGAAGCTTTTAAAAATGGAAGTTTTGAGCCGTTTACAGGACCTCTATTCGATCAAAACGGAAATGAAAAAGTTGCCGCCGGTGTTAAGATGACCGATGAAGAAATTTGGAATATCGGTTGGTTCGTTAAAGGTGTAATTGGAAACGCATCTTCAAGATAATTTATAATTAAATACAGATGGACACGTTTAGATAATTTTTTTATAGTGTGTTCATCTGTGTATCTTTTTTTTGTAAAACTTTTATGAAAAAACCATATGTACAATTAGTTGACATTTGTAAATCTTTCGGAGCTGTAAAAGCAAACATCGATGTAAATCTTGATGTTAACCCCGGTGAAATTTTGGCTTTACTTGGTGAAAATGGCAGTGGAAAAAGCACTTTAGTAAATATGCTTTCCGGCATTTATGCTCCGGATGCAGGTTCAATTTATATTGATGGGCAAAAAAAAGTTTTTACTTCTCCTCAAGATGCTATTGCAAATAATATTGGAATGGTGCATCAGCATTTTAAATTAATCCCCGTTATGTCCGCATTGGAAAATATTGCTTTGGGTGAAAAGAGCGGATTTTTACTTAATAAGAAAAGAATTGAAAAAAAAGTTTTTGAATTGGAAGAAAAGTATTCACTAAATGTGGATTTAAATAAAAAAATATATGAGCTTTCTGTTGGTGAAAAACAAACTGTTGAAATTTTAAAAGTTTTATATCGCGGTGCAAATGTGATGATTTTAGATGAACCTACTGCGGTGTTGACTCCTCAGGAAATTGAAAAACTTTTTGTTATTATGCGTAATATGAAAGAAGCCGGTTGTGCGATTATTATTATTACACATAAATTGAATGAAGTTATGGAAATTTCCGACCGTGTAACTGTATTGCGTAAAGGAAAATCTATCGGTACGGTTGAAACAAAAAAAACAAATATATATGAATTAACTGAAATGATGGTTGGTGAAAGTGTTGAACTTGAAATTAAACGCGAAAAGCCTTCAACAACATCACAACCTATGCTTAAAATTCGGCATCTAACAAAAAAAGACGAACATGATGTAAAAATTCTTAATGATATTAGTTTTGATTTATACGGTGGTGAAATTTTAGGTGTTGCAGGAATTGCCGGAAGTGGTCAAAAGGAATTGTGTGAAACTATTGCCGGTTTGACGAAAATTGATTCAGGTTCTATATTGTTTCTTGATGAAGAAATTACAGGCCTTTCACCACGTGCTATAATTAAAAAAGGCATATCTATGAGTTTTATTCCTGAAGATCGTTTAGGAATGGGTTTAGTTGCCGGTATGAATATTATTGATAATGTACTTTTAAAAACATATAGAGAAACGGAAGGTGCGTTTGTTGACAGAAATTACGGCAAAAAGAAAGCTGAAGAAATTATAAAAAAATATGATATTTCAACACCGTCTGTAAATCATATTGTAAAAAAACTTTCCGGTGGTAATATTCAAAAAGTTTTGTTAGGGCGGGAAATTGAAATGAAACCGCGTTTACTCATTACTGCATATCCGGTGCGTGGTTTGGATATTGGTGCCAGTTATGCCATTTATGATATGCTTAATGAACAAAAGGCACATGGAGTTGCTGTGCTTTTTATTGGTGAAGATTTGGACGTTTTGCGTGAGCTTTGTGACAGATTGATAATAATGCACAGTGGTAGAATTGTTGAGATTGTGGATCCGATTGTTACAAGTAAGGAAGAAATCGGTTTATTAATGTTAGGTGCTGACTCATAATAATTAGTGGCATAATATTGAAACGTAGTTTTCTGCATCGTTGCAAATCTACATAATTGATGAGAAAATATATGATTAGAATCGTAAATAGGACTGAATTGCCTAAATGGAAAGAAACTTTGGTACGCATTGGGGCGGTGGTCGCAGCATTGGTTGCCTCTGCCATAATTATTATTTTTATGGGTTATAATCCTTTTAATGTATATGCAAAAATTATAAATGGCTCTCTTGGAACGTTTTATCGATTTAAAGAAACTATTAATAAAACAATTCCTTTAACTGTTTTATCATTAGGTACAGCGGTTGCGTTTCGTATGAAATTTTGGAATATAGGTGCAGAAGGTCAGTTTTATCTCGGTGCGTGGGCAAGTGCGGTTGTTGCGTTTGCTTTTCCTGAATTACCTGCAATTATTTTGTTACCGATGATGTTTGTTGCCGCTTTTTTGTTTGGTGGTTTGTGGGCTTTTATTCCTGCTATTCTTAAAGCAAAATTTATGACAAGTGAAACTCTTGTAACATTGATGTTAAACTATGTGGCTGCAAAATGGATAAGTCATTTGCAATATGGTCCATGGAAAGATCCGAATGCAAGCGGCTTTCCAAAAATTGCACCTTTTAGTCAAAATGCCGTTTTGCCTACTGTTTTTGGAATTCACATAGGTTGGATTATTACGATTGTGATAGCCGCTTTGTTATATTTTTTATTTAAAAAAACAAAACTCGGATATGAAATTGATGTGCTTGGCGAAAGTGAAGATACTGCCAGATACAGTGGTATGAACGTAAATAGCATAATGTTTAGTGCAATTATGATTTCCGGTGGAATTTGCGGTATGGCAGGAATGATGCAAGCTTCAGCGATTGAACGTTCTCTTTCCGACCAGCTTTCCGGCGGTTTAGGTTTTACTGCAGTAATTACCACATGGCTTGCACGTCTTTCACCACCGGCAATTGTAGGAGTTTCTTTTGTGTTTTCCATGCTTATTCAAGGAGGCACATTTTTACAAACATCTTTGAAAATTCCAAGTAATGTGTCACAAATTTTGCAAGGCATTATTATTTTCTTTGTGTTAGGCAGTGAATTTTTTGTTAGATACAAATTTGTTTGGTCTAAAGAAAAAAACAAGGATAAAATACTATGTTAAGTTTTGAATTATTTTTACAAACATCGGTTCAAATGGGAACTCATATATTAATTGCCATATTAGGCGGTATTTTGTGTGAAAAAGTTGGAAATACAAATCTTGGAATTGAAGGCATGATGCTCATGGGAGCGGCTATCGGTTTTAAAATGGCTTTGATAACGGCAAGTCCTGTTATTGCTTTTTTAACATCAGGTTTAGCAGGTATGTTTGGTGCAATGATTTATGCTTTAATAACGGTTACTTTGCGCGGAAATCAAGTTGTTACAGGTTTGGTACTTACAATTTTTGGTGGTGGAGTTTCAGGTTATATAGGTAAATCGTTAGCGGGAAAATCATTACCGGAAGCTGTTTCAAACTTTTTTGCACCTAAGACAATTCCTCTTTTGCATAAAATTCCAATTGTAGGTAAAATGTTTTTTGACCAAAGCATTTATGTATATTTTGGAATTATATGTGCCATTTTATTATTTTTATATTTTAAATATACACAATGGGGATTAAATACCCGTGCTGTGGGCGAAAATCCTGCAGCCGCAGATGCCTCAGGAATAAATGTTACTTTGTATAAATATATACATATTTCTTTAGGCGGATTTTTATGCGGTATTGCCGGTGCATATTTGTCATTGGTTTTTGTACCACGATGGCAGGAAAATATTACTGCCGGTGCCGGTTGGATAGCAGTTGCCTTGGTCATTTTCAGTACGTGGAATCCTTTGAAAGCAATATTTGCTGCATATGTTTTTGGTGCTCTAAAAGGCATTGGATTTAAGTTTCAAAATGTAAATTGGATTTGGTTCGGAAAAAAAGTTGTTTTTTCCCCTCATTTATTAGATATGATTCCATATATTGCCACAATTTTGGTTTTGGTTTTAATGACATTCCGTAAAAAGAAAGAATACCAATCTCCGGCGGGATTAAGCATTCCGTATTTTCGTGAAGAAAGATAATTGTTTGTATCATAATTGCTTAAAATTGTAATATTCTGTTTTTGCTCGTTTTTTTTGTTGCGTTTTAGCTAAAGTCGAGGTAGAATAATAATGTACAAAAAATGTATAAAAAAACAAAATTGTACATAATTAGGAGGAGGTATTCTTTAATGAATACTATATTTGACTTTATTAAAAAACTGCCGGATGTTAGTGCTGCTAAAGACGCCGGTGTTTACAAAAAATCAATTAATAATATTGGTGATTTGTGGGTTTTCATGGTAAATGAGGGCGAAAAAGATGTTCTCATTGCTACAGGAAAAGGAAGTGAGATTTTTTCAGGCGAAAAAATTAATTGCCCTGAATGTGCAAAATCATATATAAAAGCACCATTAAACCATGAAAATGCAATTGCTTTGCGTAAAACTTTTGCTTTTACAGCACCCATTCCTGTTTTGCGTGAAAAAAGAAGTATGGGTGTAGGCGACCGTTTAGGAATAGCCGCTCATGGTCACATTCGTTGTTTTAACGATTATGACGCATATCCTATTTTAGCTCAACAATCTATCCGTGAATTAAATCTAACAAATCGAACCTATGAAAATGTTTTGGATTGTGCTTCTTATGCTGTTTTCCGTGATGGTTTTAAAAGAGGTTTTGGTGCTGACGGAGATCACTTAAAAAAACCGGAAGACATTGAATATGCACTTTCTTTAGGCTTCACGATGATTACGTTGGATTGTTCGGATCATATTCGTAACGATGTAAATGATATGTCTTTTGCCCAGCTAAAAACTGAAAGTTCTTTACCAAAAGATATTGCACAGCGATATTTGGATAAAACATTTGAAATTGAAGACGATAAAATAAAATTTACGGAAGAGGAGCTTTTACGTATTCAGTTGATTTACAGTAAAGCAGTTGATTATACCGTTTCTATTTGGGAAAAATATCTTTCCGATGGAAGTTCAAATGTTGATTTTGAAATTTCTATTGATGAAACACCAACTCCAACGACTCCTCTTCAGCATTTTTATGTTGCAAATGAGCTTACTTTACGTGGTGTAAAATTTGCTACTGTGGCTCCTCGTTTTTGTGGTGAGTTTCAAAAAGGTGTTGATTATATCGGTGATTTAGTGCAGTTTGAAAAAGAATTGAAAATTCATGCCGCTATTGCACGGAAATTCGGTTATAAACTGAGTATTCACTCAGGTTCGGATAAATTCAGCACATTTAAATTAATAGGTAAATATACGCAAGGAAAATTCCACGTAAAAACCGCCGGCACAAACTGGCTTGAAGCAATGCGTGCAGTTGCTAAAGTTGATCCAAAGTTATATCGCGAAATTCACAAATTTGCTTTGTCCATGTTTGAACAAGCGAAAAAATTTTACCATGTAACAACGGATTTGAGTAAAATTGCAGATGTGGACACATTAAATGATAATGAATTAGTGGAATTGTTTAATCAAAATGATGCACGCCAGCTTATTCACATTACGTACGGTTTTATTTTGACGGAAAAAAATGCAGACGGTTCGTTCCGTTTCAAAGATAAATTATACAAAATGTGGCGTGAAGGTGAAGAAGTGTATGCAGAAATGCTTCATAAGCATATAGGTCGTCACTTGGAATTACTTTATAGTGGTTTTGAAAAATAAAATGAGAAGAAATTAATCTCAAATAAAAATTTAGATAATACATAATTATATTAAGGAGAAAAATTATGGAACTTAAAAAAAATTGTAAATATTCATTGATAGTGCCGACAAGTATGGGTGTTCGCATTACACCGGCCACACGTCAACCGGTACACATTAGTGATACATTTCGTATGCAAGCTACAAGTGCTGAAACAAACGTTGCAACAATTGCTGCGGGTCTTGGTTTGCCTGTAAAAGTTCTTACAACATTTGTAAAAGATAGCCCTATTGCTCAGTTTATCAAAGGTGATTTACGTAGACGTGGTATGGATATTGAGGGTCCTGAAGTTGAACAAGGCGGTCCGTGGGGATATCGTCATCAATTTAATATTGCAGATTCCGGTTATGGTTTGCGTGCTCCACGTGTTGCAAATGATCGTGCAGGTGAAGTTGGGCGTACATTAAACATAAAGGATTTTGATGTTGAGCGAATTTTTGGTCAAGAAGGAGCACAAATTCTTCATCTTTCAGGATTGATTGCAGCATTAAGTCCGGACACAAGTAAATTTTGTTTGGAATTAGCTCGTGCGGCAAAAAAATACGGTACAAAAATTTCATTTGATTTGAATCATCGTGCATCATTTTGGAAAGGTCGCGAAAAAGAACTTTCAGAAGTTTTCCATGAAATTGCAGATAGCTCAGATATTCTTATCGGTAATGAAGAAGATTATCAACTTTGTCTTGGTGTAAAAGGTCCGGAGGCGGGTGGAAAAGATATTGCTTCAAAAATTGAAAATTTTAAGAAAATGATAATGGAAGTAAAAAAATCATATCCAAAAGCTACAAGATATGCAACAACATTACGTCAAGTAATTAGTGCAAACGATCACTTATGGGGTGCCATTCTTTTAAGTGGTGATGATGTTCATGTAATTGAGCCGCGTAATATTCCTGTTCTTGATCGCATTGGAGGAGGAGACGGTTTTGTAGGTGGATTACTTTACAGTTTTTTGAGAAACTGGGAACCGTTAAAATGTGTTCAGTTTGCTTGGGCAAGCGGTGCATTTGTTGCAACGTTGCTTGATGACTTTGGTATTGCTGCAGATGAAGAACAAATTTGGAGCATTTGGGAAGGTAATGCACGCGTTAGACGATAATTTTGACGCAAAAAGATTAGTGCACATGTGGGAGATAATAATCCTCCTCTTGTGTTTTACGTGTAAAAACTATGTTTTTATTCTAAAGTTTGCGTTGCAAACTGTTTATCATATACTGTTTTTATAATAATACAAAACAGTGTAAAAAGTCATATGGAAGTAAAATCTACCTTAATGGCTTTATATGGGAGAATTATTTATGAAAAAGGCTGATATTGGTCTTGTTGGTCTTGCAGTAATGGGCGAGAACTTGGTAATGAATATGGAATCAAAAGGATTCACTGTTGCAGTTTTTAATCGTACAACTGAAAAAGTTACGAGTTTTGTTGAAGGTCGTGCGAAGGGTAAAAATATTATCGGTACATATTCTTTAAAAGAGCTTGCTGAAAAATTGGAACGTCCGCGTAAAGTTATGTTGATGGTAAAAGCAGGACAAGCAGTTGATGCTTTTATTGACAAACTTTTAGAAGTGTTGGAGCCGGGTGATATTATAATTGATGGTGGAAATTCACATTTTCCTGATACAATTCGTCGTACAGAATATGTGGAAAGTAAAGGTCTTCTTTATGTTGGAACAGGTGTTTCCGGCGGAGAAGAAGGTGCATTGAAAGGTCCGTCAATGATGCCGGGCGGTTCACCAAAAGCTTGGGAGTCTGTTAAACCTATTTTTCAAAGCATTTGTGCAAAAGTTGAAAATGGTGAAGCTTGTTGTGACTGGGTTGGTGAAAATGGTGCAGGCCATTTTGTAAAAATGGTTCATAACGGAATTGAATATGGAGATATGCAGCTTATTTGTGAAGCATACCATTTGATGAAAGATCTTCTTGGAATGAGTGCAGATGAAATGCATGAAGTTTTTGCAGAATGGAATGAATCTGAACTGGATAGTTATCTTATTGAAATTACACGTGATATTTTGGCATTCAAAGATGAAGACGGTAAACCAATCGTTGATAAAATTTTAGACACAGCAGGGCAAAAAGGAACAGGAAAATGGACAGCCATTTCTTCAATGGATGAGGGTGTTCCGCTTACACTTATTGGTGAAGCCGTTTATTCGCGTTTTCTTTCTGCAATGAAAGATGAACGTGTTGTTGCATCAAAAGTTTATAAAAAAACACCAAATAAATTTAGAGGTGATAAAAAAGGATTTATTGAAGATATCAAAAATGCACTTTATGCATCAAAAATTATTTCTTATGCACAAGGTTATACATTAATGAGACAAGCAGCTCAAACATATAATTGGCATTTGAATTATGGCGGAATTGCTTTGATGTGGCGCGGTGGTTGTATTATTCGTTCTGTGTTCTTGGGAAAAATTAAAGAGGCATATGATAAAGATCCTGAGCTTTCAAACTTACTTTTAGATTCGCACTTTTCAAAAATAATTGAAAGTCTCACAGATAGCTGGAGAAATGTAGTTGCTACTGCCGCACTTAATGGTATTCCTGCTCCTGCAATGTCAACAGCCTTAAGTTATTTTGACGGATACAAAAGTGAAAGATTGCCTGCTAATTTGTTACAAGCACAACGTGACTATTTTGGAGCTCACACATATGAACGTTTGGACAAACCTAGGGGTGAATTTTTCCATACGAATTGGACGGGTGAGGGTGGTAGTACATCTGCCTCAACATATACAGTTTAATATTTGCATTGCATTTTAAACTTTATTTTATGTTAATTATTTAGGAGGAAATTTTGGAACTCGCATATAAACCGAATTTAAAAGGAAAAACTGCAGTTGTTACAGGTGGTGGTGGTGTACTTGGTGCAGATTTTGCAAAAGCTCTTGCACTTTGTGGTGCAAAGGTTGCCATTTTGGATTTAAATGAAGAAGCTGCACAAAAAGTTGCTGATGAAATTGTGGCAAATGGTGGTACGGCTAAAGGATTCAAATGCAATGTTTTGGAAAAAGAAAATATAAAAGAATGTCATGATAAAGTTAAATCCGAATTTGGCTTATGTGATATTTTGATAAATGGTGCTGGTGGAAATAATCCTCGTGCAACTTCTGATGATGAGGAATTCAACAAAGAACTTTTTGGCACGGAGGGACATAAAAGTTTCTTTGATTTGGAGCAAAAAGGTGTTGAGTTTGTTTTTAACTTGAATTTTTTAGGAACACTTTTACCTACGCAGGAATTTGCATTAGATATGATTGACAAGCCGGGTGCAGTAATTATTAATATTTCATCAATGAATGCATTTTGCCCCCTTACAAAAATTCCTGCATATTCAGGTGCTAAGGCTGCTATATCAAATTTCACACAATGGTTGGCAGTACACTTTGCTAAAACGGGCATTCGTGTAAATGCAATTGCACCGGGATTTTTCAGTACTGCTCAAAATGCTGCATTACTTTGGAATCCGGATGGAACTCCAACTGCTCGCACAGGCAAGATTATTAAAGCCACTCCGATGGGACGATTTGGTAAACCGGAGGAATTATTGGGCACTTTAATGTGGCTCGTTGACAATGAATCCAGCGGATTTGTAACGGGAGTAGTTATTCCTGTTGACGGCGGTTTCAATGCATATTCCGGTGTTTAATTAATTAATAATTTGAAAGAGGAATTGTGAAAGCTTTGCGAGTAACAATTCCTTTTTTTTAACTATAGCAATTTTTGTAAATTCGTGATATTATCTAAAATATTATCAATGATAAATTTTATATAGTTTTTTGGAGAAATCATGATCGAAGATTATAAAATTCCTATTACAACGTTAAAAGAAAATGTCCTTGATGTTTGGGGGCGTCTTTGACGTTGATGATATTGAATCACAAATTGCAAAAAAAGAAGAAATGTCTGCTCAGGCAGATTTTTGGGATAATCCTGCAAAAGCGGAAAAAGTTCTTTCCAATATAAAAATTTTAAAAAATCGTATTGAACCGTGGCGCAAGTTAGTTTCAGCAATGGATGATTTGGAAGCATTGTATGAATTAGCAATTGAAAGCGGTGATAGCTCCATGGAAGATGAAATAAAAGCCGAATATGATGCTAATAATGAAACGTATGAAAAATTAAGTATATTGAATTTGCTTTCGGGTGAAGTAGATAAAAACGATTGTTATCTAACCGTACATGCGGGTGCCGGAGGTACAGAAGCGTGTGATTGGGCGTCAATGTTGTCTCGTATGTATACACGATGGGCAGAACGTCGGGGCTATAAAGTTGAAGTGCTTGATCTTTTGGAAGCAGAAGGTGGAGTTAAGTCCATGACGATGCAAATTTCCGGAGAATATGCATACGGTTATGCAAAAAGTGAAGTTGGTATTCATAGACTAGTTCGAATTAGCCCTTTTGACTCAAATGCTCGCCGGCATACTTCCTTTGCTTCAGTTTATGTTTTTCCGGTTTTGGACGATTCAATTGAAGTAGAAATTCGTCCTGAAGATTTACGTGTAGATACGTATCGTGCAGGTGGTGCAGGAGGACAACACGTTAATAAAACGGACTCGGCTATTAGATTTACTCACTTGCCAACCGGAATTGTTGTTGCTTGTCAGACCGAACGTAGTCAAATAATGAATAGAACAACAGCAATGAATATGCTAAAAGCCCGCTTGTATGAACATTATCGTCAAGAAAAAGAAAAAGAAAATTCAAAGTTTGCTCAGGAAAAAAAAGATATTTCATGGGGTAACCAAATTCGTTCCTATGTTTTTCAACCATACACAATGGTAAAGGATTTACGTACACGTCATGAAAGCGGAAATATTCAAGCGGTAATGGATGGTGATATCGATCCGTTTATTGATTCTTTTTTAGCTGCTAAATGGAAAGGTATATCTTTAAATACTTCTGCTGAGGAAGAATAAATGAAAATTAAATGTAGCTTTTTATTTATTTTGATTTTCTCTTTATTAATTTCAAATGTTTTTGCAAATGATAAAGAAAATCAACAATGGATAATTGCTGCAAGTGAATTAAAAAATATTAATGCAAATACTGAAGAAAATTTTAATATAACTACAATAAATGCAGCTGCGAAACAAATTCCTCAATTAATTTTAGGTAAAGTAACTGAAGGAATGGAACGCATAATTGTTGATGCTGAAAAGTTTGAACGTGAACGCTATGAATTACAAAAACAAAGGCAAAGTTATTTTACTGAAATGACAAACATAAATAAAAAACGTGATTCATTAATTTTTTCAAGTAATACAAAAGAAAATATTCAAAAACAAATTTATGAAACAGAAACAAAAATTTTAGAGTTAAAAGAAAAAATTTTAAAAAATATTCAACAAGAAAAAGCCCTTTCTTCAAAGAATATTTCAGAAGAAAAAAACACTTTCTTTGATAATTTTTTTAAGGAAAAAATAAAAAATAATATTGAAGTTGTTTCTGTTTGGAATAATGACATAAGTAAGCTATTTTCTTTTGATAAAACTTTTATTGATCCGTTAGCTTTTAAACAGGAATATGAAAAGGCAATTATTGGTGCAAAAATTAATGCACTGATGACAGGAACGATAAAAACAATCGGTGAATATGTTAGTGTACAAATGGAATTGCGACAATATCCCGGAGATGTTCTTTATGCAACGGCAAATGATATAGGTTTGATTTCAGACATGGAATCTTTAGCTGTTAGTTTGGCAAGACAATTGTTGCCATCGTTAATTAATACTGTTCCTGTCAAAATTGATATGTTGATTTTGCCGGAAGAAGATGCTGAAAAATCAATTATATATATAGAAGATAAAGTTTATCGTGGAAGTAAAAATGACTTTACTTTACAACCGGGAATTAAAAATTTACGAATTGAAACAGAAGGTTTTAAAAGCATAAATATTAATTATGATTTTAGTAAAAGTTCAATTTTTTTTATAACTATAAATTTACAAAAAGAAAATTTCGTTCCTTTGTATTTTGATTTTAAAAATGAAAATAAATCTGTTGAGTTAAATATTAATGCATTACCTCAAGGAAACGAAAATGTTAATGTGTTAATTAATGGAAAAAAATATTTTGGTGAAATTTTGACGGAAGACAAAACAAGTTCATTTTTTGTTTTTGATTCTAATGAAATAAATGATTCTTCATTACTTAAATTAAAAACCATTAATGAAGATGTTACAAAAAAAATTGAAAAAAGTCGTAAGCGTTTTTATCGTTCGTATGGATATGTTTTAATTGCCATGCCTGTTTATTTTATTATACAAGGTAACTTTGAAGCACGGCAAAAAGCATACAATGCCGGTCAGCTTTCCTCTGATGGTCTAAATACTTGGGAAATTGCAACATATACATCTGCAGGAGTTTTAGGCGGTGCACTAATAAACTGGGGTGTGCAACTTTTTAGATATTTAATAGCTGCAAATGAAGTATTGCCAAAAACATATACTAAAGAAAATATCTCAAGTTATGTTGAAACCAAAGTCAATTCTGATGATAATGAAACAATTAATAAAAATGAAAATGAAAGTTTGAATACTGAAATGATTGAATCGAAAAATGTAGTTAATGATGATGTTGATAAAATGAAACTAAAAGAAGGAAATGAAAATGGGATTTAAGAATAAAATAAAAAAACTTTTTGGCATTCATAATTCAATTAATGAAGATTTTTTTGATGATTTAACGGATACATTGATTGAAGGAGATATAGGAGCAAAAACATCTTATGAAATTATAGAACAGTTACAACAAGAATGTAAAAAAGAAAAAAATAATGAACCGGAAAAAATTTTAGAAAAATTAAAAAATATTTTATGTTCGTTCGTTGAAGAAAATAAAATACACATTGAAAAAAATAAAATAAATGTTTTACTTGTTCTTGGAGTAAACGGTGTCGGAAAAACAACGAGTGTTGCAAAGCTTGCTAATTTTTTTAAAAAACAAGAACAAAATGTTTTAATATGTGCTGCAGATACATTTCGTGCCGCTGCAATAGAACAATTAAAAGTTCATGGAGAAAATCTTGGTGTGAGAGTCGTTTCTCATCAAAGCGGATCTGATCCTGCAGCAGTTGTTTTTGATTCTTGCGAAAGTTGTTCTGCTTCCGGTGGTGGTGTTGTATTAGTTGATACTGCAGGACGTTTACATAATAAAGAAAACTTAGTTCGTGAATTAAAAAAAATTGATCGCATAGCAAAATCAAAAGCAAGTGAAGGTTGTTATAAAAAAATTCTTGTAATAGACTCAACGACGGGACAAAATGCTTTACGTCAAGCAGAAGTTTTTAATGAGGCAATAGGTGTGGATTTTGTAATTCTTACAAAATATGATTCAACGGCAAAAGGAGGAATTTTAGTTTCACTTGGTAGAGAACTGAATATTCCTTGTGGATTTATTTGTACGGGAGAAACATATGATGATATTGCAATATTTGACACAAAAAAATATATCGATGAGTTGATTGGTTAGTGTCATATGAAAAATTCTTTTTTGCTTTCTTTTTTTATTATTCTTTTTATTAATAATCAATATGCATATTCTGAAAATAATAATGATGAGATAATAAAAAAAGATTTTTCGTTTTTAAATTCAGACAAAAGACTAAGAATGCTTAATACAATAGATGAAAAATTTTTATTAAATAATTTTGAAAATTCTTTTGAATCTTTAATAAAAGTCTCAGATGAAAAAGTTGTAAAAAAAATATTTGATTCAAAGATGCGTTTAAAAAAAGAAATTTTTTGGACTGAAGATGTTCTTTCATTAATTAAAGAATATTTTTATGAAGATGAAGTATTGACTCCATCTTTAATTAATGAACAATATTTAATAGAAAAAAAAATTAATGTTTCAAAATTTAATTATGCAGGACTACTTTTATCTTTAATTGAATATGAAATTTATGAGACAGAAAATAAAAAAGAAAATAAAGAAATATCAAAAAAAATTTTAAATTATGACGAAAATAATAATTTGCTTGAGATAATTTTTCAAAAAAAAGATTTTAATTCTTTGCAAAAATATATTTATAATGAAGGATATGATTATCCTGATGAAAAATTTTATGAGAATAATGTTTTGGTACGCGAAAAAAAATATATAAATAATGAAAAATTTGTTGAGATAATTTATTTTGAAGGTTCAATGAAAGTTGAAAAATATTTTGAAAATGAAAATAAATTTTTGGAAATATATTTTGTAAATGGTATAGAAACACGGAGGAAAAATTTTTGAAAAATTTAAAATGGATCTATTATATTACAAAACGATTTTCAAGAGTTGACGGTAAAAGCAGAAGTGCAGTAACTAGTATTATGCCTGCAATCGGAATTGGTTTTGGTGTCTTAGCTTTAATTGTTGTTATGGCTGTCATGAACGGTTTTCAAATGGGTTCAATAAATTCATTACTTGAAATTTCTTCTTATCATATAAGAGTGACTCCAAAAGAAAATTTTAATTCTGAATTTTTTCTTCAGAAAATTATAAATAATCCCCAAATTAAATCTATTACACCATTTTATGAAGCTCAAGGATTGCTTGTTGGAAAGTATGGAAAACAAAGTGCGTCTATTCTAAGAGCAGTACCAAATGATGTTAGAAAAACAGATAAAAATTTTACTAAAGAAGTTAGCATGTATCTTGGAGATTTTGATTTAACTTTAGATAATACAATTGTTCTTGGGTGGAAGCTTGCAGAAAATCTTGGAGTTAGACCGGGTGATATGATTAATATTCTTGCATTAAGTGGTGGAAGTGATGTGGATTTGTTTTCCGATAATAGAAATTTTTTAGTTACCGGAATTTTTTCTTGTGGATATGCAGAAATTAATAATTTATTTGCATTTGTGTCTTTAGAAAGTGGGAAAAAACATTTTGGAAAAGATGCACAATGCATTTATGGAATTAAAATTGAAGATAAGGAAAAAGAAATTCGCACAATGCAACAACTTACTAAGATTGATTCAAATGCAAAATATGAAACATGGAAAAATTTTAATAAAAGTTTTTATAGTGCTTTACGCATTGAAAAAAATGTTTTAATGCTCATGGTTATTTTAATTTTTCTTGTAGTAGGTATTAATATTTTTAATGGAATGCGTCGTATGGTTTTTGAGCGACGTGAAGAAATATGTGTGTTGTCTGCTTTAGGTGCAAGAGCAAAAGATATTCAACGAATTTTTATCCTTCGTGGTTTTATAATCGGATTTTCAGGTGCATTACCTGGATTACTTTTTGGTTTGCTATTGAGCGTTCGCATTGATGCTGTTTTTACAATCATTGCAAAACTTTCTTATTTTTCTCAATATTTTTTTACAATGATTTTTTCTCCTCAAAATATTATTTATGTTCGTGAAAATTCTGTATTTCTTTTTTATGCACGTATTCCTGCTCGTCCTTTTTTTTCGGAAGCGGTTTTTATAACTTTATTTGGAATTTTTTCTAGTGTTTTTGCTTCTTGGATTGCAAGTCGTAAAACATTAAATTTAAATATTGCGGAGGTTTTGCGCGATGAATAATTATATTGTTGAAATTAAAAATTTAGAAAAGACATATGTTGAAGAATCTGAAAGTTTAACTATATTAAAAAATTTGAATTTACAAATTATAAACGGAACAAAAAATATAATACTTGGTGAAAGCGGTTGCGGTAAAAGTACATTACTGAATATTATCGGAGGGCTTGATGTTGCAACAAGTGGAAGTATTATAGCCGGAAATTTTGATATATTAAAAATGGATGAACAAAGTTTGACAGAGTATCGTTCAAAATTTTTAGGTTTAATTTTTCAGTTTCATTATCTTCTAAAAGATTTTACTGCATTAGAAAATGTTTTTTTGCCTGCATATATGATAGGAATGAATAAAAAAGAAGCAATGCAAAGGGCTAAACAACTTTTGTTTGATGTTGGTTTAGAACATCGTTTACAACATTTACCATCACAACTTTCCGGTGGTGAAAGACAAAGAGTAGCTGTGGCTCGTTCTTTAATGAATGATCCGCAATTAATTTTAGCAGATGAACCAACGGGAAATTTGGATCCTAGTAATGCTATGTTAATTGGAGAGGTGCTATTTTCAATGGTTGAAAAATACGATAAAACTTTAATTCTTGTAACTCATGATCAAGAATTTTCTAAACGTGCTGATTATGTTTATAAATTTGTTAATGGTAAATTGGAATTGGAGTTGTCATAATGAATTTAAAATCTTCTATACTTTTAGCTTTTAGAATGATTCTTCCAAAAACTAGAACGACAAGTAATGCAAGAAAATCAATGTTAGGTGCTGTTCTTTGTATTGCTCTTAGTATCATACCGTTAGTTATTGTTTTAGTTATGACAAATGGAATGATTGAAGGGATTACAGACAGAATGATAGGTCTATCAAGTTATCATTTACAAGCAGTACAGTATTCTGCATTTATTAAAGATGATGATAAAAAAGAATTATATGATTTTCTTGAAAAGATTCGATTAAATGAAGGAGTTAAATTCGCATATCCTGAAAGACAAGGAATTGCACTTGCCGCAGGAAAAACTGGACGAACAGGTGCAACGATTCGTGCTGTGGAGCCTGAAATTTTCGAAAAAGAAACTGTATTTAAAAAATATATTACGGTAAAAGATGGAAGTTTAGATTTATCTAAACCTAGAAATATTCTAGTTGGTACAAAAATTGCTGATATATTAGATTTAAATGTAGGCGATAAAGTTCGATTAATTACAGCAAGAAATAATACCAATAATAAACTTGTTCCAAAAGTAACTGTTTTTAACGTTACCGGAATTATTTCGTCCGGATATCAAGAACTTGATGCACTTTGGGTTTTTGTTCCTTTTGAAGGAGCATATTCAATTATGTCAAATGATGCTTCACAAGTTATAATTGGTATTGAAACATACGATGCATTTTCTTCGGAACTTCATGCCACATATGAGAAAATAGAAGATATGATGCCAAGTGAATTTTCACTTTATAAATGGAGTGAGCTTAATGCAACAGAGCTTGAAAATTTTGCAAGCACAAAACTTTTGCTTTTATTAATTATGTTTTTAATAGTTCTTGTTGCCACAGTTAATATTTCATCTGCATTAGTAATGCTTGTTATGGAACGACGTCGAGAAATTGCAATTCTGAAAAGCATAGGTGCATCCAATTCAGGAATTAGTGCAAGTTTTATTGTGATTGGTACTTGCATAGGTGCGTTGGGAATTTTAGTTGGCGTTCCTTTTGGGTTACTTGCCGCGATTAATGTTAATAAAATTATTACATTTTTAGAATGGATAATTAATTTTTTCACACAAGCTATTTTTTCATTATTCACTAAGGATGGTTTTTCTACGATTCATCTTTTAGATCCTGCTTTTTATCTTGAAGAAGTTCCTGTGATAATTCCTTTTTTAGAATTATTTATAATTGTTGCATTGACTTTATTGTTATCAATTATTGTTTCGGTAATTCCATCTATTAAAGCAGGAAAAGAAAAACCACTTTCAATTTTAAGAAAAGTATAATAGGATAATAATATGAAATGTGATGACTGCAAAAATAACGAAGCCATTATTTTGTTTCGTCAAATTAATGGAAATAAGACTTTAGAATTTTATTTATGTGAACAATGTGCCAAACTTCGTAGTTTTACAAAGACAGATAATCAAAATGATTTATCTTTAAAAAATTTACTTCATGGTTTGATGAATGTAGAAGGAAATAAAGTTTGTTCTGTTTGTAGCACAAGTTTACAATCAATTCAAAAATATAAAAAAGTTGGTTGTTCTGAATGTTATGAAGCATTTAAAGAAGATATAAAAAAAATTATGCAAAATGAAGGTATTGAAGGTCCGTATATTGGTTCTTTGCCAAAAAAAATTTTGCATTTTAAATCTAATTTAACAGACAGAAATATATTGCGAACTAAATTAGAACAAGCAGTTGCAAATGAAGACTATGAAAAAGCTGCAACCTATAGAGATCGATTAAAATTTTTAGAAAATCCTCCAATTGAATGTGATGATATTACTGAAATTGCTGATCCGGATATTTTGATGGAAGGAGGAAATGAATGAAAAGTTCTTATGATACGGTAAATACTTCCTTTTCCGATGCATGGTATTCTATTGATGGTTCGGATAACGATGTTGTTTTATCAACGCGAGTTCGCCTTGCTAGAAATTTAGTTAATTTTCCCTTTCCTTCTGCTTATAAGGGTGATGATGCTGAAAGAGTGAGAGCTTTAATTTTTGATTCATTTGTTCATATGGAAAATCCTGAACACTATCAACTTGTTTGTGTTCATAATTTGGAAAATCTAGGTCAAAGAATTTTAATTGAGCGTGGCGTTATTGTTAGTGACATTGTTTCATCTCCATCACCAGGTGTTGTTGTGCGTCTTGACGGAAAAGTTTCTTGTACGGTGAATAATATTGATCATCTTAGAATATCTTCTTTTGTTTCAGGACTTGATGTAACACATGGTTTTAATTTAGCTCATAATTTAGATTTAGCAATGCAAAATAGATTGCAGTTTGCTTCTTCCGTAGATTTTGGATATTTAACAACACAGTTTTCAGATACGGGAAGTGGAATGAAAATTTCATTAATGTTGCATCTTCCTTCAATCACTCATACAGGAATATTACAAAGAGTTTTCAAAGATGTTCTTGCACAAGGTTTTATAATTTCAGGCTTTTATGGAACAGGTAGTGATTCTGGTTCTTCTCTTGGTTCATATTATCAATTAAGTAATTCGTCCAGTTTTTTTGGAAGTGAAGAAGGGCAAATAGAATCAATCACTTCAATTGCAAAAAATATATGTGAAACAGAACGAAAGATTCGCTTAGAACTTGCCGATAATAAACCTACTGTTGTTCGTGATTTAGTTTTTAGGGCAATTGCTTTGATAAAATATTGTAGGTTTTTAAATTATAGAGAAGGAATAGATGCACTTTCAAAAATTAAATGGGGTTTGAATATGAAGTTAATTTCAGGTATTACTGATACTGAATTATTTTCACTTTTATATAGAATTCAAACAGCTCATTTACAATATGTAATTCGTTCAAGTGATTTAAATTTTGAAGTAGATGTTGATACGGATGAATTGAAAATAGACAGATTGCGTTCACTAATAATTCAAGAAAGTCTTTCAAAAATTGAAATTTTATGTTAAATTTATTTGGAGGAAAAATGCCAAAAGGATTATCATTTAATGCACAACATATTATCTCTTATGAAGCTCAGAAAGAAGCAGTATCTTTTGGCAGCGATTCTTTATTACCTGAGCATTTAATTTTAGCTATGCTAAAAAAAGAAGAATGTACAGCTTATAAAATTTTTAAAAAAATGAATTTAAATTTTTTAAGTTTTCAGTTTGCGTTAGAACAATCTTTTCAAAAAAATGAAAAACAAATTATTCTTGGTGACAGACCTCCGTCAAGAAGATTAAGTGTTTTATTTGATGTAGCAACGGTTGAAGCAAAAGTATTAAAAAGTGATTATATCGGTACGGAGCATTTATTCCTTGCAGCATTACGCGAAGGAAATAGTGTTGTAAATAAATTTTTTACACGTGCAGGAATTTTTCCTGACGATGTTCGTTCTCTTATTATTAATTATTTTACTAAATCAACTCAAAGTGCAATTATCGTTGCTAATAATAAAAAAAACGTAAAACAAAATATTTCATTTATCGCTGAGTTTAGTACTGATATTACTGAAAAAGCTAAAGATGGGTTGTTGGACAATGTAATTGGTCGCGATAAAGAAATACAAAGAGTAATTCAAATTTTAGCTAGACGTACAAAAAATAATCCTATTTTGATTGGCGAACCGGGTGTTGGGAAAACGGCAATAGTTGAAGGTTTAGCTCAAAGAATTGTTTCAGAGAATGTCCCAAGAATTTTGTTAAATAAAAAAGTTTTATCTTTAGATTTGGCACAAGTTATCTCAGGAACGAAATATCGCGGTGAATTTGAAGAACGAATAAAAAGAATTATTAAAGAAGTTAAGGAAAACAAAGATATTATTTTGTTCATAGATGAAATGCATACAATTGTTGGTGCAGGTGGCGGTGAAGGAGCAATGGATGCTTCAAATATGTTAAAACCTGCACTTTCTCGCGGAGAATTACAATGTATAGGTGCGACAACATTAAAAGAATACAGAAAATATTTTGAAAAAGATGCGGCTCTTGTTCGTCGTTTTCAAACTGTAAAAGTTGTTGAACCTACTGAAGCAGAAACTGAATTAATTTTGCTTGGACTAAAAAAACATTATGAAGATTATCATGGAGTATTTTTTTCAGATGATATTTGCAAAGATATTGTTAAACTTAGTGTTCGTTATTTGACTGACAGATTTTTGCCCGATAAAGCAATTGATATAATGGATGAAGCCGGAGCCATAAAAAAAATTGAACAAGATCCGCGTCCTTTCGAGCTTGTTGAACTTGAAGAAAAAATAGAAGAACTTTCTCAAAAAAAAGATATGTTTGTTCATAATCAAGATTATGAAGGAGCTGCAAAAGTTCGCGATGAAGTTCGCAACTTAAAAAAACAACTTGAATCAATTTCAAATTATTGGCGAAACAATCCGGAAAAAGCTAGACCTATAATTTCAAAACAAGATATCTGCAATGTAGTTTCTTCTATAACAGGAATTCCTTTGGAGCAACTTGATGAAGATGAGACAAATAGACTTGTTAATATGGAAAATGAATTACATAAAACTGTGATTGGACAAAAAGAAGCAATTAAGGTTATTTCTTCAGCCATTCGACGAAGTAGGGCAGGTGTTTCTTCTACAAGGCGTCCAACCGGTTCTTTTATTTTTCTTGGTCCGACAGGTGTCGGTAAAACATTACTTGCAAAAACATTGGCTAAATTTTTATTTGGTTCGCAAGATTCACTGATTCGCATTGACATGAGTGATTATATGGAAAAACATAATTCATCAAAACTTGTTGGTGCTCCTCCGGGATATGTAGGATATGATGAAGGTGGTGTTCTAACAGAAAAAGTACGACGCAATCCATATAGTGTTATTTTATTTGATGAAATTGAAAAAGCTCATCCTGAAGTTTTTAATTTACTTTTACAAATTTTAGAAGAAGGCGAATTGAGTGATAGTACAGGAACAATTGTTAATTTCAGAAACACAATTATTATAATGACAAGTAATGTTGGCGCTAGGGAAATTTCTAACGAAGGTAAAGTAGGTTTTGCTTCTTCAATTGATTCATATTTTAGTTATGATGAAATTAAATCAAATGCAATGCATGAATTAAAAAAAATAATGAGACCTGAACTGTTAAATAGGATTGATGATACAATTGTTTTTTCAGCTTTGACAAGTGAAGAAATTTCTGAAATTTTAAAAATTCAGCTTGATGAATTACGTGAAAGATTAGCTGAACAAAATATTGATATTAAGTTAAAACCAAAAGCAAAAGAATATTTGATTAAAAATGGCTATGATCCTGCTTTTGGTGCACGACCTATGCGTCGACTAATTCAAAAAGAAATTGAAGATCCGCTTGCAACAAAAATTATTCAAGGTAGTTGTTCTCCGTTCTCAGTTGTAATTGTTGATTGCAAAAATGAAAATATTTTACTCAACGTAAAAAAACAAAAAGACACATTTGAATCAATTGAAAAAAAATCAAATGTGCCTTCTACTCTGCCAACAATTGTTAAGTCTGATTTTTAACAATTGTTAAATTCGATATTTTATTTTTTTACCGGTATTTTCATATAAGTTTTTTCTTAACTGTGTTACTTGCTCATCATTGATATATTCATCAAAAGTCATCATGCGATCAATAATGCCATTAGGTGTAATTTCAATGATTCGATTTGCAATAGATTGAATGAATTCATGGTCATGACTTGCAAAAAGTACAACTCCAGGAAATTGAATTAAGCCTTCGTTTAAACTTTGAATTGCTTCCAAGTCTAAGTGGTTTGTAGGGTCATCTAAAATTAAACAGTTAGCACCGGACATCATCATTTTAGAAAGTATGCATCTAACTTTTTCACCGCCGGATAAAACTTTTACCGGTTTAAGGGACTCATCTCCGGAAAAAAGCATTCGACCTAAAAAACCACGTACGTAAGCATCGTCTTGTTCTTTCGAATATTGTTTAAGCCAATCAGTAATGTTATAATCATTTTCAAAATATTTTGCATTATCAATTTCAAAGTATGAATGTGTTACAGTTTGTCCCCAGTAAATATCTCCTGAATCTGCTTTTAAATTATTTGTAATAATATCAAAAAATGCAGATTTAGCTTTATGTTCAATACCTACGAATGCTATTTTGTCAGTTTTATTTACAGTTATTGAAAAATCTTTCAAAAGTTGAATTCCTTCATTTGAGTAATTTATTTTTTCAACACGTAAAACATTATTACCAATTTCACGATCTATTTTGAAATTTACATATGGAAACTTCCGGCTTGTAACTGCCAATTCTTCCAGTGCTAATTTATCATAAACTTTTTTTCTACTTGTAGCTTGTCTACTTTTTGCTGCATTACTTGCAAAACGCAAAATAAATTCGCGTAAGTCTTTCATTTTTTCTTCACGTTTTTTTGCTTGATCCTTTGCTTGACGTTGCATTATTTGACTCATTTGGTACCAAAAGTCATAGTTACCGCTAAATGCAGAAATTTTGCCATAGTCGATGTCGCAAATACATGTACAAACAGTGTTCAAAAAGTGACGGTCATGGCTAACAACAATGATTATGTTTGGAAAATTAATAAGATATTCTTCAAGCCACGTAATTGATTCAATGTCTAATCCGTTTGTAGGTTCGTCTAAAATTAATATGTCCGGTTCACCGAAAATTGATTGTGCTAAAAGTACACGCACTTTTTGACTTTCGTCAAGTTCACTCATCATTCTGTCATGGTATTCTTCATCTAATCCAAGACCGGAAAGCATTTGTTCAATTTGATTTTCCGCTTCCCAACCACCAAGTTCAGAAAACTCTCCTTCCAACTCGGCAGCCTTGTTACCATCTTCTTCTGAAAAATCTTCTTTAGCATAAATTGCTTCTCTGGATTTTGAGCATTCATATAATTTTGGATGCCCCATCAAAACAGTATCTTTTACAGAAAATTCATCAAATGCATAGTGGTCCTGTTTCAAAACTGCAATGCGACTTCCAGATGAAATAGTAATGGTCCCGGAGTCACAACTTAATTCTCCGGATAATAATTTTAGAAAAGTAGATTTTCCCGCTCCGTTGGCTCCAATAATACCATAGCAATTTCCGGCTGTAAACTTTAAGTTTACGTCTTTAAAAAGCGGTTTTTCTGAAAATTTTAAGCTAACATCACTAACAGTAATCATAATTTATCCTTATATTTGGGCAATTGAATGTCTTCCCCAAAACTCCACAGTATTTTAATGATTAATTTATCAAATGCAACGCATTCGTTTGCAAATTTGTCAAAACAAAAGAGCAATAATTTTTGTGAAGATTTATTTTTTGAAAAATAATTTTATGCGTTCAAGAATTGTCAAACTGTTTAAGCCTTTTTTTGTTGGTTCATTTTTTTGATTAAAATCAGTATTTTGTTTTTTTGTACCAATGTTTTGCTTTGAATTGTTTTTAATTCTAAATGCATTTGTTTTGCTTATATTTACATCTTGGTTTGCAGAAGTTTCATAATCTTTTTTTGTATCATCATTTTTTGATGCCACAAAGCTTCCTTGACCGTATTTTTCTTTATATTTTTTCATGCGTTCTTCAAAGGAAAGACCAATTAAACTTTCGTCAAATTTTTCGACAGGTTTAGTTTTTTGTATATCAGTTCTACTGTCTTGCTTTTTATAATTTCTATTTTTATCATTGAAGTTTTTAGAACGAGTGTCTTTTAATTTATTTTTGTCATGACGTTTATATACTTTTTCTTCATCATCATCATAACTTTCCAGTTTTATGTATATGTTTTTGCTTGCATCTTCTACCATTTGATCTTCAAATGCAACTTCACTTGGAATATTCATATCAATATATCTTTCAATTGGAATTAGGTTGTATACATCTTGTTCACTGCAAAAAGTATATGCTTTACCTGATTTTCCTGCACGAGCCGTTCGTCCAATTCTGTGTACATAATTTTCAGCTTCGTTTGGTAAATCATAATTTATTACCATGGCTAAATTATTAACATCAATGCCACGAGCAGCTACATCGGTTGCAACTAAACAAGTGAGTTTACCGTTTTTAAAATTATTCAAAACTTCCAGTCGTTTATTTTGAGGTAGGTCACCAATAATATATTTATTTTCAATGCCGTTAATTTGTAATCGTTTAGAAACAATCTCACATGATTTTTTCGTGTTACAAAAAATAATTACACTTTCAGGTTTTTCATTTTTTAACACACCTAACAAAAGTCGCATTTTTGCATCACTTGAAACATGAAGTAAAAGTTGATCAATTTCTTCAACTGTAATATTTTCCGATTCAATAGTAATTTCTTTGGGTTCGCGTGTAAATTCCCAAGCTAAGTTTTTTACATAATTGTTTAGTGTAGCAGAAAATAGCATTGTTTGCCTATTTTCAGATTTTGGTAAAAATTTAATTAATTTACGTAAGTCAGGATAAAATCCCATATCAAACATTCTGTCTGCTTCATCAACAATCAAAAAGGTAATATTGTCAAATATCAAGTGTTGTTGTTCAACTAAATCGATTATACGACCGGGAGTTCCAACAATGATGTCAATATTTTTTTTCAAATTTTCAATTTGACGTGTATATCCAACACCACCGTAAAAACTTGCTACTTTTAATTTTGTTTTATGGCAAAGTATTTTTGCTTCTTGTTCAACTTGCACTGCTAATTCACGAGTAGGAACTAATATTATTGCTTTTTTATTTTTTGATTCTGCACGTTCTAAAAGTTGTTGAATAATTGATACTAAATAAGCAGCCGTTTTTCCCGTCCCTGTTTGAGATTGAACGTATAAATCCGCACCGTTAAGAGAACCGGCAATGACATGTTCTTGCACCGGCGTGCATGTAATATAACCTGCTTTTTCTATACCTTCAAGCAAGTTTTTATTCAAAGAAAATTCTGTAAAATCCATTTGAGAAGAGGATAACATAAATTAGAAATAATGTACATATATAAGAAGATTTCGCAAAAAAAATTATCTATTGCGTTGTATCCAGTTTTTTGGACTCATACCGGTATTTTTTTTGAAAACTGCAGAAAAATAACTTTGGTTTTGAAAACCAAGTCTTGTTGCAATTTCTGAAAGCTTCATTCCGTCTATGTGTAAAAGATTTTTTGCTTGATCAATTTTTAACATTTCATGCAATGTTTGTACAGTATAACCGGTTAATTCTTTACACTGACGGATCAAGTGAGATTTACTCATAGAAAGTTCTTCTGCCATTTTATTTAAGTCCGTCATTTCATCTAAATGATTCATTAAATAAGAGACAATTTTTTTTGAACCCGAAGAACTATTGTTTGTATATTTTAAAATCTCACTGTCACTTTGTAAAAGCGTTGAGGTGATTGTGTTTTTATTTTTTTCCTTTGTAAAAATTGTCATATATGCGTGACTTAATAAAATGCGCACAGAGTCATACAAAGCAACGTTTTGAGAACCCATTTCCAATAAAGCATATCCAAAATATTTATTGTCATAGTAAAGAATTTCAAGCATATAAGAATAAGGTCTTTCTCGCGGAAAAAATATTTTAGGAATGCTTACCGCATCAGGAATTACATAAGGTAATTTTTCTTGTACATAAAAATCAAGTTTTGGATATATAAATTCGATTGTCGCTTTTGTTAAATCTGCAGTTACATTTTCATTTAATGCTAAAATAATTCCGCTTATTTCCAGCTCACTTAATTGATGTGCTAAAACTTCTTGAATTTGTTGCTTATTTGAAGCAGACGCAAAGTGTATTGCAACATTTGTAATATTATTAAAAAAGTACATATTTTCTTTTTGTGCCATAACAACATAATCAATGGCAACGGAAATTAGAACACGTAATTGATGAAAAATATTTTCCATGCGAATTTGTTGAGTTTCATCATTTTTTATTAAAGGTAAAACGGTTCTGCGTAAGTCACTGATTTTTTGTTGAAAATAACTTGACGGAATTTTTTCATCGTTTTTTTCATTTTGTAAGAAATCTTGAAAACATGTCATTAATTGTGATTTTTCATCTGTCTCATATAAATCATGAAAAATTGCATTAATAAGTCTTTCTTTTTCATCTCCGCTTTGTCTGAAAAAACTTGTATCTATTTTTTCCATAAGATAACTTCGAACATCGGACTCGCTTTCAAAAACAGGAACATTTCCCATTTCCGTATGTTGAAAATTACCGGCTTCGACAATACTTTTTTCAAAGCATCCGCAAGATTGACGAATAAGCAAAGAGGTTGGCATTAATTTTGATTTAACTTCTATTTCAGGTGTCATAATACAATCAATCAAAAGTTCTACGGCAGCATATCCGCGCTTAAAATATTCCAAATCAATTGTTGTCACAGGAGAAGGAGTCGTGATACCTGAATATTGATTATTAAAACCTGTAACGGCAATATGCCCCGGCACACTAATGCCTCGTTTGGACAACTCTTGAATTACGGCATTTGCTATAACATCACTTGGTGTTACAATTGCATCAATTGTGCCTTTTTTTGTTAAATCATACTTATAGCAAAATCGATTCATACTTTCAGCAATATCTTTTTGTTCCATTGAAGGACATAAAAAGATAGCATCTTCAAGTTCAGTTAATTTATATTTACGCAATTCATCTAAAAAAACAGAAAGACGTTTTTTGTGCGGGTTAGTATCACTTGAGCCGATAAATGCAAAATTTCTATAGCCGTGTATTTCAACCAAGTGTTTCATAATACTGTGCATGGAAGAATTATTGTCAATGCGGATTGAAGGTATGCCGGGAATAGGAAAATAACCTATGTCAACCATGGGCATGGGTTTAAGGGATGTAAAAGTATCGACAATTTCATTATTACTCATATATGGAGATAAACTTGAAGCCCAAGTAATTAAGCCGTCAATTAAAGGTTTTTTGATAAAACTGAATTTTTTCATATAGTGATGAAGAAAGTCAATGTCATCAAAAAGCGAATATTTTATGGCACTTGCCATATTAATGAAATTTATGTCGTAATCATTTACTGCTTTCATAATACCGGCAATGTATTCCTGCCCTATGAAAGAACGAAAATCTGCAATTCCTGTAAATGCTATTGTCAACCTTTGACCGTTTTTTTTGCGATTATTTAGAAAGTTTCTTCTTTTTGCAATACCATGGTTCATATAAATCATTATATCACAAGATGAGCAAATTTTGTATATAGTTTCAAAAAAAAATGTAAAAAAAGTTATTTTTTTTTAAAATGTAAAAATAAATGCAATTATTAGTTTATCAATATTTAGTTAAAAAAAAAATAAATTATATAATTAAATTTTTTTAAATTATAAGATTGTAAGTTATATGTAATTTTTAGACTGTTGTAACAAAATTAAACAATAATCTAATAAAAAATTCATGAAAATTTAGATACTTTGTGATAGAATATAATTTAAGAAAATTTTTGCCTACAAAGGCAAGAGGAGAATTACAATGAAAATGACAAAAAAATTAGTTTTTGTGATGGTAACACTTTTGTTGGTGTTGTCAATGGTTGTTATTGGCTGTGATGTATTCGGTAAAGCCGATGTAGGAGGAACTAAACATTCAACAACTCTTACAGTTGATGCAAGCGGAACAAAACCGGAAAATACCATCGATACCAAATATCGACGTGCTTTTAAAAAAATCAGTAAAACTGAAGACGTTGGTTTTATTACAACAAAAATTACCGTTGATACGGCAGATGTAACAGGAGCTTCCGTTGTTGGTTATATGTTTGATATTCACACTAAAGATAAAAAAATGTCTTTTAATCTAATCGGTTGGAAACCTTTTGACGGATCTAATAAGTTTTATATTGAACGCTATGAAAATGTTGATTTGGCTAAATTGAGAAAAGATGATGCAGGTAATCCTCTTGATACAGATGAAAGTTCCTTGGGTGATTATAAATCATTTGTTGGTGATGTTGGTTCAATGACTTTAGGTAATGAACAAGTTCCAAATGACTGGAAAGATTTACCTATAGGTGTTGTTGAAACAACGGCAGCTAAAGCTTCTTTAACCATTTCAATAAAACAAGAACCGGAAGGAACGTATGCAGTTTATTTTGGTGCAGGAGATAACGCAAAAAAAATTGCAACATATGAAGGTGCTGTAAAATCAAAAGACAACAGTGATCCAGAATGGGACAAATATTGTGTTGGTGGCATTGGTGTTTATGCAAACTGTATTAAAGGTGCTAAAGTTGTTGCAAAATATGATACGGAAAAAAATACTTTTAAAGACAAAACCATTGTTGGTCCTGCATTTAATATGATTGAAGAATAATCATTTTATATTTTAAGTATGTTTTAAAAACACAAACCGGTTTCGTTTTGAAGCCGGTTTTTTTGTTGAAATATATATTTTGAATTATAATTAAAATTAGATAAAAATTTGTTTTTTTAAACATATTTTTTTTGTTATATGCTATATTTATCTAGTCTTTGTAGTTAAGGAGGAACATATGACAAAGCAAATTAGAAATTTTTTTATTATTCTTATTTCATTATGTTTAATATTGTTATTTGCCACATGTAAACATAATACCACCGTTGAGCCAAACGGGCAGGAAGAAATGTTTACTGTTATGAACTGGTTAGCCACAGATCATAGCTTTACAACTTCCACGGAAAATGCAGATGTTACGGGAGCTTTTGGTGGAGTGGCAATTCTTGGTGGCTGTAAATCTAAAGCCATAAATGGGGTATGTGAATACATACAATTAAATAAAAACGGTTCTCTTTCTACGGGAATAAGTTTTTATGTTCCATTAAATGCGAATAAAATTATTGTTAATGCAAAATGCGACACTTCTACAGGCGAAAACGTTGTTATGAGCATTTCAACAAGTACAGAAGAATGGAAAACAACTCAGCCAATAGGAAAAGAATATGCCGATTATGAGTTTTCTCCTGATTTTACTATAGTTGAAGATGAAGAAGGTAATGCATTAACGAGAAAAACTATCGTTATTTATAATTCGGATGAAACTAATGCTTTAAATATTACTTCTATTAAAGTTATTGCTCCAACAGCATGGGAAGTTGAGGAAATTGAAGCTCCTCCTGTAATAGATTCTGATACAGGTGATCAATATGAAGAAGAAGATAATTCCGGTGATGTTACAGTTCCCGACACTGAAGGCGAAGCTAGCACGGGAAGTATAAATGTTATTAAATCGGAAGGTTGGCTTAATAGTGCATATATCGAATTTGAGCCGTATTCCAATGCAGTAGGTTATATTGTAAAAGTTGACGGTGAAGCAATTGCTCCGGAGTTGATTAGAACATATCCTGAATATATTCGTGCCGATGCACTTGGTTTAAAAGCCGGAAGTCATGAAATGTCAGTTCAAGCGGTTACTTCATCAATGACTGTAACAGATGCCACAACTATAAAATTAAATGTTATTGACCATGACAGAAGTGGTTTTGCATTTACAGGTACAGATACTCCTGGTGCATATAAGATGGACGGAACATTAAAAGATAATGCGGATGTTATTTATGTTACAAAAGATAATGCAAAAACAGTAACATATACATATAATAATGGTAAAACAGATGTAACAGCAACAGGACTGCAAGGTATTTTGGGTGAATCTAATGTAAAACATTATACTAAACCTCTTTGTGTACGCATAATCGGTTTGATTAAATTGGAAGATGTTGATTCCAATTCATCCGGTTGGAGCAGTGCAGAAGGTCTTCAAATAAAAAATAATAAATCCCCAATCACCTTGGAAGGAGTTGGTCACGATGCAACTATTTGGGGATTCGGTTTAATGGCAAGTCGCACAACACATGTAGAATATGCAAATATTGGTATTATGAATTTTCTAGACGACGGAACTTCAATTGATACGGGAAATATGTATACCTGGGTTCATAATATTGATTATTATTATGGAAAAGTCGGCTCGGATGGCGATCAAGCAAAAGGAGACGGTTCACTTGATGTTAAAGCAGGAAGTAATAATAATACATATTCATATAATCACTTCTGGGACAGTGGAAAAGCCAGTCTTTGCGGAATGAAATCGGAATCTGCAGATCATCGAATTACATATCATCATAACTGGTTTGATCATTCGGATTCTCGCCATCCACGTGTTCGTACATTATCAGTTCACGTTTATAATAATTATTATGACGGTAATGCAAAATATGGTATTGGTGCAACAATGGGTTGTTCAATATTTGCAGAAGGAAACTTTTTCCGCAACGCTCATAACCCTATGATGTCTTCAAAACAAGGTACAGATGCACGTGGTGATGGAACATTCAGTGGAGAAAACGGCGGTATAATTAAATCTTATAATAACAAATTTACAGAAAATAATACAAACGGCGTAAAATTTCAGTTTATAACGAATAAAACCAACCCCGGTAGTAATAATATTGATTGTTATGAAGTTGATAACAGAAGCGATATTGTTCCCGATTCGGTAAAAACAATTGCAGGTGGTACGACATATAACAACTTTGATACAATGTTAGGTGATAAAGGGCTTGGTTTGACAAATTTGCCTACAGATCCTGATACTGCAAAAACATATGTAATAAAATATGCCGGACGTCACAACACAGACTTTACATGGGCTTTTAATAATGCTGTAGATGATTCTTCATACGATGTAAATACTGCCTTAAAAAATGCAATTCTTAATTATTCTTCAAAATTAGTTAGTATTCAGACAACTTCATATGAAGATACTACTTCACCTACAAGTCCTCAGGAAAAAGTTGCAGTTTCAAAAACAACCGTGAAAAATGCACTTTCTGAAATAGATTACACCCCGGATAATACGGCTGAACAAATATTGTCTGAAGTAAATACAATACTCGACACATTAATATTGGTTGATGAAACAACTGCAACTGCATCAATTGAAAGTGGCGATATAGTTGTAACGATACAATCTACTAGTGATGCCACAGTAAGTGATACGGTATCTATTTCAAAGCCGACCGATGCAGATTATGTTGCAACTGTAAAGTCAATTTTGGAAACAAATGATGCATTTACGTGGAATACAGATGCCACAACAACTAAAACCTTAGTCGATGAGGAATTACAAACGGCAGAAGTTACAAATATGAAGACAAAATATGGAGTAACAATCGTTACAACTAATGATGATTCAAGTGTAACAGTAACAATATCACGAGGAAGTGAAAGCGATACATTAAAAATTACAGCATTTGCCGGATTTTCGGTGATTTTTGATGGTTTATCCGCTGGAACACATACTGTAAACGGAGTAAAATTTAACGGCAATCCAAAATCAGGTGTTGCTCCGAAAATATATAATGGCGTAACATATACAACTGCTTGGAAAATGGAAAGTAAAACAGAGTTTTCTTTCAATTTTTCAGACGCTGTTAAATTAACAATTGTTACTGATGTGCCTACAGGTCGTATAAAAATTGATGGAACATCGGAAAATACGGATTCTGACGGAATAGTACAAAAAAATCTTCCTGCGGGGCCACATTTATTAACAAAAGATTCAACACTTAATATTTATGCATTAATTTTTTCAGTAGCAGATTAATTATTTTTATCTTATTTTAAACTCTGCATTTTTGTGAGTGCAGAGTTTTTTTTAATTTTATTTTACATTTAATAATAATAATAAAAATTTACTTAAAATATAATAATTTCGTTTTATTACGTTGTATGTTGTAATGTTAAGGATTGACAATAAATGATAAAAAATGTTATAATTTCGAATACTTATGTAAACAGGATGGCGGCTTATTCCCGTTTAGTGCCGTTTCCAAGAAATATATTTTTAGAGGTGTAAAATGTACGCACTTGTTGAGTATAAGGGTAAACAGTATAAAGCTGAAAAAGGTGCTCTTATTCAAGTAGATAAAATTGACGCAGAACAAGGACAAACTATCGATATTGACACTGTTGTTTTGCTTAGCGATGGAGATAAGGTTTCTGTAGGTACTCCATATGTTGAAGGTGCAGTTGTTAAAGCTGTTGTAGAAGATACTTTCAAAGATAAAAAAATTATCGTTTACAAATATAAGAGTAAAAAAGACTATCATCGCACAATTGGTCATCGTCAACAATACACAAATATACGTATTTCGGATATTGTTGGAGCATAAGGAATTATAAGTGATTAATGTGCAGATTGTTCTAAAAGAAGGAATGCTGCATAAATGTAGTGCAACAGGTCATGCCGGTTTTGCAAAAAAAGGAAAAGACATCGTTTGTGCATCGGTAACGATTTTACTTCGTACATCAATTGAAACTTTTGCAAAAAATGATTTGTTGGAATTACAAACAAAGAGTTTCGGACGCGGAGATTTATTTTTTTGTGTTTGGACAAAAGACGCTTCAAAAGAAGCACAGATAATATTGAAATACATGGCTGATTTTTTGCAAAATGGTTTTCAAAGACTTTGCACAGAGTATCCAAAATGTGTTTCACTTGATATTTTAGCGGAGGTTTAAAATGGGACGTAAAAAAGGTGGTAGCGGTGCTAAAAACGGCCGCGATTCAAATCCTAAATATTTGGGTGTTAAGGTATATGGCGGAGAATATGTAACAGCCGGTTCAATTCTTGTTCGTCAGCGCGGAACAAAAATTCATCCTGGAAAAAATGTTGGTAAAGGTAGAGATGATACACTTTTTGCTACAGAAACAGGTAATGTTGTTTATCATGCGCGCAAAGGTAGAAAACACGCTTCAATTGTTCCACTTGCAGAATAATTGAATGTTAAAGGTTTTTCTTTTATAAATCCCGGAGCACCTTGCCATATTGGTAAATTTGTGCTACCGGGTTTTTTTTTAAGAAAAATTACAAAATTAATATGATTTTGTAATGGGAAAAAAAAATTATGATACATTTTGCAGATGAAGCACTAATTGAAGTGCGTTCAGGTAAAGGCGGAAACGGTTGCATTGCGTTTCGTCGTGAAAAATATGTTCCTCTTGGCGGACCTGCCGGTGGTGACGGTGGTCGTGGGGGAGATGTAATTTTTTGCGTAAAACATAATTTAAGAACACTTTCGCATTTAAGATATAAACAAGTATTTAAGGCAAAAAACGGTAGTGATGGAAGTGGTCGTAATCGATACGGTAAAGACGGAGAAGATGTAATTATTCCGTTTCCGCCGGGAACAATTATTCGTGATGCAGTAACGGGTGAAAAAATTTGTGAATTTATTAGCGAAAGTGAAGAAGAAACATTTACTTTTTTAAAAGGCGGAAACGGAGGTTGGGGTAATATACATTTCAAATCAAGTACCAATCAAGCACCACGCTATGCACATAAAGGCAAACCTGGAGAAACTCGTAAACTTCGCGTTGAACTTTCAATTATGGCTGATATAGGTTTAGTAGGCTTTCCAAATGCAGGCAAATCCAGCCTTTTAGACTTTTTTACAAATGCTCGTCCTAAAATAGCATCGTATCCTTTTACAACAAAAATTCCCAATCTAGGTGTTCTTAGAGGTGATGATGAGCGTGATATTATCATTGCCGATATTCCGGGAATTATTGAAGGTGCTTCTGAAGGAGCAGGACTTGGAATTCGTTTTTTGAAACATATTTATAGAACTGCAGGTCTTGTTTTTATTATTGATTGTAGCGATGAAAATTTTGAAAGTGCTTTTGAAAAACTTTTAGAAGAATTAAAAAGCTTTTCTCCTGATTTAGCGGAAAAACCACGTATTGTTTTATGTAATAAAATTGACTGTGAAGGAGCTGCATCAAATGCCGCTGTTGTTGCAAAAAAACTTCCAAAAGAAACTGTTATACCTATGAGTATTTATTCTAGGGAAGGACTTGATAAAGTGCGTCGTGCAATAATTCGGTTAGTAAATGAAATGGAAAAAAAAGCCTATATGAAAAAAAATAACTTTCAAGATAATAATGTAGTTGTGGTCTCCAAAACGGAAGAAAGTACTTTTATGGCTAGTCGTTCCAATGCAGTTGAATTAGATGATATGATTCAGTATCCGGGAAGTGAAAATTAAAATATGAAAATTGGAATGATTGGCGGTAGTTTTAATCCTGTTCATAATGGACATATGGAACTGGCAAAAAATGCTGTAAAATCTCTTAACTTGGATAAACTTATATTTGTTCCGGCTTTTGTTTCTCCTTTTAAGCAAGAAATAACTCCCGTTGACATGGGCATTTCAGATAAAAATCGCTTGGAAATGTTGCAACTTGCCATTTCAGAAAGCAGTTGTGATAAATTAATTATAGACACTTGTGAAATTGATAGAGGCGGAGTTTCTTATACGATGGATACAGTTGAGTATTTGAATCGTAAATATAAGACTAGAATTTATTTGATAATTGGAGATGATTTAGTAAAAGATTTTGACAAATGGAATGAACCTAAAAAGCTTTCAAAAATTGCTCAAATTGTTCTTGCCCGCCGTCATTTTGAAAAACCGATTGAGTTTGCATATGAACATATATCTATTAAAAATCCTATAGTTAATGGCGCTTCTTCGGATGTACGTAAATTAGTTTTAACAGCAAGTTGTGGTTGGGAAAAATATTTATCCGCTGAAGTAAGTGATTATATAAAACTTAACGGCCTTTATGGTTATTGGCAAGGAGTTACTAAAAAAGTTACTGCCGCTTTAAAAATAAATGTTTCGGAACATCGCTATGAACATAGTTTACGTGTTGCACAAATGATGGATAAATTATGTAAGCACTATGATTTGGACAGAGAAAAAGGGTACTTTGCCGGTATTTCACATGATTTATGCAAAAGAATGAATGAAAAAGATATGTTAGAAATTGTTAGCATAGATGGAATGCCTTTGACTGAAGTAGAAAAAGAATTTCCCGTTCTTTTGCATGGCAGAGCGGCAGCAGTAAAATTAGCTAAAGATTTTGGTATTATTCACAAAGATGTTCTTGAAGCGGTGGCTTTTCATACTTTTGGTAAGCCACATATGAGTGAAATTGGTATGATGTTATTTGTAGCAGATAAAATTGAACCTGAACGTCAGCAAACTAATCCTGAATACTATGAAAGACTTTTTTCATTAAGTTTAAATGAAATGACACTTTCAGTACTTGAAGAAAATATAGAATATTTGCACAATAAAGGCAAAGTTGCTTCTGATTTATCTTTAGAAATGCAAAAATGGTTAAAGAAGGAAATTTATGACAAATAGACTTTCAACAAATATAAATTTGATTTTTTTATTAATCATTTTAGTTATTTTGATTGTAACTTCTGTCTTTTTGGTTGTTTTTATGCAAATTGACCCAATTGAAGAAGCGTTAAATAAAGATCAAATTTTAAAAACGCTTATTGTTCTTGAAAGTGCTGAAAATTTTGGTGAAGAAAAAAATGTTCCTAAGTCGGTACTTTTTACAGGCGTTTTGATGTATTATCCTGAGTCGCGTCGTGTTGCTATGTTTGACATTCCCGGAAACACAGGTTCCATATACTCAAGTCTTGGACAATCGGGACGTACCGATAGAATTGATGCTGTATATTTGGATAATGGCATAGACTCATATAAAAACGAAATTGAAAAGATGTTAGGAACAACAATTCCTTTTTATTTAGTTATGAACCTTGAACAGTTTTCAGTTTTGACGGATTTGCTCGGCGGTCTTCGCGTATTTATATCGTCACCGGTAGATACTAGTGTTGATGGTGTGCATTATCTTTTACCCTCAGGAGCTGTAAATTTAGATGGCGATAAAATTTGTACATTTTTAGAATATAATATTCTTGAAGAAACCGATTCTGAGTTACAAGAAAGACGACAAATGGCAATTCTTGCATTTTTGATGAGCTTGAATAAAAAATCCTCTGAAGTTTTTAATAAAAAAGTTTTTTCGCATTATGCTGAAAATTTTCAAACAAGTTTAAATAAAAACGGACTTTATAGATTGCTAAAAGAGCTAGCAACTATAGATGCGGAGCGCTTGGTTCCACAAACAATTACTGGTTCGTTACGTAATGTCGATGGAAAAACATTATTGTTTCCATTTTATGACGGTCAGCTTATCAAAGATATATGTAAGCAAACTATGAGTGCTTTGGTCGTTTCCACAGATGCCGTTTATGAACGTACTTATGTTTTGGAAATTCAAAATGGTACTTTTGTACAAGGATTGGCACGAAATACAGCAGCCCTTTTGCAAAATGTTGGATATGATGTTTTGAGTATGAAAAATGCAGAAACTCAAGATTATGAAAAAACCGTAATTATTGACCATATTGGAAATCCGGATATAGCAAAGAGTTTAGGTGCGTTCATTACTTGTGATAATATAAAAACGGAAGAGATAAAAACTGATGAAGAAGGGTTTGAATCTGCTTCATTGGTAGATTTTACAATAATTTTAGGAAAAGATTTTGATGGAAGGTATGTTAGATGAAAACAATGAAAGAAAAAGCATTAGATATTGCAACAATTGCTGAAGATTATAAAGGAGATGATGTTACTGTAATTGATGTTTCCGGGCTTTCAAGTTGGACAGATTTTTTTGTTATTGTTACTATAAATTCACGAGCTCATTGGAAGGGCATATATAAACATATTAAAGATTATGTGAAAGCAAATGATATGGAGATTCATATTGTTAACAGAAAGGTACCTAGTGGAGATGATTGGAATTTAATAGATATAGGTCCCGTAGTTGTACATTTAATGTCAAGTGAAGCACGTGCATTTTATGACTTAGAAAAACTTTGGCACGGTGGTGAAAAGATTAAATAATAAAGAATTTGTTTAAAAAGTTGCCGATTCCTTTTATGAAAAAGGCAACTTTTTCTTTTTTTAGCCAAAGATATCATCGAATTCGTCGTCTTCATCGTCTTCTTCATAATCGAAGTCATCGTCAGAGTCGTCATCGTAATCGTCCAAATCGTCCTCAAAGTCGTCATCTAAAAATTCATCATCTTCAAAATCATCCAATGAGTCATCATCTTCAAAATCGTCATCATAATCATCATCGTAATCAAAGCCGTAGCCGGTCATACTAGATTCATCTAACAATTCTGTTTCAGTTAGCATAAAAACACATCCTTATTAAGTTGTTGTTGCTTTAAACATAAATTGAAGTTAGCCTTTATGTCAACTAGCAAATGCATAAAAATTACATTTTTTTCATATTTTTTTTACAAATTTTTAATTTAATATCTTTAAATAATTTTGTTTAAATAATTTTTTTTATTGTAATTAATCTTATCATTTATATTATTGTATTAAATATATTGATAAATATATTAATGGTGTTGTAGTTGACATAATATTTAGTTTTTAGTATTATAAATCTTATATGTTGGATTATGTAAGGGTATTTTCACCTGCTAAAATTAATCTTTCGTTGAAAGTTTTGTCAAAGCGTAGTGATAAATACCACGACATTGAAAGCATTTTTCAACTTATACCTTTTGGTGATGAACTGGAAGTTTTTTTTCTTGAAAATGAAAAAAAATGCATTGTTGATTGTCGTCAGGTGGAACTTCCGCTTGAAAATACAATTACTAAAACTTATGAAGAGTTTTCAAAAATAACAGGTATCAATCATGGTGTAAGAGTTGTTTTACATAAGCATATACCATTAGGTGCCGGTTTGGGTGGCGGTTCATCAAATGCAGCTGCTTTTTTGCGTGTATTAAATACGATGTTTGATGCACAATTAAGTTATGCTACGTGTAAACAAATTGCACAAAAGATAGGCAGTGATGTTCCTTTTTTTGTTGCAGGCGGTACTAAAGTATCTTCATATGATTACAATTTATGCTGTATAGTTACGGGTAGGGGCGAAAATATTCAGCGGATAAATGAAAGTCGTAGTTTTAATTATGTACTAATTTGTCCTGAAGTTCATATTGCAACAAAAGAGGCATATGCTCTTGTTGATGAAAATCAGGATTTAATAAATGATAGTGGTTTTCCACTCTTGCATAATTTGGAAAAAATGTATAAAATGTCAGTCGATGATTGGCATTTTAAAAATTCTTTTACAGATATATTAAGAGTTAAATATCCTATCATCGGTCAAGCAATAGAAGAATTGAAAAGTTTGGGTGCTGCTTATGCTCAAATGTCAGGAAGCGGTTCTTCTGTTTATGGTATTTTTAATTCCATTGAGGAAGCAAAAAAAGCCGGAAATTTGCTTGAAAAGAAGTGGAAGAGATGTTTTATACTTCCTTCCTCCTAGTTTTGCGTTGTTTGTTTAATAAATAATGGAGGATAATGCTATGCAGATTTCAGAAATTCGCATTCGCAAAGTTGCCGCTGAGGGTAAGCTAAAGGCTTATGTAACCGTTACTTTTGATAATTGTTTTGTAGTACACAATGTCAAGATTATTGAAGGCAAATCAGGATTGTTCATTGCAATGCCTTCTCGCAGAACAACTGCGGGAGAATATAAGGACGTTGCTCATCCGATTAGTCCTGAATTCCGAGCGGATTTGCAAGAAAAAATTCTTGCAGAATATGCCGCCGGTAATGTAGAAGAACCTTCTGCAGATGACGAATAGAGTCATATCTTGATTTGAAAATATTTTGAGCCGTCGTCAAGTGGTAAGACACTGGTTTTTGGTACCAGCATTCCGCAGGTTCGAATCCTGCCGGCTCAGTATTTAAAATCGGAAGCAAAAAACATGACAGCTTCCCAGTTTATATAGTCATGGAAAGGAGTTCCTCAAATGGATCAATTAGTTATTAAGGCTAATACACGCACTGAAGCAGGAAAACGTTTTGCAAAAAGACTTCGTGAAAGTGGTCGTTTGCCTGCAGTTATGTATAATTCGAAAGGTGAAGCCGTAATGCTTGATATTGATGAATCTGAATTCATTAAAGTTTGGAATCAAGCTACTCCGACAACGCTTATCAACTTAGATGTTGCCGGTTCAGTAAAAAAAGCATTTATTAAGGACACTGAATATAATATTATTCAAGACAGAAACTTACATGTTGATTTTCAAATAATTGATGAAGATAAACCTTTGAAAGCAACTATGAAAATTATTGTTAGCGGTAACCCTGTTGGTGTCCGTGAAGGTGGTGTTTTTCAAAAAGGTGTTTCAACTGTAGATATTGAATGTATGCCAAAAGATCTTCCTGTTCGTATCGTTGCAGATGTTAATAAATTGGGTCTTGGTAAAACAGTTACAATTGCAGATCTTCCTTTTGATAAGAGCGTTAAAGTTCTCAGTGATAAAGATGTAATTGTAGCACAAGTTATTGACATGAGAGTATAGTTTTACATAAGCCTAAATAATAACCACAGTTGCACAAGTGAACAAAGGTTTACGGTGTTAATCTGTGGTTTTATTTTTTTAAAATACATTATGTAGTTTTATGGAAATTATTCTAAAGAGCATTCAAAAAGAATTATCGCGGTTTTATGAAAAAAACATTCTTGTCTGTGTTTCCGGCGGTATTGATTCTATGGTTTTACTTCATCTTGTTGTTAGTCAAAAAATTAAATTTAAATTGAATATTTTTGTCGTTACAGTAAATCATAATATTCGTAGTACTGAGGAAACCTTAAAAGATTTTCAAATTATAAAAGAGTTTTGCGATAGTTTAAATATTCCTTACATAAAAAAAGAAATTCCTGTTGGAATGATTAAAAAAACTGCATTGGAAAGAAATCGTGGGGAGGAAGAATCTGCACGATTTTTAAGATATAAGTGTTTTGAACAAGCGGCAAAAGAATGTAATGCAGATATTGTTTTGACGGCACATACCTTTTCAGATCAGGTAGAAACTCTTTTACAAAGATTTTTACAGGGCTCAGACTCTGAAAGTTTTACCGGTATAAAAAAACAAAGAGATATTTTTTTTCGTCCTTTATTAAATGTTGACCGTCAAAAAATTGAAGAATATGCAAAAATTTTTTTAATACCTTTTCATGAAGACTTAACAAATCAAAATAATAACTATTTACGAAATAAAATTCGAAATAAACTAATTCCATTTTTAAATGAAAATTTTTTTGGTTGGGAAAAGGCTGTTGTTACAGGTGCAAAAAAAATTGCACAAGATGGTAACTTGCTTAAAAATTTATCAAAAAAAATTATTTGGCAAAAAAAAATAGATAAAGATAATCAAGTTTTTCTTTTTTGTAATAAAGAAGAATTTATAAAATATCCTTTGAATATTAAAGTTCGTGCTTTAAAAAATGCATTGAGAAAATTAAATTGCACTGAAAGAATTTCAACAAATTTTTTAGAAAAATTTGCAGTTGATTTTAAGTTTTGCAAAACTTCAGGATTTATTTTTGATTGTAAAAAAGAAAAAGTTTTTATTAAAAAAAGATTGAAAATTATGACTAATAAAAGTTTTTTTGCTATAATAGAAAAAGATAATGGTTTTGAAATTTTTTCTAATTATGAAAAAAATGAAAGGGAATAATTTTTATTTATGGATAATAATATTTTAAAAAGAAAAAAGCCTTCTTTTGCATTTATTTTTTTTATTGTAATGTTTGTTGCATTGTTATTTAGTATGTTTATAACTAATAAAAATACTGTTGCAACAATTAGTTATTCGGATTTTTTGACTTTTCTTGAAAATGATAATGTTAAAGAAATTGTCATCATAGATGAAAAAATTATAAATGCAAAAATCATTGCAAACGGCGGTGTTATTACTCCGGTTACATTAGATATTCCTTATGCTGACGCAGAATTAATGAAACTTCTTCGTGAAAAAAAAGTTGCAATTTTTGGAAAAACAACTAAAGACGGTTTTTTATCTGTAATTATAAATTTACTTCCAATGATAATGATGGTTTTTGTTTTTTTTATGCTTATGCGTCAAAATTCTGTAACTAATGAACGTGGAATGCAATTTGGAAGAAGTAGAGCAAAGTTGTATGATAAAAATTCAAAAAATATTTCTTTTAATGATGTTGCCGGTCAAGTTGAAGCGAAACGAGAGTTAGAAGAAATTGTTGATTTTTTAAAAAACAAAAATAAATATTTAGATCTTGGTGCAAAAATTCCAAAAGGGGTTTTACTTGTTGGAAATCCAGGAACAGGTAAGACTTTACTTGCACGTGCGGTAGCCGGTGAAGCGGATGTTCCTTTTTTTCATATGTCCGGTAGTGATTTTATGGAAATGTTTGTTGGTGTAGGAGCAAGTCGTGTTCGTGATTTATTTTCGCAAGCTCGCACAGCAGCTCCTGCAATTGTCTTCATTGATGAAATAGACGCAATTGGTCGAAGTCGTGGTTCCGGTCTTGGAGGTGGTCATGATGAGCGTGAACAAACATTAAATCAACTACTTGTTGAAATGGACGGTTTTGAATCTACTAGCGGAATTATAATTTTAGCGGCTACAAACCGTCCTGATGTTTTAGATAAAGCACTTTTACGACCCGGTCGTTTTGACAGACAAGTTCATGTTGTAATGCCTGATGTAAAAGAACGTACGGAAATTTTAAAAGTTCATGCAAAAAAAATTAAAATGGATGAAAAAGTTGATTTAGAAAAATTTGCACGTGCAACACCAGGCATGAGTGGTGCAGATTTATCAAGCCTAATTAATGAAGCTGCTCTTTTTGCGGCAAGAAAAGATAAAAATATAGTTGGTGATGAAGAATTTGAGTTTGCACGTGATAAAATTCTTATGGGCGTTGCACGGGAGTCGATGGTCTTACCTGAAAAAGAACGCGAGATGACTGCTGTTCATGAAGCAGGACATACTCTTATGTATTATCATCTTAAAAATGTTTCGCCTTTGCATAAAGTTTCTGTAATTCCGCGAGGGCGTGCATTGGGAGTAACAATTGGTTTACCAAAGGAAGATTCTTATAGTCATACAAAGGAATATTTAAAGGATCAGCTTATAATTTTGCATGGTGGTTATGCTGCCGAAAAAGTCATTTATAATGATACAACAACGGGAACACAAAATGATATTCAACGTGCAACAGAAATAGCACGTAATATGGTTTGTCAATGGGGTATGTCGGATCTAGGTCCTGTAAGTTTTGGGCAAGATGATGAACCTATTTTTATGGGTAAAGAAATAGCACGATACAAAGATTATTCAGAAAAAACTGCAGAAGAAATAGACTTTGAAATAAAAAAAATTATTAAATTTGCTCAAAGTAAAGCAGAAGAAATTTTAAGAAAAAATATTGAACAATTAAAAAGTTTAGCAAAAGAATTGTTGGAAAAAGAAACGATGGACGATGAAGAAATTAGAGAATTGCTAAAAATTGTTCCTGTTTCTGAAACTGTTGAGGTTGTATAAAACATTTTTTAGATGAGTAGCTCGGCTAAAATAGCGCCTCTCTACTCATTGTCAAGTTTGTATAAAACAAACTTGCTAATATATTGCACTTTCTCATTTCATTGCGAAAGTGCAGTAAAAAGTTACTTTCGAAAATTGAAATTTTCTCAGTAACTTTTTATAGGGGGATTAATGAGTAGCTCGGCTAAAATAGCGCCTCTCTACTCATTGTCAAGTTTGTATAAAACAAACTTGCTAATATACTGCACTTTCTCATTTCATTGCGAAAGTGCAATAAAAAGTTATTTTCGAAAATTGAAATTTTCTCAGTAACTTTTTATAGGGGTATGTATGAAGAAGTTTTTTTTAGTTATATTAATTATTTTTGCCCTTGAATACTTTTCTTCTGCAGTTGATAATGCAAGTTTTAGAACAGCATTACGTTATGCACAAGTTGCACGAAGTTTATCCTTGGAAGGAAAATGGACAGAGGCTCTTGAGCAAACTGAACGTGGTTTAGCATATGAAAAAAACTTTAGTGATTTACTTTATTTGAAAGCATATTCTCTTGCTGCACTTGGAGAAAAAAAATATTTGGCAATTGATTGTGTAAAGCAAGCAGTTGAAAATAATCTGTGGAGAGAAATTAATCCTGATAGTGCAAGAATTTTATATGCAAATTATATGAGCGATACAAATAGGAGTGGAGAGGCATTAAAAATTCTTGATTCAAAACCTGCGATTTTTTCTTCGGATGCGGAATTTATTCGTGCAAAATCGAATTATAGATTAGGAAATTTTTCTGCAGCTCGTAAAAACATTTCAACTGCACGAAAAGTTTTTACCGGAGATGAAAGATTTGCCTTGTTATTTTTTCAAATTGAAAATCCATATGACACAGATGTTCTTTTGGCAAAACAACTTGTAAAACTTGTTGATACTTGGAAACGTTTTGCTCCTGAAATCTTAATTTACGCTTCGCATTTCGTTGATGAGGAAGAACAAAAACAAATGCTTTTAGAATTTGAAAAAATAAATAAAATTTCTTTAGATTATATAATATTTGCTTTAGAAACCCAATTAAAAACAGCAGATGAAGCACTAAATTTGTTCGCAACTATTGGTAATAAAAATTTTAAACAATCACAACTTGAAAAATTTTATTCATTATTAATTGAAAATACTCATAAAGAAATTTATTTTAAACTGTTAAATAATTATTCAGGAATTGTTACTAAAGATTATTCAAAAGATTATATTGAAGATTTTTATGCTTATTATGAAAATGGACAATTAATCAAAGTAGAATTTTTTGAAATACAAGATGATTTTTTAACTTTTGAAGCAGAATATAAAAATAATGAAATTATAAAATTGGATTATTCAAAATATAATATGAACTTTGAATATTCAAAATATCCGGATGTATCTAGAATAAAATTTGAAACCGGCGAAGATGTTATTCTTGTTCCAAATGAAATTCAATTTAAAATTATTGAACATATAAATTTTCAAGATAAGTCCAATATTACTTTTATTTTTCCTGAATATGTTTTTGAAAATGCAAAACAACTAACTTTTAAAAATTTTATAAATAATGTAGCCGGTTTCAAAACTACAACAGACGAACGTGTAAATGGTACAATTCACTTTACTGTTTTAAATGGACAAATTATAACTGCTAATTATTATTCATCTACAGGCAATAAATTTGCTTATGCTGCATTTGAAAATGGGCTACCTCTTTTCAGAAATGTTGATAATGATATGGATGGAAGATTCGAAGTTACGGAATTTTATTCATTTGATGAACAAAACTATATCAATATTCAGACAGAAAAAGAACAACATACAATGGGAAAAATTTTGTTTGGAACATTACATCCTCCAAAAGGATTATATTTATCAAAAGTTGTATGTGATTTGGATGGAAATTCCATTAATGATTATTTTGAAATATATAAAGAAAATAATACAAAAGTTTGTGGCTGGGATATTGATGATGATGGTGTTTATGATATTGGCTTTTCAAATGATGCACAAGGTAATGAAGAAATTTTTTATAGAGATTTTACAACCGGCAAAAATGTATATTGTGTTTTAAAAAATCATAAACCTGTTTTAATAAAAAAACAAAACATGGAAATTCCTGTAACTAAAGATGATAGTTATGAGTTTTATTGGATAGGTAAAGTTGGTAAAAATAATGAAGCAAAAATAATAATGCAAAAATTAAATTCATCATATGGTTTAGATATTTTTGAAATAGGTGATAAAAAAATTTTTGCATTTAAGGTTAACGGCTTTTGTTTTGGGGAAATAATAGATGAAATTTTTTAAGATTTTAATTTTTCTTTTCTGTTTCTTTTCTTGTGCTACAGATGATATTAAAATTATTCCGAGTGCAATTGAATATTCCGATGAAAAGATTAGACAAACAGAAATTAAAGAAATTGAAAAATTGATAGAAGTTGATGAAATTCGTGCACTAGAGAAAGCAATTCATCTTTTTGATGCAGCAAGTTTTGATGAAAATGTAAAAAATATATTTGTAAAAAGCGAAGAAAAAGTTTTTAATTCATTAAAAAAACATATTGAAAATAATTCTTTTTTAGATATATGGAAATATTATTTGAGTTTAAAAACATGTAATTCGGAAAAATTAAAATCTTTGGAATTTGATTTTAATTTATTTTTCGATGAACAAATTGAAATGATATTAAATACAAAATCTCAAAAAAATTATGAAAATAAAATTTCAAATTATATTGATGGAACTGTTACAATTTGGGTAGACTTAGGTGTAAAAATTGAAAAAGGAGTTGGCTTTCCTGAAAGAGTTATTGGTTCAGGATTTTTTATTGATGATCGTGGATACATAGTTACAAATCATCATGTGATTGATAAACACGTTGATCCAAAATATAAAGGTTTTTCAAGAGTTTATGTAAAGATGAGTGACGATCCTGATTCTAGAATTCCTGCAAAGGTGATCGGTTGGGATCCTACTCTTGATTTAGCCCTGTTAAAAGTTGAAGTTACTCCAAAATATTGTTTTAAACTTGGTTCATCTCAAAATATTAATATTGGTGATAAAATTTTTGCAATTGGTTCTCCTGCTGGTTTGGAAAAAACTTTGACAAGTGGAATTGTTTCTGCATTTAACAGAAAACTTTTTTCCGTTGCCTCTGTTATGCAAATTGATGCCGCTGTTAATACCGGAAATTCAGGTGGGCCGATTATAGATCAAAAAGGAAATGTACAAGGAATTGTTTTTGCAGGTATGCTACAATTTGAAGGATTAAATTTTGCAATTCCTGTTGAATATTTAAAATTAATTTTACCTAATTTATATATTGGCGGTAAAATTGAACATTCTTGGTGTGGTGCATATGGACGTACAAAAAAAATTAATCCAATTGATTCAGACGGTATTGGTGTAGAAGTTTTTTATACTATGACGGGAGGTTCTGCATTTTATGCAGGTTTACAAAAAGGTGATTTAATTTATAAAATTGGTGATATAGAAATTGATTCAATTGAAAAAATGCAAAATGCTTTACTTTATTATTTGCCTAATACAATAGTACCATTTGAAGTTAAAACAGTTGATGGAAAAAATGTTGTACGAAAAATTCGCTTGGAAAGTAGACCTGATAACCCTGTTGTAAAAATTTTTGATAGTGAACTTTTGCATAATGCAATGTATCCGATTTTTGGTATGGAACTTGTTCCTGTTTCGGATATTAAGAAAAAATTTGTCATAAAGTCAATTATTCCAGGCTCAAGTGCAGATGAATCCAGCTTTTCAGAAAATGATCCTGTTGAAATTTTAAAAGTAAAAGTTATGCATGAACAAAATTTTATATATGCTGAGGTTTATGCAAAAAAACGTAAAAACGGTTATTTAGACGTTGCCATGCTAATTTCCAGTCTACTAGACAATCCATTCATTTTCTAATAAGATTGTAATATGACTGATTTATTACATATTCGCAACTTTTGCATCGTAGCACATATTGATCATGGTAAGTCAACATTGTCCGATCGACTTATTCAAAAAGCACAAATCATTGATGATAGAAAATTTCAGAATCAAATTTTAGATAGTATGGATATTGAAAGAGAGCGTGGAATTACAATTAAAAGCCAAGCTGTAACAATTCCTTATACCGCAAAAGACGGAAAAAAATATAAACTTAATTTTGTTGACACCCCAGGGCACGTTGATTTTTCTTATGAAGTTTCTAGAGCAATAGCTTCTTGTGAGGGTGCTTTGCTATTAGTTGATGCTGCACAGGGTGTTGAAAGCCAAACGCTTTCTAATTTGTTTTTAGCAATGGAACACGATTTGGAAATTGTTCCGGTGATTAATAAGATTGATTTACCTGCTGCAGACATTCCCGCTGTTAAGCAGCAAATTGATCATGACTTGGGACTCGATCCTGATAGTGCAGTTTTAGTTTCAGCAAAAAATGGTATTGGCATTGATGATTTATTTGAAGCAATTGTACAACGTATTCCTTCTCCGGTAGCAGATCCTTCAGGAAAAACAAAAGCTTTAATTTTTGATTGTCACTATGATTCATATCGTGGGGTAATTGTTCATGTGCGAATGTTTGGGGGCTCAATAAAACCAGGACAAACCATTCGTTTTATGAATACAGAAACGGAATATCGTGTTGAAAACGTGGGTATTTTTCGTCTTAAATTAGAAGAAACAGATAGTTTAAATGCCGGCGATGTTGGTTATATTATTGCCGGAGTAAAAACCGTTTCTGATATTAATGTTGGAGACACAATAACTTTGGCTAATGACCCTGCCGATGAGCCTCTTGGCGGTTTCCGTGAAGTTAAACCTGTTGTTTTTTCTTCAATTTATCCTATTGATTCCAATGATTATGAAGAATTGAAAGAAAGCATGGATAAATTAAAACTCAATGATTCAAGTTTAATTTTTGAAAAAGACTCTTCTTTAGCATTAGGTCATGGTTTTCGTTGTGGTTTTTTAGGATTATTACATTTAGAAATTGTTCAAGAAAGATTGGAGCGAGATTTTAATCAAGCTGTAATTTTTACTGCTCCATCTGTTCGCTATGCAATTACATTAACAAACGGTGAAGAAAAATTTATTGACAATCCGGCAGATTATCCTGAACAAAATAAAATTATAAATGCTAAAGAACCGTATATCAAAGCATCTATTATTACTCCTGCAACGTATTTAGGTTCTATTATGGCTTTATGTGCTGAAAAGCGTGGTGTTCAAACGAATATGCATTATTTGGATCAAAAGCGCGTTGAGATTGTATATGAAATGCCTCTAGCTGAAGTTTTGTTCGATTTTTATGATCGATTGAAAAGTTATTCTCATGGATATGCTTCTTTTGATTATGAAGTTTTAGGTTATCAAGATACGGAATTAGTAAAAATCGATATATTAATTAATGGTAAAAGCGTTGATGCTCTTTCACAGCTTTCATATAAAGGAAATGCTTATGATAGGGCTCGACATGTTTGTCAACAACTTAAAAATGAAATTTCCAGACAGCAGTTTAAAATTGCAATTCAAGGTGCAATTGGAAGTCAAATTATTGCTCGCGAAACAGTTAATGCACTTAGAAAAGATGTTTTAGCAAAATGTTACGGTGGAGATATTACTCGAAAAAGAAAACTTTTGGAAAAACAAAAAGAAGGTAAGAAACGCATGAAAATGGTAGGCGATGTTGAGTTACCACAAAGTGCATTTTTAGCGGTTTTGAAAACTAATGATAATTAAAAATAACTCAAGAAGAAATAATATTATTTTTATTGTAAACAAGGATTCAGCAATTAATTATTTTGTATTCTTGCTTCAATATCTTTGATAAAAAAATCAAGTTCAGCTCTAATGCGTTTTAAAAAACTTCTTTCCATTTTTAAACCTAAATGTGCATCTGGAAAATGTAAATATAAATATTCTCTTTCTATAAGTAGTTTTTCTAGGAGCTTATCTTCTGTTTTATCTTTTCCTGTTAACATTGCCTTGATTTTTTTTAGTGCATTTAATTCTGTTTCATAAAATTTATTTGTTTTTCTTAGTAAAGATAATTCATCATTTTTATAATGATTAAATTCATTTGAGGTAATATCAGATTGTGTATTTTGTATCATTTCTTCGACACTGCAATAGCGTGAGCCTATGTCAATGCCAACATCACCGATGTCAAAAATATTTTTTTTCATACTATATCTTGCACTAAATAGTTTTGCATAGCCAAGAAGAGTAGAGTTACAAACTTTTGTTTTGCCGTCTTTACCTTTACAAAAAAAAGAATTATTTTGAAAACTGCTATCTAAGTTTTCACAAGTTTTAATACGATTTGTAGAATTTAGTAAAGATGTTATATGAGAAGATTCTTTGCAATGGGTTTTTCCAACTTCAAAACAAAAGTCTAAACCGCAAAAAAATATTTTAGTATCTTCTGAATATCGTAAAAATAATGCAATTTCCATTGCAGCAAGTCCAACAGAGCCTACAGGAGGAATTGAGAAATTTACCAGGTTAGCAGATTTTAGTCTGTCTAAAAAATTTAACTTTGCATATTCAGATAAGAAAAAATATTTATCTCCACCTGTTACATTAATAATATTTGTGCGGGACGTTAAATCAGCAATTAAAGGAATTTTTGAGTTTTTTAATCCTATAAAAGATTTTTCATTTGCTATTTGACTTTCTACAGCAATAATTCTGTCTGGAATGATTCCATGTTTTAATAGCGGAATTGTTGAAGCATCAACTGAAATAATAAAATAATTGTCAGCATATTTTTTTATTTGTGGTGCAATATTATCAAGAGAAGGTCCTGCACCAAAAACAATAATATTTTGTTTTACACTGTTTTTGATTAAAGGTTCAGCTTTTGTATTTTCAATTATATTTTTGAAAATATTTTTTGCATACAGTCGTCCCATTTTAATTAACGTGATTCTATTTTTCCAAAATGTACTTATAAAGTCATCGGCAAGTTTTGTAAAAGTGTCGTATTGAACTGTTTTAAAATTGGTTCCGGCAGAAAAATTAAGAGTAATACATCTTTTGAAATTTCCAAGTTTGAATAACTTTTCTTCATCAAATATTTTACTGAAACTCCGTATTGTTGGACAAAATTCATATGAAAATATTTGTGTTAAATTTTTGTTTTCTTTTTTAATTATAGATAAAATATTTTCATAGTGCGATAATGAAAAATTATAAAGATTTTCATCACATTCTAAAGCCAGGATAAAACAGTTTTTAGGTAATTTATAAATTAATTCTGTCAAACCATAAAAAAGCACAGGTGAAAAACAAAGCACAAGGGTATTTTCTTTAATATTTAATTTTTCAATGGTTCGTAATATTGCGTTTGCAGGATTGTATTTTGAATAGAGAAAACGTTCATTGTATAAAACAGAAAAACCTTGCCCGGTTTCAATCAGACAAGGTTTTTGCATTGGTTGTTCGGACATAATAAAAAAAAATTATTCTTTTAACATTTTATTAAAGTAAACATCCATAACATTATTTACAGTTTTTTTGCTTTTTAAGAAAAAAGTTGATATGGAACTGTCATCGAATAGTGATGAATAATAAGGATACATAAATGACATTGTATCATCACTTGAATCATCGTCAATAATTTCTTCATTCATTCTGATAACAATTACATTTGTACCAAGAATTATAGGAGAAGAATATTCATCTTTTTTTAATGAAAATGCAGTCTTTAAGAAATTTTCATTGTACTGTGCTCCTGTAAGTTGAGGAACAATATCTGAAGGAATAGTCCCAATTAATTCATTGTTTTCATAGTTAATTGGAAACGGTGGAACTTCTATTTTTTCACATTCAAATTCTTTACATGCTTTATCAATGCCATCTGTTAAAGCAGCTGTTGAAAAATCTTTTGCAATATTTACAAAATAGTCTTCAATTTTGCTAATTTCATTTGATTTAATATATGAAAGAGCATCGTTAAGAAGTGCTTCATCAGTTGTGTTAGGAGTAGAAATTTCGCTGTCACAACGAATAAAACCGAAACCGTTTTTAAAAGCAATAACTTCTGAATATTCGCCAACATTTGTATTGTTTATTTTTTCAATTGATTTTTCATCAGCTAAAATATTTATTATTTGGTATTCATAGTTTGAAATAAGTTTTCCGTCATCGGTAGAATAAGTTTTGATTGAAAGTTCTTTTACTGCATCTTCAAAAGTAATTTCAGTATTTGTAATTTGTTTTAGAATGCTTTTAGCTTGGGATTCTGTGTCAAAGTTTACAATGGAGATATTATATTTGCCAAAAAGATTTTTGGAGTTTTCTACAAATTCGGCAACTTCGGAAAGAGGATAGTTAGTTGTTGAAAAAGAAATTAAGTCAAATGAACGTTGTGTTCCATTCATTTTTCTAATAAAATCAATTTCTTTATTACTGGTTTTTGTACCATAAAGTCCGGTTTTTGTTTCATCATTTTGTAAGGCTTTATCACCAAAATAATCATTTGCATATCTTTTATAAATTAAATTATTTGTGATATTTTTACGTAATTTTATTTTTTCAATATTCGGCGTGTCTCTAAAAATTTTTTGTGAAAATTTACCGTTTGTGTCATAAAAATATGGTCTCATTGCCCTATCAACCGCTTTTTCACTTGGAACAAAACCTGATTTTTTCACTTCATCGGTAAAAGCCATGTTTATGACAGTTGAATTAAAAGCATTACTCAAAAGAGAGTAATATTCATTATCAATTTGACGACCTTGTTCTTTGGCTTGTTCTGCATAATATGCCATGTAATTTGCCATTGTAGAATCGGGTACATATTCAATAGCTTTACCATTATATTTTCCAAAAGGTGGTAATTTGTTTCCTGTACGTTGAGTCATTGCCGGAAGGAAAACAAAAGAAATGACAGCAATAGCTAAAATTGCTATTGAACCTATACTAATTAAAATTTTTTTTGGTGATATACCTTTTTTGTTTGTTTTTTCGTTAGTGCTCATAAAATCCTCAATTATAAACAATTTTGATAATTATACATAGATTTATAATAATTTGCAAGTTGAAACCGAGCTTAGAAGGTAATATATTTTATATGTATGCAAAAAAAAAGAACATCATAAAAGATGTTCTTCCGGGAGTGACGGGACTTGAACCCGCGATCTCCGGCTTGACAGGCCGGCGCGATAACCACCTTCGCTACACCCCCTTAATGAAAACATAATATATCAATATTTATATAATGTCAATACTGCAATCTGGTTTTTTAGAATAAAAATTTTAAATTTTAAGTGCAATTAATGTTAAATCATCAAATTGTTCATCTTCTAAAATGTTTTTATATATTAAATACTCATCTTTATATTCTTTTTTGGGATGTTCGTCTTTATTTGCACAATAATAATTATATTGCTCAAAATGTTTTTGTAAAAATGTATCTACTTTTTTGTCAACCGTTACTGTTTCAAAATCATTCGAGGTATTAATTTTATACAAACGGAAAACTTTTTCAACGCATACTAATGCCATAATTACATCTTCAGACGTTCCATCACAAGAAGAAAAATCAAATGTGAGTTTTTCATCATAATTAGTTATGGGATTTTTTTGTCGTGTCAAAATATATTTTTCTTTTTTGAAAACAGCTTCGATAATATCTGAAACTCTTTCAGAGCTCATTTCTTCACCGTCAATAGCATCTTTAATTTCTTTATCTGTAACGATTGAGTCAGAATTATGCATGAATCTAATGTTTTCACCATCGTCATTTTTGTATAATCGTTTTGCTTCTTCTATGCCGTCAGTATATAAAAATAAAACGTCTCCTTTATTTAGTTTTATTTTTTGAGTAGGGTATCCACTTTTCATTTCAATCATAAATGTCGGGAAAGG
>JAAYNH010000119.1 GCA_012520945.1 Treponema sp. | reverse complement strand
CAGCCAGGTTGTAAGCCCCTTTGATGAACTTGACTGCGTGTAACCGACCGTATATGGCAATTACACGCAAGAGAAAAAATAGACAAAGGATTTATACACGCACAATTGCGTGTAATAGGGAGTTGTGTGAAATTCCCGCCAATCAAGAAACCCGCCATCCGTGGCGGGTTGAGAAAAGCAGGAATGAAGCAAGACGTTCAAGAGAAGCCGCATCTTGACCGATTTATAAAAACAGCGGTAAAAATCAAGGAGGCCGGTTATGGCAGACAAATGTAAGTTTTGTGGTTCGTCTTCTTATGGTTCATGTACAAAAAGCCCACATGGGAAACATGAACATATAGGTGATGAAAAGCACTGTGTTTTTTGTGGATCTAGTTCTTATGGGTCTTGTACGAAAAGTCCACATGGAAAGCACCAACATGGACATGGCACTAATAAATGTATCTATTGTGGTTCGACTTCATCAGGATCGTGTACAAAAAGTCCACACGGTAAACACGAGAAGTAACATGAAACTGCAAGCCTTATCACCAATTATGATAGGGCTTGCAACAATTTTAGGAGAAAAAGATGGCTTTTGTCGAACCGATTACAATAAAAGATGCAATAGATTCCGTGCACCGAAAAAAATATCTGCTACCTGCGATACAAAGGGAATTTGTATGGAGCACGGACCAGATAGAAAGATTATTTGATTCCTTGATGAGAGATTACCCTATAAATTCATTTTTATTCTGGGCAGTCGACAAAGCCAATATCTCAAACTACCAGTTTTATGAATTTATTAGAGAATACCATGAAAGAGACAGCAGACATAACCCGAAGGCTGATTTAAACGGCGAAACAGGGATTACGGCAATACTTGATGGTCAGCAACGGTTAACATCACTATATATTGGACTAAAAGGAACATATGCCTATCGTTTACCACGGAAGAGGTGGGATAATGATTCTGCATTTCCAAAAAGAAAATTATGTTTGAATTTACTATTGCCAGCAGAGAATGGCGACTTAGAATATGACTTCAGGTTTCTTACAAAAAATGAATACGAACATAGAGATGATGATCATTTTTGGTTTGTAATCGGCGATATACTTGATTTAAAAGAAGCTGTAGATGTAAATGACTATCTCCTTGATAAGGAAATATCAAATTATGGGAAAGATAAAGCACGCTACGCAAATAAGGCATTATTTAAACTTTATGAAATAATTCATAAAAATAAGTCGATTAATTTCTTTCTTGAGAAGGACGAAAGTCTTGATAAAGTGCTCAATATTTTTATCCGAGTGAACAGTGGCGGTACGCAATTAAGCTATTCAGACTTATTGCTTTCTATAGCTACAGCCCAGTGGAAGGGAAAAGACGCTCGCGAAGAAATTACTTCTTTTGTTGATGAAATAAATGCAATTGGTGACGGATTTAACATTAATAAAGATTTTGTTTTGAAATCCTGTCTTGTGCTTTCAGATTTTAAGGATATTGCTTTTAAAGTCGATAATTTCAATCAGCAGAATATGCTCAAAATCGAAAAGTCATGGGATAAAATCTCGGAATCTATAAAATCCTCGTTTTTACTTTTGGCAAGCCTTGGATACCATAGGGAAACCCTAACATCTAATAACGCCATAATACCAATTGCTTATTACCTCAATAAAATTGGTAATCCTGAAAATTATTCCATCGCATCTAAATATGAGACTGATAAACGGATGATTTTCAAATGGCTTGTAATTGTTTTACTTAAAAGAATATTCAGCGGACAACCAGATAATGTTTTAAGACCTATAAGAGAAGTAATCAGCAGTTCGGCGAATGGATTTCCGTATGCGGAGATTTTTGAAAAACAGAAAGGGACTCCAAAATCACTGTCATTTGATGAAGATGAGATTTCAAATCTCTTTTATTATCAGTATGGGCAGGCTTATACTTATTCGATTTTAGCTTTTATTTATCCTGCTCTTGATTTTAGGAATAAATTTCATCAAGACCATATTTTTCCAAAGAGTTTATTTACAGCAAAGCGATTGCAAAAGTATGGAATACCAGATGCCGATATTCCATTCTACTTGGAAAACTATAATCGCATTGCAAATCTTCAATTGTTAGAGGGTATACCGAATCAAGAAAAATCAGGGAAAGAGTTTTCAAAGTGGATTTTGGAAAAGTATCCGAATGAAATTGATAGAAAACAATACATGGAAAGGCACTATATCCCTGATTGCTCACTAGAAATGACAAACTTTAGAGAGTTTATAGAGAAAAGGAAAAAGCTTATAACAAATGCGTTTAAAAATCTTATTGAATGATAATGTAGAAGAGTTTCAATTCGCCGTCCATGGCGAATTGAAAGATTGGCGGGAACATCACACAACAGCGTGTAGCCGGTTCGGGCGGAGTACCGCCCTCTCCCAAATTGCCTTCGCTACGCTACGGCAACTTCGGCTACACGCGGAACGTTATGTTCAATGCCCGGCTAAGAGTTTTGTAGTCCTCGGCCATCCGTGGCCTCGGTGAAAGAAAAGGAATTATTATGGGAAAAGTAAATTTAGATGCAATTATTCCACGAGAGGATTT
>JAAYNH010000099.1 GCA_012520945.1 Treponema sp. | reverse complement strand
ACCATCATTATCAGCATCAGTAGCAATTATTATTTTTGAATAGCGTAAACCTTCAATATCATTTTCAATGCCAAGTGCCATCATCAAATTGTAAAGTTCGGCATTTTTATAAATGTCGCTTTGTTTTTTTCCAAACATATTTTCAGGCTTTCCACGTAAAGAAAAGATAGCTTGTGTTAAAGGATCGCGACTATGAGTCATGGGCCCGGTTGCAGAATCGCCTTCAGTAATAAAAATCATTGTTTCTTCACCTTTTTTGCCATCTTGTAAGTGAAATTTGCACTCTTTTAACTTTGGAATATTTAAGGAAATCTTTCGGGCTGCTTCTTTAGCTTCTTTTTTTACTATATTAAGTTCTGTACGAAGTTTTTCATTTGCTATAATTTTCTGCTCTAAAATTTTTGCCGTTTCTACATTTCTTTGCAAATAATTTACAATTGCAGATTTTGTTTCATTTAATATCCATGAACGAACATCCGTATTTCCTAGTTTGTTTTTTGTTTGACTTTCAAAAATAGGATCTTGGACCTTAACTGCAATAGCTGCAGTCATACCATCACGCACATCTTCGCTTTTATAATTTTTACGAAAATATTCATTTACACCTTTCAAAAAACCTTCTTTAAATGCACTAAGATGAGTTCCTCCATCAGAAGTATACTGACCGTTAACAAATGAAAAATAATTTTCGCCATATGCATTGGAATGAGAAAAAGAAAATTCAAGTTGTTTACCTTTATAATAACCTACAGCATAAAGCGAGTCACCTTCAATTTCAGAATTAAGTAAGTCCAACAAACCTTCTTCTGAAAAATATTTATGACCATTACAGGTTAAAGTAAGACCGGCATTTAAGTAAGCATAATTCCACATACGCTTGTCAACAAATTCCATGTTAAAAGCATATTCGCTAAAGACTTCTTTATCCGGTTTGAACTCAACATATGTGCCGTCTTTTGTTTCCGGTTTTACAGTACCTTTTTTTTCATTAATTAATTTACCGCGCTCAAATATTGCTTCAGCATAGCTACCTTCACGTACAGAAACAACACGAAAATGTTCAGAAAGAGCATTTACTGCTTTAGTGCCGACACCGTTTAAACCAACAGAAAACTGAAAAACATCGCTATTATATTTTGCACCTGTATTAATTACAGATACGCATTCAACTAATTTTCCCAGCGGTATACCACGACCATAGTCACGAACTTTTACAGTATCATTTTTAATTTCTACATCGATACGGTTTCCGTTTCCCATGATAAATTCATCAACACAATTATCTATCACTTCTTTTACGAGAATATATATGCCATCATTTTGATTAGAACCGTCGCCTAGTCGACCAATGTACATACCCGTTCTAAGACGAATATGCTCCAATGAACTTAAAGTCTTGATCTTAGATTCATCATAAACAGACTTTTTTTTTGTTTCTTTTCCACCCATACCACTAAATTGTATCATATTTATAAATAAAAATCTACAATTAAATTTGACAATTTTTCATCTATATCTTGACATAAAAATACATTTTTGATATATTATTTATTATTAAAAACCGCGGATGTCATATAATGGCTATTATCTCAGCCTTCCAAGCTGATGACGTGGGTTCGATTCCCATCATCCGCTTATTAAACTACTCACCACGAGTAGTTTTTTTATTTTAAATAATTTTCTCATAAAACAAAAATAGCAGAGTCTCTAAAAAACGAAACTCTGCATTAAAAATTTTCTATATTATTATAGCATCAAACCAAGAACGGTTGGGAGCCATAATGTAAAAAACGGTACATATGTAACCAATAAAAGTGTAAAAACCATAACAGCAAACATCGGTAAAGTTTTAACAGCGGTTTTTTCCAAAGTAGTTTTGCCTATGGCACAACCAACATATAATGCACTTCCAACAGGTGGCGTACAAAGTCCAATGGCAAGGTTAAAAATCAACATTACACCAAAGTGAATGGGATGCATTCCTACAGTTGGACTAGTAACAACCGGTAATAAGATAGGTGTCATAATCATAATTAGAGGTGCCATATCCATAAAACAACCTAAAAGCAAAAGCAATATATTAATAATGAAAAGAAGAATATATTTATTATCTGTTAAGCTAATTAAAGCCATTGTTATTTTTGCCGGAATACGTAAATCTGTCATCATATAAGCAAATGCTTTTGCAGTTGCAATTAGACCTAAAACAATTGCTAATGTTTTTAACGAATTTTTTAAAATTGTACCCAAATCTCTGAGTTTTACAGAACGAAAAACAAAAAATGTTAAAATAAATGTATAAATACACGCAATGGCAGCACTTTCAGTTGCAGTGAATATACCCATTGCAATTCCACCCATAATAATTACTAGTGTAAACATTGGTAAAATTGCATCAAGAATTATTTTTATACACGGTCCAAGATGAAGATTAAATAAAGGAGTGTGCCAGATAATCCATGAATTTTCGACTTTTTCAACGCTAAATTTATTAGAATCACTTTTAGTAAATTTTATCCAACGAACATATCCTTTCGTACCAATGATAAAACCTTTTGGAAATTTATATATATTTGACATAAAAAAACAAAGAACCATCAAGCAAACACCAAGTAATACACCGGGAATAGCTCCGGCAATAAATAATGTTCCAATAGAAATTCCACCTCCTGCCGCCAAAGCATAAATTACCATATTGTGACTTGGTGGAATTAAAACACCTTGACAAGCCGTTGTGACGGTAAGTCCAACAGCAAAATCTTCATCATAACCTTGTTTCTTCATCATAGGTATTACAACAGAACCAAGTGATGAAACGTCAGCAACTGCGGACCCTGATATTCCTCCAAAAAACATTGAATCCAAAACATTTACATATGCCAAACCTCCACGAAAACGACCGACTATCAAATTTGCCAAATCAACAATTTTTTCGGAAATATTACCGGCTCCCATTATTTCACCCATAACGATGAAAAAAGGTATTGCCAAAAGTGAAAAATTATTTACACCATCAATCATTTGACGAATCATTACCGTAAGATTAGTGCCATTAACAAAAGCACTCGCCAATGTTGCAATAAGTAGTGAAAAAGTTACAGGAACACGAAGCAACATAAGAATTGCAAAACCACCAAGAAGAACTATTGTGGCTAATGTTGTTACATCCATATTTTAATCTTCCTTCTTTATTTTTATTTTATGCTCTTTTTTAGCATGAATAACTTGTTCGGTATAATCAATCTCTTTTTCGCTGTATAAATAATCTTCCGGATCAAGAATACCTAATAAAAACAAAATTGAATCAAATGTAATTACAAAACCGGCAATCGGTGCAGGAATGTATTGCCAATATGTTCTTAATCCTGTCATTGGTAATGTTCCGGTAACACGCATAAGTTTAGCTACATAATTTGAGCCGTAATACAATAGTGCAATTCCACAAATTAAAACACAAATATCTCCAAAAGTGTAAATAATTTTACGAACAATGCCATTTTTAGGAAAAAGATTATAAATAATATTAACACTAACGTGCATATGGTCACGAACACCCATTGCCAAAGCTAAAAAAGCAAATAATGTAACCAATAATCCCGGAACTTCTTCTATCCAAGGGATTCCACCTTTTGTTGTTAAATAACGTATCGAAACATTTAAGGCAACTAGTAAAATCATCACACCTAAGGCAAGAGAAGCAATAAATAAAATTATTTGATGCATCCATCTGTTTGCTACGCGTAAATATTCAGGAATAAGTTTAAGTCCGGAATATTTTTCTTTGTCAGGTAACAAATTATGTTCTTTCATCCAATTAGTTATTAAAAAATTTATTTTTTTTGCCATAATATTTTTCTTCCAATTTAAAAATAGGGATTGCCGCGTAAATTTTTGTGTGACAATCCCTAACTTTCAAATAATCAAAGCATATTAGTTTCCAACTGCTTTAATTTTTTCAATAATATCTGAATAAGCAGCTCCGAATTCGGTATAAAGCGGAGCCATTGCAGCTTGAAATGATGCATAAACTTCAGGAGAAAGTTCAATTACGGTAGAACCTTTTTCACGAACAATTTGCTCTGAAGAAGCTTCTTTTTCAGCCCATTTTTCAATTTCAAAAGCTTGTGTTTCTTTAGCACATTCTTTTATAATATCCATGTCTTTTTTACTAACCTTGCTCAACGCTTCAACGGAACCGAGCAAAATTTCAGGAACACGAGTATGATTATCCAAAATATAGTATTTTGCAGCTTCATAATCACCCATATTTTGATACGTCGGCCAATTATTTTCCGCACCGTCAATAACACCTTGCATAATTGCACTATAAACATCATTAGGTCCAATTCCTGTAACACCGGCGGCACCAAGAAGTTCAACCATACGAACCATCATCGGATTATTTTGTACACGAATTTTTAGACCTTTCATGTCCGCTAACGTATTAACGGCTTTTGTTACATAAAATGAACGCGAACCTGCATCATAATAACACAAACCTATAAGTCCAGAACCGGATTTTTCAATATCTGCCAACAAGCCTTGTCCTATTTCTCCATCAAGAACGTCCCACATATGTTGAGCATTATTATATAGATATGGCATTTGTATTGCATTAATTGCAGGAACATAACTTCCAACAGGAGAAGCTGAAACACGAGCGAAAGCCAAGTCGCCTATTTGCAACGCTTCAATGGCAGCGGTTTCTTGACCATATAATGTTCCACCCGTGTAAACTTCAATTTTAACACGACCTTCTGTTTTTTCTTCAACCAAACGAGCAAATTCATGATCTGCCAAGGATGTTGGATAACCTTCTGCGTGAACTTCAGAAAGTTTCAATGTGATTGTTGTAGCTTCTTTTTTTGCACATGAAACACAGCAAAGCAAAAAAGCAAGAATTGTAACAAATACAACTAACGATTTTTTCATCATATAACTCCTTTAGGAACCTAAATTATATATCGTTCCCTTCTAAAGTATATTTTACAATGAGATTTGTATTTTGTCATTCATAATTTTTTGCTACTTGATGTAATTTTTTGTGAATTTTATTCTTTTCTCAAATTTTTTCGCATAATCTTACCGGAAATAGTTTTCGGTAGCTCATCAACAAAATCAATTATTCGCGGATATTTATACGGAGCAGTTGTATTTTTAACAAAATTTTGAATATCTTTTTTCAACTCATCACTACCTGGTTTATAATTTTTTGCAAGAATAATTGTAGCTTTTACAACTTGTCCACGAACAGGATCGGGAGCTGCTGTAACAGCACATTCAACAACTGCCGGATGTTGCATAAGAACACTTTCCACTTCAAACGTGCCAATACGATATCCGGAGCATTTAATAACATCATCACTACGTCCGGTAAACCAGAAAAAACCATCTTCGTCACGCCAAGCATTATCACCGGTAAAATACATACCGTCATGTTTTACGCTTTTCGTTTTTTCTTCATCACCATAATATTCAATAAATAGTCCCGGAAAAACATCATCTTTAATACGAACAACTATTTCACCCACTTCTCCGTCAACAACCTCTTCGAAATTTTCATCAAGTAATGTCACATTATAATATGGAGCCGATTTTCCAATAGAACCCGGTTTAACTTTTTCATTACCAAAGTTCAAAAGAGAAAGAGTTGTCTCTGTTTGCCCAAAACCTTCTTTTAATTCTAAACCTGTGATGTTTTTCCATTTATTAAATACTTCTTCAGAAAGTGGTTCTCCTGCAGTTGAACAATGCTCTAAAGATGATAAATCAAAAACACTTAAATCTTCTTGAATTAAAAATCGATAAATAGTTGGAGGTGCACAAAAAGAAGTAATTTTATATTTTTCAACCTGTTTCATTAAATCAATCGGTTTAAATTTTGCATGATAATCATAAACAAATACACAACAACCGGCAATCCATTGACCATATAGTTTACCCCAAACAGCTTTTCCCCAACCTGTATCTGCCACTGTTAGATGCAAACCGCCTTTTTTTACTTGTTGCCAATAACTTGCCGTAACTATATGTCCAAGCGGATATAAAAAGTTATGAGAAACCAATTTTGGTTGATTTGTCGTACCACTCGTAAAATATGCTATGGAAATGTCTGTGTTTTTAGATATTTCACTACGTTCTAATTGTGTAAAGGCTAACATTTGTTCTGTCGTGACATTTTCCGTTCCTGATGTAAAATCTTTCCATAAAGGATGGTTTTGCTTGTCAATTTGCGATAATTCTTTATCAATTCCTTTGCTATTTACAGCAATCAAACATTTAATACTCGGACTTTCAGAAAGAGAATTTTCAACATGTTTTAAAACATCACCGGCATTTACAGCCACAATTGCTTTAATATTTGCAGCATTATTTCTATATATAATATCTTCTTTTGTAAGCATATGAGTTGCCGGAATTACCGCTGCACCAATTTTATGTAATGCAATAATACTTGTCCAAAATTCATAACGACGTTGTAAAATCAACATTACAAAATCGCCTCTTTTGATTCCTTGAGAAAGAAAAAATGCAGCGGCTTTATCACTTCGTTCTTTTATTTGAGAAAAAGTAAATGTTTTTTCGTCCCCTTCATCATTGCACCAAATAATTGCCTTTGCATCAGGTGTTTTTTCAGCTAAATAATCCACAACATCATAGCCAAAATTAAAATTTTCAGGCACTTTTATTTTAAAATTGTTTACAAAATCTTCATGATTTTCAAACTTTGTTTTTTCTAAAAACATCTCTAGCATTCTAAGACCTCTGTAAAATGATAACTTACAAACATTATGATAAACGCATTATGTTGACACAATATTTTAAATATACATATTATTGCATTAAATAATTATTGCTAAAAATTTAGCTTCCTCGCCATTTAACGCTTGCATACCATGTGTTTTTGTTGCATCAAAATAAATACTATCTCCCTCTTCCAAAATTAATTCTCTTTCATCTACAACAATTTTCATTGAACCTTCAATCATATAATTAAACTCATGACCGGGATGAGAATTAAAACGCATTTCTTTTGTTTCTTCAGGAGTAATTTTAACTAAAAAAGGATCGGCTTTTCTATTTTGAAAACCGGTCGCTAAAGCCTGATATTTATAATCACTACGACGAGAAACTGACAAACCTTTACCTTTTTTTGTCAAACAATATGATTGCATACGCGGTTCATCGCCACTAATAAGAGTTCCTAAATCAATTTTATATTTTTTTGCCATTGATTGTAAAACACTTACAGGAATATCAATTGTTCCCGTTTCATAGGCTTCATATTGGTCAACAGAAACACCGCAAACTTCAGCAGCTTCTACAACACTTACATCCATAATGTCACGCAAACCTTTTAATCTGTCAGCAACGGCTTTAATTTCGTTCATGAAATCCTCCAAAATCTATTAATATACATCTATTATCTATAAGTAAAATTATTCAATGCCTAACACTTCTTTACGGTACTTTGTTCCCATTTCAGTAAGTTTAAATTTTTGAATTTTACCACTACCGGTCATTGGAAACTCATCCAAAAACATAAAAAATTGTGGCCACTTAAATTTTGCAATTTTATCACGACAAAATTCAATCACATCTTCTTCCGTTAGCTTTTCACCTTCATGTAATATGATAAATGCACCTGTAATTTCTCCATAACGTTTATCTTTTACTGCAGCAACTTGTATGTCTCTTATTTGTGGCATCTGAATTAAAAATTCTTCCAATTCTCTTGGATAAATATTTTCACCACCGCGAATAATCATATCTTTGATACGGCCAGTTATTCGATAATTACCATCTTCTCCTTTTACACCCAAATCCCCTGAGTGCAAAAAACCGTCTTTATCGATAATTTCAGCTGTAGCCTCCGGCATCTTATAATATCCTTTCATAATATTATAACCTCGGCAACACAATTCACCCTGCACACCCACCGGACATTCTTCATTCGTTTCAGGATCTAAAACTTTAACTTCAACATGAGGCAATTCATAGCCAACAGTTGTTGCTCGTACTTGTGCACTTTGATTCCAACGACTTTGTGTCATTCCGGGACTTGTTTCCGTTAAACCGTAAACCGATGTAATTTCCTTTACGTTCATTTTATCCATTACAGTTTTCAATAATTCAACGGGACAGCCGGAACCTGCCATTATTCCTGTTCGTAAACTTGACATATCAAACATATCAAACATTGGATGATTTATAATAGAAATAAACATTGTAGGAACACCATAAATTGCCGTACATTTTTCTTTATGAATGCTTGCTAAAGCTAAAAGCGGATCAAAATTTTCGAGCATAATATGAGTAGCACCATGAGATAAAATTGCCATCACACCCAAAACAATGCCAAAACAGTGAAAAAGAGGCACAGGTAAACATACACGTTCCTTACTTGTATAACGCATACTTTCACCAATATAAAAACCGTTATTAACAATATTACGACTAGTAAGCATTACACCTTTCGGAAAACCCGTAGTCCCCGATGTATACTGCATATTTATAACATCATCCGCTGTTAATTCACTTTCAATTTTATGTATAATATCTATATCAATGTGTTGACCAAGAAGCATAATCTCCGGAGTTGAATAAAGACCGCGAAACTTTTCAGGTCCCATAAATACAACATTTTTCAAATACGGAAAACGCTCCGATTTTAAACAACCTCTTTCACAATAATCGAGTTCTGGAATTAACTCTTTTATCATCTGAACATAATTTGAATCTTTAATACCATCAGTTAAACATAACGTAGTTAAATCCGCTTGTTTTACTAAATACTCAAGTTCATGCAATTTATAACTTGTATTAACGGTAACTGCAACAGCACCGAGACGTGCACATGCAAACATATATGTAAGCCAATCAGGAACATTTGTTGCCCATATGCCCAAATGGTCGCCTTTTCTAACACCTAAAGCATGAAGACCACAAGCTAAATCATCAACACGTTTATCAAATTGTGCATATGTAAATCTCAAATCTCTGTCAGAATATACCATAAATTCTTGACTTGGATTTTCTTTTGTTTTTTCTCTCAAAAGTTGGTTTAATGTCAATTCAATCATATCAGTATTATAGCAAAACTTTAGTATCTATACAATCCTTTAAGTATAGTTAAATTTAGATATAAAAAAAAGCACAAATTCTTTTTTTGAACTGTGCTTATGAACAAAATTTATTTATAGATAATTACACAGGAGTATAAACAACAGCGAGAATTTTTGCATTTTCCATTCCTTTAGAATGAACATGATGAGGCACAATAGAATCATAATAAATACTATCCCCTTCTTTTAATTCATATGTGTCTTTTCCATATTTAATGATTACATTTCCTGAAAGCACAAAAATAAATTCTTCTCCTTCATGTGAAGACATTTTAATTTCGGTTTCTGAAGAAGGATAAATATCAACAATGAACGGCTCCATATGACGACCGGTTTTATTTTGTGCTAATGTATAAAAATCCAAATCCGAACTAACTGCATTTCCACGATCAGAAAAACGCGTTACGCTTTTTTCTTCTTTTGCACGTGTAACAACAGGACCGAATTGTTCCATATCGTCCATAAAAGTACCAAGTCGTACGCCCAAAACTCTTGCAATCTTAATCAAGGGTGTTAAACTGGGAACTAAAGCACCGTTTTCAATATTTTCAATCGTTTTTACATTTAAATTTGAACGCTCCGAAACATCGTCTATGGATAATTTTCGTGCTTCACGGAGTAATTTAACCTTATTTCCGATTTTATTTTTTTCTGACATAATTTCTCCTTAGAGTTAATAAATACATTTTTATATTATCGTTTTATGAATATTTATTCAATGCTTTAGTATAATTGAAGTTTTTTTAACAATATTAAATTATATATTTTTAAAATAAAAATTAGTATTTAGATTTATATATAGATAATTGAATTAAAATATGTTTTTTGTTAAAATAATTTAATTATGAATTTGTTTAAAATATACAAAAATTTATGATTTATATTGTATTTTTTTAGGGGTAAAATATGAACAAAAAAAATCTTGATTGGTCAAATTTATCTTTTGGTTACACAAAAACTGACAAAAGATTTGTTGCAAATTTTAAAGATGGAAAATGGGACGATGGAGTTCTTACAGAAGATGACAAAGTTGTTATTTCCGAATGTGCAGGTGTTCTTCAATATGCACAAACATGTTTTGAAGGTTTAAAAGCATATACAACGCAAGACGGTAGAATTGTTACGTTTCGCCCGGACTTAAACGCAAAACGTATGGCAGATTCATGCCGACGTTTAGTAATGCCTGTTTATGATGAAAAAAAATTTGTTGAAGCATGTTTAGCAACCGTAAAGGCAAACATCGATTATGTTCCACCATACGGAACAGGTGCCGCTTTATATATTCGCCCATATATGTTCGGTTCTGATCCTGTTATTGGTGTAAAGCCTGCAAATGAATATCAATTTCGCATTTTAGTAACTCCGGTAGGACCGTATTTTAAGGGCGGAGTAAAACCCATTTCCGTACGAATTTCAGACAAGGACCGTGCAGCTCCTAATGGAACGGGAGATATAAAAGCCGGTCTTAATTATGCAATGAGTTTATATAATATTGTTGATGCACATAATTGTGGTTTTGCTGAAAATATTTATCTAGATCCTAAGACACACCAATATATTGAAGAAACCGGCGGAGCTAATATTATTTTTGTTACAAAAGAAGGCAAATTAGTAACTCCAAAATCAAACTCAATTTTGCCATCAATTACACGTCGTTCATTAGTTGAAGTTGCTCGTGACTATCTTAATATAGAAGTTGAAGAAAGACAAATTCATAAAGATGAACTAAAAGACTTTGTTGAGTGCGGACTTTGCGGTACAGCAGCCGTTATTTCTCCGGTTGGCAAAATTACAGATCATGATAAAGAATATGTATTTTCTAACGGAGACAAAATGGGACCTGTGTTAACAAAATTATATGATACACTTACCGGTATGCAAATGGGTCGCATCGAAGCACCTAAAGGCTGGATTGTTGAAATCTAAATATAAAACAATCTAAAAAAAATTATATATTTTTTTAACCTATAATTTGATAATCTTTTTCATAAGATGCCTTAATTGTAGCAATATTTAGCGGATTAAATTTTTTATTTCGTGCAGAAATTGCTTCATCTAAGGCAAATTTGAATGATTTAACATTTACCAAACCGGGAATTACTTTTGCCAGACAACCAAGCACAACCATATTTGCACCGCGTGCATTTTTACATTCATCGGCAATTTCATTTGCAGGAAGTGCAATATACTTAATATCTGTACGTGTCGGTTTTATGTCAATCAATGATGAATTATAAATTAAAAGTGCACCTTTTTTTAATTGAGGTTCAAACTTTACCATTGAAGGCTTATTTAATGCAATAACTACATCAGGATTTTCAATAATCGGTGAAGCAACTTCATCATCGGAAACAATCACAGAACAATTTGCAGTACCTCCACGCATTTCTGCACCATAAGCAGGAATATGTGATACATATTTATCTTCACTCATTCCTGCAAGTGCAAGAATTTTTCCTGCTAAAATAACGCCTTGTCCACCGAATCCGGCAAATATTATTTCATTTGTCATATACTTTTCCTACCTCTTATTTTCCTACAACACCTGCTTTTGGACTTGCTGCATCAGGGATATTTCCTGCAGGAATATCGCGAAGAACACCTAAAGGAAAATACGGTTCCATTGAATCGCGAACCCAATCTGCAGCAGTAACGGAATCTACACCCCAGTTAGTTGGACACATAGAAAGAATTTCTACAAAACTATAACCTTTTCCCTCTTTTTGGTATGTTAAAGCTTTTTTTATAGCCGCTTTTGTTTGATTTATATGCTTTACATCATAAACTGCACAGCGTTCAATATATTTTGGTTCAACTAAAGTATTAATCATTTCAGCGGCACGAATAGGATAACCTACATCATCGGCGTTACGTCCATAAGGTGTAGTAACAGTTACTTGACCAACCAAAGATGTTGGTGCCATCTGACCGCCTGTCATTCCATATATTGCATTATTAATAAATATTACAGTGATATTTTCACCACGATTTGCCGCATGAACAGTTTCCGCCGTACCTATTGCCAACAAATCTCCATCTCCTTGATACGAAATGACAATTTTATCTTTATGAACACGTTTAACACCGGTTGCAACGGCAGGTGCACGTCCATGAGCCGCTTCAACGGAATCCACATCTAAATAATTATATGCAAAGACAGCACAACCTACAGGAGCAACTAAAAGAACATCATTTTGTATGTTCATTTCGTCCATAACTTGAGCAATTAATTTGTGAACAATTCCATGACCACAACCGGCACAATAATGAGTTTTAACATCTTTCATGGATTTTGGAAATTCATATATTTTAGACATAGCTTTTTACCTTCTCAATAATTAAATTAAGTTTCGGAATTACTCCACCCGGTTCTCCATAAAAATCAACATCGCTGACTTTTTTACCTGAGTTAAGTTTTACATCTTGAACCATTTGTCCAAGACTCATTTCAACTGTGAGAATTTTCTTAGCGTTGTTACAAGCTTTTTCCAATTCCTTACCTGGAAACGGCCAAAGTGTTATTGGTCGGAAAAGACCGGCTTTTATACCTTGTTCACGTAAAATTTTTATCGCCTTCTTACAAACTCGTGCACTTGTACCATAAGCACAAAGAACAAAATCTGCATCATCACACATGAAATTTTCATATAATATTTCATTTTCTTCAATTTTCTTGTAATTTTCATCAAGGCTTTTAACATGACGGTTTAAATATGCATCATCTTTCCCTAATTTTAATGACATTACAATATTTGCTTCTCTGTTAGAAGTTTTTCCCGTAATGGCCCATGGTTTTGAATAGATATTATCAACTTTTTCAGGCAACACACAAGGTTCTGCCATTTGTCCTAAATATCCATCACCTAAAATCATAACAACAACTCTATACTTATCTGCAATTTCAAAAGCTTTTACCGTATAATCCGCTAACTCCTGAACGGTACCCGGTGCAATTACAACAACATGATAATCACCATTACCTCCACCGCGAGTTGCTTGAAAATAATCTCCTTGAGCACCAGCAATATTTCCAAGTCCAGGACCGCCACGCATCATATTAACAACTACAGCCGGAAGTTGAGCACCGGAAAGATATGAAATTCCTTCTTGCTTCAGTGATATTCCCGGAGATGAAGAAGAAGTCATTGCACGTGCACCTGCGGCGGCGGCACCCATAACCATATTAATAGCGGCAATTTCACTTTCCGCCTGTAAAAAAGTACCGCCTACCTCGGGCATTCTTTTTGACAAATAAGCCGGTATTTCATTTTGTGGAGTTATCGGATATGCAAAATAATAACGACAACCTGCAAGTATCGCTGCTTCACCGATTGCTTCGTTTCCTTTTATTAAAACTTTATTACTCATATTTAAGCATCCTTTTCAATTTCAATTACACAATCAGGGCACATAGTTGCACAGAATGTACAAGCAATACAACTCGCCTCATCAACACATACAGGATAACGTACACCCTGAGCATTTGTTTCGTTTGACATTTCAAGAATTTTTTTCGGACATACACGGATACAAAGTGCACAACCTTTACAACGTTCAACATTAATCAGTGGTCTTCCCTTGGCCAATTTTTAACTCCTTATATTATTTCACGTATCTTCGAAATACATAGAATAAATTGCATATATTGACATAAGTATACTCATTTTAATAAATTATATCAACAGTTTTTGAGTTTTTGAACTGCTATTAGAGAATATCTAATCTATAACAAATATAAATTATTATTTAATGTTATTTTTTGCTTTCCATTCCGGATATTCGGTTTTAAGCAAATTTTTTGGCCATGTATAAACGTATCGATAGCCGTTACGTCTTTCAAGACTTATATCGTTATATTCTGCACAAAGCTTTTTGCCTCTGTCATACCAAAGCGGTTTCATGGTCACAGGGTCATAAAAACGTGCCCAAAGTGGCTCAGCATCTTTATTTTCAACAAGTCTTTGGTCAAAATCATAGTAACGAGCACCGATTTTTTGTCTTTCAATCGGTACACGAACTAAATCATATCCCCAAATTTTAATATCATCTCTATTTAACCATTCACATGCGGCAATAATTGATGTTTTAATTTCATCACTTGGATTTTCTATACTCATAAGAGCACGAATAACACCAACGGATTCACTTGCAGTTATTGAAGGAGGTTCATAATTGCGTGCCCAAACGGGTTCAAACGTTTTGTGATCGTGTTGTTGTCCCCATGCTGTTAAAAGCATCGTTCCATCTGCTTGAGGAACTTTTACTTGGCATTTTAAAATACAAGCTAAAGCCTTATCATAAACATCTTTTGCCTGAACTCTTTGTTCATCCGTAAAAAAAGAATATCTATCAGTATCTGTAAAAATTGCAGAACAAATATTTAACACTCCAATCATAACATTGTCATTAAAAGTAACTGCGTCAACATCTGCCCCACGAAAACCACCGGAATCTTTATTTTGATTTTTTACAATCCAATCGAATGCACGTATCATTGACTGTGCATAGCGAGGGTCAGGAATAATTTTATAAACTAAAGATAGATATTGAATTTGTGTATAAATATTATTATTATCTAAAGTGCTTTCTAGACGATAACCTCCGCGATAAATCGGATCAGCCATATTTTTCTCAGAAATCATTTTAGCATAATCAATATTTTTACCCCAACCACCGTCATTATTTTGAGCAAATAAAATATTTTCCGCAATTCCGGCAATTTGTGTTTCAGCATAAATATCATATCCCAAAGAACCACCCTCAGTACCGAATCGTGCATGACTAATTCCGTCCCCGAACATTGATAAAGTTACAGGTTGAAAATGACGTTGTAAATCCTCAGGATAAGGAACTTGCAAAGGAGATAAAGAAGGAGGCACTTGTAAACTTGCTAAAATTTCAGGCTTAGCATCTCTAAAACGTACAATTCCATTTTCATTTTGCTTTGATACCGGCTTTGTTGCACAGCCCATAATTACAAAAAGTGAAATCAAAATAATTAATGTTTTTTTCATATTTTTTCCTTAAAAATTATTTTTTCCAAAGCATCTTTGGATAATAGCCCGTGGCAATTTTATTTGCCAATTCATGTTTAACATTTTCTCTGTCTTCCAGATATGTCATACCAAACCACTTTTCAGTTGATGTAAAAAACTTTAATTTACCCAAGCCCATACTTTCAAGCAATCCGGCAGCCTCCGGTAAATATGCTTCAGCTTTTTCACTAGAATAATTATTTGAAATAAATTTGTCCCAATATTTATGAAAGCCTTCAAATGCCTTTGGTGTAAAGCCGAAAAAGTTCATACTGACCCATTCATTTCCGGTCATTTCTATTTTTTTCCCATCAAGTGTACTAATAATTTTGTCGCCAACATATTCAATGCACGTATTTTCTTTAACACTAACCAGGTAGCCGTCTTTTTCCGTACATACACCACGAGACACTGAACCGGACTTACTCATTGTATTACCCAAAACGTAACAAACAACAGCATGTTTAGTTTCATCATTACTAAGTGGCGACAAAAAACCATTCATAGTTTTGAATGCTTCACGACCATAATAATCATCAGCATTAATTACTGTGAACGGCTCATTGATTGCATTTTCTGCACACAAAACAGCCTGAATTGTTCCCCATGGTTTTTTACGATTAACAGATGCACTTCTTTGTTCATCTGTTAATAGAGCTTCCCTATCTTGAAAAACATATTCTGCATTAAAATTCTTCGCAACTCTATCAAAAAGGCGTTCACGAAAATCTTTTTCAATATCACGACGAATAATATAAACAACTTTACCATATCCACTAACCATTGCATCATATGTTGCAAAATCTAACAATGTTTCACCATGCAGGCCAACGCTATCAATTTGTTTTACGCCACCATATCTGCTTCCCATTCCGGCAGCAAGCACAAGTAATGTTGGTTTCATATAAATTTTCCTTCAATTAAATTTCTTTTAATATGATTATATAAATATAATTATTTTTCAATAGCTGTTTCCAAAGCAATCTTAATCATTGTATTAAACGTGGTTTGTCTTTCTTGTGAAGTTGTTACTTCACCGGTAATAATATGATCGGAAACAGTCAAAATAGCCAAAGCTTGCCTTCCGAATTTTGCCGCTAAAGTGTATAATTCAGCCGTTTCCATTTCAATGCCCAAAACACCAAACTTAGCCCAAAGTTTCCAGTTTTCATTTTCATCATAAAACATATCCGACGAAACTACCGAACCAACATGAATTTTTAAATCCATATTTAAGGCTTTGTCATAAGCGGTTTTTAAAAGTTGAAAATTAGCCGTAGGTGCAAAATGTAAAAAACCGAATCTTTGTGTTTGCATACTTGAATCCGTACATGCTGAGCTAGCTAAAATTACATCACGTACTTTTATTAACTCATTTATTGAACCGCAAGTACCAACACGAATGGCTTTTTCAACGCCATATTCCGAGAAAAGTTCATTTGCATAAATTGAAAAAGAAGGTTGCCCCATACCTGTGCCTTGTACGGAAACGGGTTTGCCATTATATGTTCCCGTAAAACCGTACATACCACGCACCTCATTATAACACTTTGGATTTTCCAAAAATGTCTGTGCAATATATTTTGCCCGCAATGGGTCACCTGGAAGTAAAATCGCCTTTGCAATTTCTCCCTTTTTAGCTCCTATATGTACACTCATGTTTTATATTTTAGCATTAAAAGAATATTTTTGCAAATTTTATTTTTCATATCTAAATCGCTATTTAAAAATTATTTT
>JAAYNH010000098.1 GCA_012520945.1 Treponema sp. | reverse complement strand
TGTCTACAATCCGCAAATTCAAAACTTCGCTAAGCCTCATGCCTGTTCCGTAAAGAAGTTCTACTGCAAGCTTTTTTGAACCTTCAAGATTATTTATAACTGAAACAACTTCCCGCCTGCTAAAAACTACCGGAATTCGTTGTGTTTTTTTTGCGTGAATTACATTCGCCAAATCATTTGGATTTTCGCATTTTACAAATCTGAAATAAAAAAGCAGTGCCGCTAACGCCTGATTTTGTGTCGAAGCACTCACTTTGGTTTTTACTGCAAGGTTAGTTAAAAATTCGTTTATCTGTGTCTGCCCAATTATTTTTTGATTCTTATATTTTGACAGAAAATCTTTTATCCATTTTAAGTAACATTCTATTGTTTTTTCGCTGTAATGTTTGACTTTTAGACGTTCCAAAGTTTTTTCTAATTCATGCTGAATTGAAGATACTGAATGTCCGTCAGTTTCGCTTTGGGCTGTATTTTCTTGATTTTCGTTTTGTACTTCAATGTTAAAATAATTTGTCGAATAAAAATTTTCAAGCAGTGTATTTATAGAACGCCTTGTGTTTGGAATCTGCCACAATTTTTGCTCATCGTTCCACTTTCTTTGCGGAACGTTTCTAATGGCATTGAGAAGAGTTTCTGTAAATCCGTTTTGGAATTCCACTGAAAAATTATTTTCGTCAAAATTCTTTATAACAACATTCATACATATAATATGGAACAAATTCACAAAAAAACCAGTAAAAAATGAATTTAATGAACGCCCCGACTCAATAATCGAGGTATGTGCCCTCCGCACAAATCGAGATTACTAATTCATAATATTCCCACAGAAAAATCATTTGATTTTTTGATTAATAAGCTTATAATTGTTAGTTAATCGATGAATAGGTTGTTCTTTGTGTGGGAATGAATATCGACTTTGAAAACATATTGTTTTTAGGTGAATATTCTCAATGCGCAATCTTTGACCTAATAATAAAAAAATCACGATAAAATATTATTTTCAAAAACTGGAGCTTTTGAAAATAATATTTTATCGTGATTTTTTTACTTAGATATTTTGTTTACTAAAATCATCATCTTTTATTATTATATAATATAAATTATTTATGTCAAGGCAAATTTTATACTTTGCTATAAATTATAAATTAAAACAAAAAAATCTTTACTCCTGCACTATTCTTGATATTATGAAAATGCATAAAATGATTCGCAATAAAAAATTACGGTAGTACTTCAACAAAATTTTCTATTTTGATTGTAATAGAGCTAGAACCTCTCATCATACCGTCGACCATTATTCCTGATGCCTTCATATAATGGTTAATAAAAGGAGCCGTATCAATAAATTCAAACGTAAATTTACTATAATAACAATCCGAATCTTTTTTATAAGCTTCATATGAACGTTTAATAGAAGTTTCAATAGACTCATATACTTTTTCGATTCGAAAGTTTTCAAAAATTACTTGCATATTTTGTTCAAAAGAAATTTTATCTTCTTCCGTTATTTGTGAATTTTTTCTACCTTTATATTCTTTAAGCACACAGTCTATAGTTTCTCCTATTACCGTAACATCTGCTACAGCATTGTACGGAGGATAACCATTGAAAGAAAAAGTATATGTATAATTAGTTATGCCACTGTTAAGCCAAAACTCTTTTTGAGTATTAAAACCTTCTTTATCAATATAAACACCGGGCGTATGTGGCATTACATATTTATCCTTACATAAAACGAATAATAGAAATAACTGTGACAATAAACATAAAAAAAACACTTTTTTCATAAAGAACTCCTCTTTTTTTTTACAATGTTTTTTCCCTGATATATTTCTGTAAAAAAAACATCATTTACACGGACAAACTCTCAATGCCCGGCCGAAAAAAAGATATAAACCTTTGTCTATTCCTTTTATAATACACAAAAATTCTCCTGTCAATAGAAAAAATACGAAAGAACCGCGGTTCTCGAAAAAAGAACCGCGGTTCGCAAAAAGAGAACCACGGTTCTTTAAATTTCTAGAAAGGCTTTTAAGTAGTTTTTGACAGGGAAACCTCGAGAATTAACACGAATGATTGGTTAAAATTGCAAATAAAGGCAAATAAGTGCAGATATTTTTATAAAACCCACTAATGTTTCTCCAATTATTTCGTAATTTGATAAAAGACGTTATACTTAATTTTTTAGCTCCAAATCTAATATATTGAAATACAAGGACACTGATAAAAAAATATTAGACCTAAAACTTCACCGCATAAGGAGCCGAATCAAATTAAAACAGTTGTTAAGTTTTTTTTCTTATGATTAAAACTAACGATTTTATTATTAACAGCAGTATTAAAATACCGATGTTAATGGTTAAAACGGTATAAATAGAACATAAGTTTTTGTTGTTAATAAATGTATTATATACAGGTGAAAATCCAATTATAACAAATGATATCACAAAATTTATGAACTTTAGAATATTAAATTTATCATTTGTCTTGCTATAATCAAGCAACATAAAATATGAGAAGCCGGAAACAAAAAAAGTAAACAACAAATTCAATAGGTATAAAAATCATACTAAATCCTCATTAAAATTATTTATTTCTGTTTTGTTCTACTTTTTTTATTTTAAAATGCACGTAGAAAAATTGTCAATAAAAAATACCAATTTTGCACGTAGAAAAATATTACTTGTAATATTCTTCTTAGTATGTTGGGCCTTTTACGCTATTGAGTTTTATAACAATACGTATTTCGCTCATACATAACGCAACTGTTCCTAACAAAGCTAAATTAACATCTAAAGATGAAACATCTGCACTTTTTTCAAGCCGTCTACCATCTTAAAAAATTCCGCATCGGCTTTGTGCAGACGTTCATACATCATAATTTTCTCTCCGATTACTTTTCCTACAATATATTCCCCTGTTATATTTATCATAACACATAATAAAAACCGTTCGCCAGCAATTTCATTTTCATTTTACAACCTTATAATATTCACTTTTTATTTTTGCTATACCTTCGCCGTCTTTTTCAATATAATAATCTGTTTTGACTTCGTTATTTACACGAGGCAATTTATATAACACATTCATTTCTTCATCTTTTACAATGACAAAAACTTCTCCATTTACTCTTGTCATACCGATATACATAACTTTCTTCGAAAATGTTCTTCTATCTAAAGGTCTTTCTTTTGTAATTTCTGCAGATCTTTCAACAAACACTGTTTGCTGAGGCTTTTTATAAAACAAGCGACTCAGTTCACTGCTGGAAACAGCACTGTTTATCTTTCTTTCATTAAGCGTTATGTCTTGTTCTTTTAATTCAAGTGTACTTGCAAACGTAACTGTCGATTGTATTTTTTCCCGGTTTTGATTATTCTTAATTTTTACCTTTTTTATTTCATAAAACGGAATGTCTGTTTCCTGTATTTCTTTTAAAAAAGAAAGTATGTTTTTACTCGTAGAATATACAAAACATTCTACTTCCGTATTTTTCGCCTCTGTGCGTAATTGAATATATTGTTCATCACAGTGATTTTTTTGTAACACTGTCCGTATCTGCTTTACATAATCCGATAATGCAATCTCACCTTGAGCTTTTTTCTTCTTTTCTATGTCTGTTATTTTTTCCTGATAAAAATATATTTTTTCTGTTGTAGACATATCGTCACGTGGCAATTCAATATATTTTATATATGTACCGGTAAAACTGACAAGTTCTTTTTCATTCACAGTTGTCGTCCTATTCATTTTTACAGAAGTAAAATACGGAGAGTTTTCAAAATTTTTAAATAGCATCAGTGCATCTTTTGTGGTCAACTCAATTGAAAATATGTTCTTTTCGATTGCAATAGTTTCAATTGTTGTTTTGTCACTAAGACAATAATAAATTTGTTCGAGGATTGGATATATTATTTCATACTCAGAGTTCATAAGAAACTCATACATTTTTTTCAATGCAACAAGTTGTGTTTCATTTTCTTTTTGAAGGCGCATCTTTTCGGCTTGTTGCTTTTCCATTTCAACTTGCACTTGTTTTTTTTCATTCTCTTTCGCCATATATAATTTGCCCAAGCTAAACAGAAGTAACAAAACAACTGCTAAAAAAGTAATACCGATAATTTTTTTAGTATTTGATGTGCGTACTTCTATTTTTTTCATTGAAACAAAAACCTTGAACGTCCCTTTTTCTTGCGTTTTTTCAATATAAATATTTTCAGGAATTACCTTAAAAGGATATATATTTTTCAGTTGTTCGATTGCTTCCAAAACTCTTTTGCTTTTAAACGGCGACAGCAGTTGTAATACAAATACTTGAGTATCTGACGGAAAAAGCAATTGTTCTTTCATAATGTTCCGCCTGCATACGTAATATGTTTTTCTACGACCGTATATTTTTTTATATTATTTTTTTCATCAACAAACAAAGCAATCACAGCCTCAACACGACATCGCTCCGTATTAAATGCAACGCTCCAAAACGTTGTTTTAGTTCCGATAAAATCGAACAGTGCATTGTTTTCGCTAATTCCCAAAATTGCACTTATATCTTTTTTTTCAAGAAACTTGCTCGTATCATGTAAGAGACTACGCAATTGAGAAATTTTTTCTTCTATATTTTTAACAGCATGAAGAGTCAACACTGTTTTTATAAAATCCTCATTCATAAAATAAATATTGTACAAAGGAAATTGATTGACCGGCGGAAACAGCGTCTCTTTTCCAAACTCTTTTTGTAATGCTTTTATAACATCGCTGTCTACATGTCGTGAATGAAGCCAGCCATACTCGGTTTTTATTTCTTCTCCATATTTTTCCAACAACTCTTGCACCGGCTCTGCATTATATAGTTTTGCCGGCAGAACGTTTTTATTTATGCCTGTCGAAACATCTCGTATCGATATATTATACTGTGCATATTTTGCCAAAATAGATAACAACGTTTCGTTTTCTAAATTATCGGTTACCTCTTCCTTCAATGCTTGGAAGTCAATTTCGAGTGCATTTAAAATATCCTTTGCTTCTCGTTTCGACACATACATTGTTTTATATGCAATAATTTTTTTCTGCTTGCTTACCACGAGCATACTTACTGAGATAATCATAAGAGACAGTACACATATAACGATCATTGCAGCCGGTCTCGAAAAACCGTCACTACAATCTTTCTTTTGTTTCAAACACATCATCCTTATATTTCCAAACGATAACTACACCAACAAGTTCGTCTTCCATATTTATTACTTTTTCAACTGAAACAATAGCAAAGTCTTTTTCGGTATTCAGCTCTAAAAGTGCGAGTCGCTCCTTTTCATATATCCTCTCTTTGTTTTTCCAATACGGCATTTCAATTTTTTCAACACGTTCCCGTAACATACAGTCAAATGTGATAATCTTTTGTACATCGATAATTTTCGTAACAGTGTTTTTATAATTTCTATTAAACACAATAAAACATTCAGCCGTCGCGATGCTCACAAGGATAAATAATGCAATACAAATAAGTACTTCAGAAATTTTCATTCGCTTTTCGTATTATGCTCTGAACTGTTTCCATTTGCTTTTGCACACTCGTTTGCACAAAAACAAAACTTCCAAGAACACCGGCAAGTGCAAGCAAAAAGGCTGCCAGAACGATTATATGTCGCAACATATTTTACTCCCAACTCGTTATATCTTTATTTTTCCTTTCTCCACCTTCCATGCCATCCGCTCCAAAACTCCGTATACCAAACGGATTACCGTCAGGTGATGGAACAAGATATTCATACTCATTCCCCCACGGGTCTTTCGGCGCATCTTTATACAAATACGGTCCGCTCCAATTATCAGACGTCGGAGACGTTTCCGGCTTTTTCCGTAACGCCTGTAATCCCTGCTCTGCCGTAGGATAATGTCCACAATCAATATAATACGCTTCAACGGCGGTGCAAAAACTTTCAATCTGTGCCTTTGCTCCGGCAACACGAGCTTTTTCTAAACTATTGATAGCCATAAAACCGACCGTTGCACTAAGAATTAAAACGATTGCTATAACGATTAACGTTTCCATAAATGTCCAACCGTCTTCTTCTTGAAGCAATTCTTGTATGCAGTTTTTTTCTTGTGTAAAATTTTTTCTTTTCATAACGACCCCATCATTTTAAATATTGGAATGACAAATTGAGAAACAACCCAAATAACTATTATCCCCGTAAGTAAAATAAAAACAGGCTCCGCACCAACAGCAATACCCGAAATGATATGTGCATTTTCATACGAGTAATATGCATATATTTGAGTAAACACACTATCCACATCTCCCGACGTTTGTGCTACTTTAATCCATGTGACTAAATATGACGGAAACACGTTTTCCTCTTCAAAACTTTTTCCTATGGATTTACCGAGCTCAACTTTTTTATATACATTTTCCAACGCTGTTTTTATTTTTACATTTGTGCACACATGTAAAGACAACTTTAAACTTTCCGTAAAAGAAAAATGTGTCGCTATGAGCAACTTCATTGCAAAGGAAAAGTCATGCATTTGCGTTACCAAAATATATTTTCCCAACACAGGAAGACGAAGAAAGACCGAGTCAATTTTTTCTGCAATTTTTTTATTTTTTTTATGAAGTACAAATAACATATAACCGACGAGACACAGGATAGCACACAAGATACCCATTATCATAAAACCTGCTTTTATATGCGATATATTTTCTACAATTTCATGTGAGCTTTCTATAAATGCATCAAATATATCTTGCAATCGAGGAAAGACATAAAAAATAATAATCAAAACAATAACAAGCGTCGTAAACAAAACAATGAGCGGATAGATGAGACTTTGAATAATTTTTTCCTTCGTCTCTTTTTTTACCTGTAAGTAACCTGAAAGTTTTTCAAACACTTCAGGGAGCGTTCCCGAGTTTTCACCTATTTGAATTAACGAAATATATAACGCAGAAAAAATCGATGCATATTTTCCTAAAGACGAACTTAACAAATTTCCGTTATTTATCTCTTTTACAAGTGTTAAACAAAATACTTTATCATGTTTATTTGCACTCACTTCACTGCACACTGTCAATGCATCTTGTAAACTAAGCGAAGACTTCAACAGAGAAGACATTGTTTGTGTAAAAAGCAACACATTTATTTTCATACAAATCCCTCGCGCAACAATTCTTCTTTCGTCGTTACATTTGATTGAAGTTTCTTTTTAGCATCATCCTCTAATGTTTTAAATCCAGCCTCTAATAAATACGCTCTAATTTCATTTTCACTTTTATGTACTTCAATAAGACGAGCAACCTCTCTTGTATTTTCAAACACCTCACTGATTGCCGTTCGCCCTTTATACCCGATGTTATTGCACGCTTCGCATCCGAATCCGTTGCACACAGCACACACTTTTCGTACCAACCGCTGTGCAAGACAAATTCGCAACACACTTGAAATTAAATACGGCTCTATTCCTAGATTTTTTAATCGCGTTATACAGGAAACACTGTCATTCGTATGAAGTGTCGATAAAATTAAATGTCCGGTGAGTGCCGAACGAACAGCAAGCTCCGCCGTCTCTTTATCGCGAATTTCACCGACCATAATAACATCAGGATCTTGTCGTAAAACACGTCGCAAAATATTGTCAAAACTCAAGCCTATTTCATTATTAACCTGAATCTGATCAATCCCTTCTATTTCTTCTTCCACAGGATCTTCAATACTAACGATTTTTAAATGCTTTCTATCCATCTTTAACATAAGTGCATGTAACGTTGTTGTTTTTCCGCTACCGGTCGGTCCCGTTGCTAAAATCATTCCATACGGATATCGCAATGACCGTTCAAGCGTCGCATACGTATGTTCAGAAAAGCCTAAGTTTTCCACCGTCAGCACTTTGCTTTCCGTATTAAAAAGCCTGAGTACTATACTTTGTCCGTTCGTTGTAGGCACAACAGAAACACGAAAGTCGATTTTTTTGTTTTCTACCGAAACGCTAATCCTACCGTCTTGAGGCAATCTATTTTCCATCACATTTAAGTTTGCCATTACTTTAATGCGACTAACAAAGGAGTTATAAATTCTCTTATCAAGTGTTTTTACAATTTGCAACACACCATCAATTCGAAGACGAACAATAATATGTGTTCTGTCACATTGAATGTGAATATCACTTGCGTCTTTTCTAATTGCTTCCAAAAAAATTGCATTGATAATATTTACAACAGGTGCATCACTGCTTATATGTACTAAACTTGCAAGTTCACTTTCTGCATCATTTTCCGTGCCCTTTTGATACTGTAAAGTTTTTTCTACTTGAGTCCCTACAAACTCAGCAAAGTCTTTATGCGTTACTAACACTTGCTTTATTTTTTTAGACGCATGTATCGATTTCAACAAATCAATCTTATCTTCAAAACCTTCAGAGATTGCAACTTCTACACAGTCGGCAGTTTCTGAGATTTTTACACACCGACTATTTTTTATAAAATCATCCGTATACTGATTTTCTACATTGTTGTATTCAGAGAATGATATAATATCAAAGTGCGACATCTCTTTTTTCATACGATACTTACTGCACGTCCTTTGCGTATTTTTTTTGTAATCGCTTGAGATTTTCCGTCTCGGTTAAATATTCGGCATTATTTTTTTCAACTAATGGAACCAAATAAATGATAAACTCCGTCTCCGCTGTGCTTGTTGTTTTTGTTTTAAAAAAATTCCCCAACAGCGGAATCACTCCCAAAATAGGAACACGTTTTTCACTCGTATCGATTTCTTTTTGAATTAAGCCGCCAATAATCACTGGCTCTCCGGTTTTTGTTCTTACCGTCGTACTCACTTTTTTTTCCGACGTTGGTGGCGGAGTTGCCGTTTCCGTTTTTGATGACGAATTAACATTACCTTGTTTTGAAACTTGTGCATCAATTTTAACCGTAACCATTCCTTCTCCACTAACCCAACCTTTAATGTCTAACATCAACCCGCTTGCAATCTCTCGCGTTGTACTTGAATAAACATCTCCGTCTTTACCAAGCACTATATCTCTATAACGATAAGTATTCGTATTTGAAAAATTTATTGTCTCTTCACTTATGCCATTAAGAGTTGTATCCGCCAACACTTTCGATTTTCCTTCACTCAATTCGGCATTTAATTTTCCTGCAAACTGAACACCGAACTGCGCAATAATATCAAAATTAATATTAAAAATATTTGAAAGCAATCCGTGCCATGTGTAACCCGACTCTTCGACAGTACTATTTGCCTCAAATGAAGTTCCCCAATTAACACCGTCTGTCTTTTGGCGTTGAATAACGAGTATTTGATATTTTATTTGCTCTTTCGGCACATCAATTTTTTCCAACTCCGTGCAAAAGTCTTTATATTGCGTTTCATTGCCTCTGAAAAACAAAATCGACTTATTGTTTGTTTCTATTAAATTTTCTTTTTGCACAGACGGTGGCAACAACTTTAGTAACTCTTCCGATTTAATATATTTTAATTTGACTGTTTGCAAAAAATCTTTTTTGTCGAAAACTAAAATAAAATTTTCCAATGCACTTTTGCTTTCTTTCGTCACTTGTGTAATAAAACTTTTCCCTGAAGGCGTTTGAATTATATCCGACAACAAAAGAGACTTGGGAATTAAAGGAGCTACTTCTTTTACATCTATATTTTTTAAGTCAAATCTTGCAAAAAATCTGTCCGTCATCGGAACATCTATTTTTGCAATAAACTCAACTATCGGATTAATTTCTATTAGACTTCCGTTGAGCACAACAGAATTTGAAGCCCTGTCGATTTTAATAAAACCGGAACCGCCTAGCTCAGACGGCAAAACGCTCATAAATGTTTCTGCATTTATATGTTTTAACCGAATAATCTTCGTTTCCTTAAAACTTTTTGTAATATCTTTTTTTTGCACTTCAAAAATATAATAAATATCATCTTTTATTGTGTAATCACAATTTCCTTGAACTAAGAGTAACGACAATAACTCTTCAAATGTTTTGTCTGTATAAAAGATATTTTCCAATTGCAAACTTGTATTACTGAAAAGTGAAAATTCTTTTTTTGCTTTCAAAAACAATGTTTCAATCACGTTCACAAAACGGGCATTTTGAATTGATATTGAAAATAACTCGTCTACATTCGATACCGTAAATACATCAACGTTTCGCCGTATTGCTATTCCGGCACTTTTTGTTACATAATAACCGCTTGCAACTCGCTCCAAACCGAAACCAGGAAGTTTTACAATAACCAGGTTCAATACATCTTCAAGTGACGCACCTTTCACACGAATCGTCACATTTGCATGCGGAAACGTGTCGTACAAAATAGTTGTATTTGTGAGACGTGAAAGCACATTCAAAAGTGCCTCAATTAAAACATTTTCAGTATTTAAATCTATCTTTTTATCAGAGGTGACATTGAGCTGCACTTTGGAAACATAAAAAATATTATCTTTTTTTGTAATGTATAATTGACAAAAATCGGCAAAGCGATACAATGCACTTTCGAAATCTTTATCCTCAAAGCGAAACGTCACCGTGCCGGTAACCGTCTCGTCAACAAAGACGGACTTTCCGGAAAGTTCGGCAATTGAATAGATAATATCGGACACTTTTTGATTTCTAAAATCCATATAAATTGACATATTTTCTTGTGAGTAACTATAGAAAAATACCGTGCTCAACATAAAAAAAGAACACAACAAAACCCTTACATATTTCATCTTATCAATCTCTCAGCCAATTCAAATAACAAATACCCCGAAACAATGAACGGCGAAAAAGGAATTTTATTTATTCCTTTTCTACATATATACATCACTGCATAAAAAATAATCCCGCTCACACTTGCAAACAACAGTGCAAAAAAAGACTTTTGCAATCCAAAATACACACACGTAACAAAAAGTAATTTTATGTCTCCATACCCAAGACCTCTTGTAATCTGTTTGATGGCGAAAAAAATAATTACAAAAAGCAACGCAGACAATATTCGTTGCATACAAAAAGAAAGATCTTTTGTCAGCACGTAAAAACAAACAACACCAAACAACAAAAGCAAAAACGTATTCGGAATTTTATAATAGATACAATCGTAGATTGAAATGAGCAATAACAATCCAAAAACAATGATATAAATAACTGTCATTTTCTTAGCTTTTCCTTGGTGATAATATAAAAGAAATTTCAATCACTTTTTTGATTTTTACGTTTTTTACTTATCAGCAATATCTAATAAGCTATTCATAATGTAAAATATAAATTAAGTACTCTACAACTTTTTATTTATAAAAAACTCCCCGTTTTTTTTACGATGTTTTTTTTACTGAATATATCTTCTACAAAAAAACATCTTTATTAAAGACAAACTCTCAATGCCCGGTCAGAAAAAGATATAAACTTTTGTCTATCCTTTTTATAATACGCAAAAATTTTCCTGTCAATAGAAAAAATACGAAAGAACCACGGTTCGCAAAAAGAGAACCATGGTTCTTTAAATTTCTAGAAAGACTTTTAAGTAGTTTTGACAGGAAAATCTAGCGAATTAACACATTCGTGTTAATAGGTTTTCATTCGTGTGCATTCGCGGTTTTAAAAACATTCACCCTAATTCGCGTATATTCGTAATTCGCCACAACCATTCGCGTACACACGCGAGGGCTTAGTTTTACTAAAGGATATTAAAATACGACCGTTTCGTATCCATTTGAAAGATATTGAGCAATACCGGCGTGTCCCATCATATCAGCTAATAAAGGAATACCTGATGCTTCATTAGTTTCAAAAACACCGAGCACTTTTGAACACGCAAGACATACACCGGCAATTATCTTAGAGGCTTTCAATTCTACATAAAGATTGTTATTTTCTTTTTCTAATTCACCGATGAGTTTACATGCTTCGCCTTCAATAATAATTTTAACTTCGTTACCTTGTTCTTTCAATTGTTTTGCATTCATAAGTGCATGCAAAAAACACATTTTTTTCCCTTCCATTGCATAGATTAAAATTTTTTTCATGATTATTATCCTCCTGTTTTGTTACAAATACATTATCAAATTTATATTTTAAAAATGCATTTGTATATTTTTTCACTTATTTATTTAAATGTGAATTATCATAAACTCACTTTTAGTTATTTTTCTTTACTTTGTTTTACACTTTTATTAAAAAAAACATAACCAATGATAAAGAAAAAAGGCAAAGCAATAATTTGAGTCATCAATAATGCGAGTAGTAAACCTGTAGAATCCAAGTTTAACGATTTTCCATAGGCAACCGCCATATTAATAATTGTGTGAACACCATCAATATAGAAGAAAAATGCAATAAGAAAAAACAAAACAGTTTTATTATTTTTAATTTCCTTAAGAGTATCTTTAAAAACTTTCCATGACTCTGAGCCGGAAATTCTTTTTTCCAAAATCTTAAATTCTGATTCACAACTCAGAATTATTTACAATAGACATTGTATGTAATTGACACCATGAAGGAAAGACTTGCCTATATCTTTGTTTTCTCTGCCATGACTTTAACGTAAAAAGTTCTATTTCGTGGCGGATCAAATTCACAAAAATAAATACCTTGCCATGTTCCTAAAATCATTCTACCTCTTTCAATCGGAATAGTCACACTTGGACCAACGGCAATTGCTTTCAAGTGAGCAGCACTATTGCCTTCTGCATGTTGAAACTCCGGTCTGTCAGGAAAAGTTTTGTTCAATGCGAAGATTACATCGCTTACCACGTCAGGGTCCGCATTTTCATTAATCGTTATTCCTGCCGTAGTATGTGGACAATAAATAATAACAATTCCTGATTGTATACCACTTTTCTCAACGGCATCATGTACATAAGAAGATATTGGATACAAGGTTTCTTTAGTAGTTCGTAGATTATATTCGTATAACATTTTATTTTTTCACTATCACTAATTCATTTATTTCCTTAAACTCTTTTTCTTTTGGTTCAGCTATAATATCGCCAAAAGGCATTTGAGATACTAATTTCCAATTTAAAGGAACATTAAAAACATCTTTAACCTTTTCATCAACTAAAGGATTATAATGTTGTAAATTTGCACCTATACCTAATGCACTCAACCCAAGCCAAACACTTACTTGAGCCATGCCGGCACTCTCATCGGACCAAACATAAAAATTATTGCTTATCTTTTCAGCATTTTCTTTTACTACATCTTCATCAATAAAAAATAATACCGTACCATAGCCGGAAAGAAAACATGAATTGATTTTTTTTTCTGTTGAAACAAATCGTTCTTGTCCTATAGATTCAAGTAAAACATCTTTTGTAATGTTCCAAAATTTTTTATGGTTTTCTCCAAGTAAAATCATAACACGCGTTGACTGTACATTATATGCACTTGGATTATGTTTTATAACTTCTGTAATAGTTTCGATTATTTTTTCTTCTGAAACAGATACTGTATTTGTAAGTGCATATTGTGATCTTCGTTTTTTTATTACATCAATAAAATTCATTGTTCTTCCTCAATATTATTTAAAATCTTCTATATAATATATCTTTAGATATATATCGATTTTTATTATAGCATATAAATATATTTAATATAAGGAAACGTATATAAAGGCAACAAAAAAAAGATAACTTGTATTGTAATGTCAGTCAAAATAATGATATGATGACAGAATTATATTATTGAGGAGTTTTTCATAAATGAATCGTTTTGTATCATTTTTAAAAAAATATGCATGGATATTAGCTGCTCTTTTTTGCACAATGCTTTGGGGAACAGCTTCATCGACAATAAAAATTGGTTACAAGCTTTTTCCTGTAGATACATCAAACTCATTTAACATTATTTTATTTGCAGGTATTCGTTTTGTAGGTGCGGGCATTATCACTTTGCTTCTCACCAAGCCATTTACAAAAGAAACTCCTGCTTTACGAAAAGGCATGGGAATACCAATCTTTGTTTTAGCAATTACACAAACTGTTGTTCAATATTTTTTTTATTACATGGGGTTAGTTGTTGTTCCTGCATCGGTTGGTGCAATTTTAAGTTCCACCAGTATTTTCTTTACCGTTATTTTAGTTACATTAATTTTCAAAACAGAACAATTAACAATTAAAAAAATTTTAGCGACCATTTTAGGATTTATCGGTATTGTTGTATTAAACATAGATACAAATTTTAAATTACAATTTCATTTGAACGGCGAAGGTTTTCTTATTCTATCATCTTTAATGAATGCACTTGCAAGTTTTTCAATGAGCAAATTTAGTCAAAAACATAATCCCATGACATTAACAGGGTATCAATTTTTATTTGGCGGAATGATAATGGTTTTAATTGCAATCATAATGAATGGCTCTATTGGTGTGCCGGATATTCGTGGAGTTGGCATTATGTTGTTTTTAATGATAGTAGCTTCTTTAGCATATGGCATATGGGCTATGCTATTAAAAAAACAACCGACAAGTCATGTAGTTATTTTTGTTTCGTTTATTCCAATTTTTGGTGCATTCTTCAGCTATTTGATGCTTAAAGAAAATATTTGGAACTGGAGAATTCTAGTGGCACTTGCTCTTATTTCGCTCGGCACATTCTTAATAAACTATGTTCCTAAAAAAGGTAAACATTCTACTGAAAACTGAAGTAAGTTGCCCTCGCTTTCAATTGTTTTCCATATTGTTTGTTCAATAGCATATGTAACATCACGTGCTTCTGTTTCAGATAATGTTGTAAGCGAAAATCCAAGCGTTATAATTTGGTGTGCATCGTGCGAATCAATCTCTCGCACTGATGCACTGTGTCGTTGTGCAATTTTCGCCATCAAGCTCTTTAGTGTTTTTCTTTTTTCTTTTAATGAATGTGCATAAGGAAGGTGCACTTTAATTATCCCTGCAAGTATTGTCATGAAAAAATTATAGCAGATATTATTTTATTATTTAATGCTTCAATATAATAATATTCACTTATAAAATTTCTTGTACTATTAATGTTTTCATGATACGCTATGTTTATCAATTTCTTAAATATAAAAGATAAAGGTGATGTATTTATGAAAAAAAGAATTATTCAAACCTATGGTGACGATCCATGGAAAATGACAAATGATATTCTTGAAAAATCAAAATTAGAAAAACTAATTCCTAAAAATGCATCTATTGGAATAAAACCAAATTTAGCAGTAGCAAAACCTTCTTCTTCCGGTGCAACAACTTCTCCCATTATTGTTTCTGCATTAATTGAATATCTGCAAAAACACGAACACAAAAATATTATAATAATTGAAAGTGCTTGGATAGGAGATAGCACCAAAAAAGCTTTTAATATTTGCGGCTACACAGACATATCTAAAAAATATAATGTACCGCTTATTGATGTAAAAGATGATTCATATACTGTAAAAACATTTGACGGAATGGAAATGGAGATAAGCAATACAATTCTCTCACTTGACTTTTTAATTAATATACCGGTACTTAAAGGACACTGTCAAACTTTAATAACCGGAGCCCTTAAAAATTTAAAAGGTTGCATTTCCGACAAAGAAAAACGAAGATTTCACACAAGAGGTCTTCATCAACCAATTGCATATCTAAATAAAGTAATTAAACAGGATTTTATTTTAGTAGACGGTATGTGCGGAGACTTAGATTTTGAAGAAGGTGGAAATCCCGTACAAATGAATCGTATTTTTTGTGGAACAGATCCTGTGTTGATTGATTCATACATAGCAAAAAATATTGGCTACAATCCATATGATGTTAAATATATAAAAATTGCAGAACACATCGGAGTGGGTAGTGCCGATATTGATAGCACAGAAATTATTGTGCTTAATAAAGACACAAGTATTGCAAAACCGTCTTCTTCACGGAAAGTGCAAAAACTCTCTCATTATGTAAAAGCTAATGACGCATGTTCTCCATGTTATGCAAATTTAATTCGTGCACTTGCAAGACTTGACGATGACGGTTTATTAAGAAAATTCGAAGGCCGTTCAATTTATATAGGGCAAGGTTTCAAAGATGTTCAAGAATATGGAGTGGGCATTGGACAATGCACTTCCGGCATGAGCAAAAACTTATGTGGTTGTCCGCCGGAGACATCGGCTATTGTTGAATTTCTAAAAAAAATATAATTTAAATATTTGATTATAAAAAAGTGGCGGACAAAAAAATTAAACCCTTGTGTTACATTTTGTATTTGAACAAATGCTAAATACAATTAATTCTAAATTTCGTGGAGTATATCGGACTTGAACCGACCACCTATTGATTGCGAACCAATCGCTCTACCAGATGAGCTAATACCCCAATAATGCGTATGCATTTTTTATATTTTAATTATATGCTTTTTATGTTTTTTTGCAAGATAATTTTATAACAGTCACCTTTTTTTAGGTAAATTATTGAATCAATAAATCCAAAAATAAATTCTCAAAAATAAATTCACTTTTTTTGACATATCTAATAGATACATTATATTAAAAGTATAAGGAGAAATTGTATGAACAAGATTATACGCAATTTTATTATTACCTTAACGCTTGTAGGATTAATGATTTTTACCATTTTTAACATCAAAATCCTTCCAAATGCAAAACCGCTTTTTAGGATAGATTTTTTTAACTCAAACTATCTTAACGAAACCTTCGTGTACCAAATTACGACGCTCTTGTTAAGCTTTGTCATTATTTTAATTACTGCTGTGCAAACGAAGTTTCAATCGCTCAGCCTTTTATCGATTACAAAAATCGACGGTAACATAAACCCGGAACCCTGGATCGGTATTACAAAAAACAACAAAGACACATGGAAAAAACTCGGCATAAACCTTGC
>JAAYNH010000097.1 GCA_012520945.1 Treponema sp. | reverse complement strand
GATGCGAAGTTTTTCCTTCCCTAAAACCCCTCTCTTTCCGGCAAGTTTTAGCTTTACCAAAACTTGATAGTTTATTTTCGCATCTTGTAAAAATAAACGTATGACGCTTGTTTTTTTTGAAGGATAAAACTTTTTTTTTATAAAAAACTCCCCGTTTTATTTTACGATATTTTTTTACCGGATATATATTCTGTAAAAAAAAATCTTTATTAAGGACAAACTCTCAATGCCCGGCCAGAAAAAAGATATAAACCTTTGTCTATTCCTTTTATATTACACAAAAATTTTTCTGTCAATAGAAAAAATACGAAAGAACCGCGGTTCTCGAAAAAAGAACCGTGGTTCCTTTTAAAGAACCGCGGTTCGCAAAAAGAGAATCACGGTTCTTTAAATTTCCAGAAAGACTTTTAAGTAGTTTTTGACAGGAAAAACTCGCGGATTAACACATTCGTGCGTATTCACGGTTCTCCAAAACATTCGTGTGTATTCGTGGTTATTCGTGTCATTTTTGGTTCACCACAAACACTCTCATTAATTCGCATTCATTTGCGGTTTTAAAATATTCGCGTTAATTTAGTTTTCATTCGTGGCTATTTTTTTCATAAATTTAATCCATAAAATTTTAATTGTTTTTTCTATTATTATTTGTTATACTTTTTATTATGAAGCTTTACACAAAACAATATGTAATTATTTCTTCTATATTATCTGCTATTCTTGTGGCAACTCTATTTAGTTTTGGAATTTATTTTTTTTCAAATAATAAAGATAACATTGCAAGTGTAATTCCAAAAAATAACGATACGGAATTTACTAAAATTATTGATGATGATTATATAACAGAAACTAAACATAATGAAATTATTGCAGAAAAAATCTTAAATGATTTTTCAGGTTATACACAAGATGAATTACAAAACATAAGTGTTTATGAAAAATGCAATGAAGCTGTTGTGAACATAACAACACAAACGATGGCATATGACTGGTTTTACATTCCTTATGCTACAGAAGGCGGTTCAGGTTCAGGTTCCATAATTGATACACGTGGTTATGTTTTAACAAATGTTCACGTTATAGAAAATTCTACAAAAATTTTTATTTCTCTAGCAGACGGTTCTCAATATGAAGGGAAAGTTGTGGGTATAGATACAGCAAGCGATTTGGCTGTTTTAAAATTCGACCCTCCAAAAGAAGTTGTGCTAAAAACAATATCATTTGCAGATTCAGAAAATTTAAAAGTCGGTCAAAAGGTAATAGCTATAGGAAATCCTTTTGCTTTAGAACGCACTATGACAACAGGCATAATCAGCGGACTAGGAAGACCTATTCAAACTTCAAAAACAACTATCATTAGAGATATGATTCAAACAGATTCAGCAATTAATCCTGGAAACTCCGGAGGACCTTTGCTTGATACAAAAGGAAGAATGATTGGCATTAACACAATGATTTATTCAACTTCCGGAAGCTCTGCAGGTATCGGATTTGCCGTGCCCGTTTCAACTGCAAAACGTGTTGTTTCCGATTTGATAAAATTCGGCAAAGTCCGTCGAGGCGTAATTCAAGCAAAAGTTATTCCTATGAATGCAAGCATTGCCCGATACGCAAACCTAAAAATTTCCACAGGTATGCTAGTAAGCGAAGTAGATAAAAACTCAAATGCTGCTCAGGCCGGTATTCGTGCAGGAACACAATCCGTTCAATATGGCTCACGATTTAATTCACAAACCATATATCTTGGTGGCGACATCATTGTTGCAATAGATAAAATTCAGATTGCTACCTATGCCGATTATTTATCAGCAATTGAAAGCAAAAAACCCGGCGATACAGTAAACATTACATTGATGCGCGATGGTCATAAAATTGAAACTAAAATTACACTGGCAGAAGAATATTGAGAGCATTCAAAGTAGAAAGCCCATTTGAACCATCAGGCGACCAACCTCACGCAATTGAAACCTTAGCAAACGGATTTTTAGCAGGTGACAAATATCAAACATTAAAAGGTGTTACAGGTAGCGGAAAAACTTTTACAATGGCAAAAATTATTGAAAAAGTACAAAAACCGACTTTAATTATAAGCCACAACAAAACACTTTCCGCACAATTATACAGAGAATTCAAAAGTTTTTTTCCAAACAACGCTGTAGAATATTTTGTTTCCTATTACGATTATTATCAACCGGAAGCGTATGTGCCTGCCCGCGATTTGTATATAGAAAAAGATGCATCTATAAATGATGAAATAGACCGATTACGACTTGCCGCAACTTATGGTTTAATGGAGAGACGTGATGTAATTGTTGTTGCTACTGTATCTTGCATTTATGGATTAGGTATGCCGGAACTTTACCGTGACATGAGAATTCACATTGAAAAAGATCAAGTTCTTGACATAACAAAATTTATGCGTACACTTGTTTCTCTTCAATACGAACGAAACGATATGATTTTAGAACGTTCAAAATTTAGAATACGTGGAGACTCAATTGAAATTTATCCTGCATATATGGAAATTGATGAAGCGTATCGTATTGAACTAGATTGGGATAAAGTTGTACGCATTCGTCGATTTAATACAATAACAATGCAAGTTGTTGAAGAGCTTGACGAAACTACTATTTATCCAGCAAAACACTTTGTTGTTCCACCCGAACAACTAAAAATTGCCATGGAAAAAATCAAAAATGAAATGCAAGAACGTTATGAGTTTTTAAAAAATACAGGTAAGTTACTTGAAGCGGAAAGAATAAAAACCCGTACAAATTATGATTTAGAAATGATGGAAGAAATGGGATATTGCTCCGGCATTGAAAATTATTCAGGACCCATTTCAGGCAGAAAAACCGGAGAACCACCTGCTACTCTCCTACACTATTTTCCAAAAGATTTTTTGTGCTTTATTGATGAAAGTCATGTAACCGTATCTCAAATTGGTGCAATGTATGAAGGTGATAGAAGTAGAAAACAGAACTTAATTGATTTTGGTTTTCGATTACCGAGTGCATTAGATAACCGTCCACTAAAAGCTAGTGAATTTGATAAATTAATGAATCAAGTAATTTATGTTTCGGCAACACCGCGTGCTGAAGAAATTAAACGCTCCACACGAATTGTTGAACAACTAATCAGACCTACAGGTTTACTTGATCCCACTGTTGAGGTGCGTCAAAGCGAAGGTCAAATGTCAGATATTTATAATGAAGTAAAACAATGCATTGAAAAAGATGAACGTTGTTTAGTTTTGACTCTTACAAAAAAAATGGCTGAAGATTTAACAGATTATCTATCAAACTTGAATTTAAAAGTTGCATACATTCACAGTGAAGTGGAAACAATTGAACGCGTTGAAATACTAAAAGGTTTACGCGTTGGTTTATATGATATTTTAGTTGGAATTAATCTTTTACGTGAAGGAATAGACTTGCCTGAAGTTTCATTTATTGCAATTTTAGATGCAGATAAAATCGGTTTTTTACGTTCGGCAACTTCTCTCATTCAAATTATTGGTCGTGCAGCACGAAATCAAAACGGCAAAGTTATAATGTATGCTGACAGAATAAGCGATGCCATGAAAGAAGCTATTGCAGAAACAAAACACAGGCGAGAAATTCAAAAGCAATATAATAAAGAACACGGCATAACACCAACAACTGTAAAAAAAGCTATTAACGATATTCTTGTGCGTCAAAAAGAAAATAAAAAAGAAGAAGTTTCAACAGAGTTGGCCATTCTTAAAGCAAGTTGCAATATGTTTAATCCTAAAGACAGAAACAAGTTGCTTAAGGCAATGGAACAACAAATGATAGAACATGCTGACCGTTTAGATTTTGAATCTGCTGCAACAATTCGCGATGAAATAGAAGAAATTAAAAGAACCTGGAAATGATTAATAAATTACAAATGTGCTTGCGTTACTATGTTTCGTTTTGATTTTCACTTTCATTTTGAATATCCGGATCCGGCAATAGTGTATCCACCGCTTGAGTGAAAGCAGCGTCGGGTAAACCGTTTTTCAAATAAATACGAATCAAATCTTGCAAAGGTTCCGGAAAAGCTTTCCAGTATGCAGCTTGCCAATCACCTAATGCATTTTGCAAAGCACGATCCTCATCCGGTCGCAATGTTCCAAAACTGTAATTGACAAATGCAACAACCATTTCACGCATTGCATCAACGGGAAAACCGTTTACCCTGCCTTCATTGTCAAGCAAACTTTCACCGCGTTCTAAAAACTCTGCAGCAACAGAGGGCTTTTTTTCAAAAACATTCGGCACCATCATTTGAACAATCTTATCAATTTCTTCTTCATTTAAATCAGGGCTATCTTTTTTTATTAAATTATATGCCATATTTTTTATTGAATTTTGCATACTTTTTATTCCTACTGCAATAGATTCATTTACTGTTTTGGAAATTGTTTTTGCAAACTTCTCCGGATTAATTGATGTACCACTTAAATCAGCACGTCGTCTTTTTACAGCACTATCAATTGCATTAAGAGCATCGGATGGGCAACGGTTGAGAATATAATCTAGTATGGAAAGCAACTCTTCATTTGCCATTTTTATTCCTTACTTTTTGTTCTAAAAATCTTCTGTTCAATTAGACTTGTTAAATATTATATCATTATTTATAATATTTGTCATGGAAATAATTATTCTTGGAAGTGGAACATCTCAAGGAATTCCGGTAATCGGTTGCAATTGTAGAGTTTGTCATTCAGCAAATGCAAAAGATAAACGAACTCGTTCCTCTATTTTTGTTAAAGAGACAAAGCAAAATTGTTCATCAGTTAATACGAACGGAATTTTAATTGACTGTGGACCTGAGTTTCGTATTCAAGCAATACGTGAAAATATTTCAAAGATTGATGCTGTTTTTCTTACACATTCACATGCTGACCACATTGCAGGATTAGACGACTTACGTTCTTTTGCAAATACAAAACAACACTTATCACCAATGCAAATTTTTAGCTTACCGATAACTTTAACAAATATTAAAAAACGATTCGACTATCTTTTTATGCAAACACAAATAGGCGGCGGAAAATTAAATTGCACATTACACAATATTGAAAATTATACAAAAGAAAAACCTGTAAAATTTGGTAACCTAAAAATTACCGGTGTACCAATGAAACACGGAAACCTTGATACATGCGGATATTTATTTCGTGAAAATGTATGCATTGAACAAAACAAAACGTCAAATAAAATATCATATAAAAGTCTTGCATATTTAACTGATTGTAATTATCTTTCAGAAACATCAATTGACCTTGTAAAAAATGTTGACATATTAATCATTGATAGTTTACGCGAAATGCCACATGAAACACATTTTTGTTTTAATGAAACTTATACTGTTGCAAAAAAAATCGGTGCAAAAAAAACATATGTTACACACTTAACCCATAACTTAACACATGATGAAGTAAATGAATATTTTATTAATCTTTCAAATAAAGACAAAAGTAATTTAGTAATAAAAGCTGCATTTGACGGACAACGATTATTTTTATAATTTTTTTTAACTATATATAAAATGACTAAAGTAGATAAATTACCAAATGGTTGCAAAATTATTCAAGATTCTCAAAAATTTAAATTTGGAACCGATGCGATATTACTAGCAAAATTTGCTTGTACAAAATTAAAACGAAATTTTAAAGTTTGTGATTTATGCACGGGCAACGGTATAATTCCAATTTTGCTTACAAAAGACAGTACGTCAAAAAATTTTATTGGACTTGAAATTCAAAAAGATTGTGTTGAACTTGCAAAGCAAAATGTAATACTTAATGGATTTGACAAAAATATAAAAATTTTTTGTACCGACATAAAAGACATTGCTACACAAAAATCAAACATAAATTTTACAGAACACAGTTTTGATGCAATCACGGTAAATCCGCCATACATTAAATTAGGCACTGGTAGGCAAAATGCAAAAATGCCTTTGTCAATTGCTCGTCATGAAATTATGTGTAATCTTGAAGATATTTTTAATTGTGCAAAATTTTTACTAAAAGATAATGGTAGCTTTTTTATGATTCATCGTGCAATTAGATTAAATGATATTTTTACTTCAATGAAAAATTTCGGTTTTGGTGCTAAGACAATTCAGTTTGTTTATCCCAATAAAACAAAAAATGCAACAATGGTTTTAATAGAAGCAAGAAAAAATGCATCTTGCGAAACTTCAGTTTTGCCATCAATCTATATTCAAAATAACTAATTTATTTTAACTCTTCTTTGATTGCTTCTAAAATTTTCAAAGCATTAATCCCGTCATCAATTGTACTTTTTAACTCGGCTTTGCCTTTTAGAAAATCAACAGCATTTTGAACCATTTGTGAAAAATATTTTGTTTTGCCTTTATATTTTTTTATTTTCATTTTTGTTAAACTTTTAAAACCTGTATAAAGATTGCTTTCTTTGTTTTTCCAAAATTTAAAAAATCCATTTCCTATTTGCACTCGTCCTTCAGTTCCCAAAATATCAATTTCAAAACCAAAAAATTTACTTCTTCCGGAAAATAAAAAATTAACACTAATTAAATTTTCATCATGCTCAAGTTTATAATGAGCAATAGCATTTCTAACCATGTTTTTTTCATCTCTAAAAACACCCGAAACAAAATTTTTACCTTCGTTTTCCGGAATTAAGTTGCACTGCCCTTTTTCATTTTCAAGTAAAAAATTAACAATATCAACTAAATGCGTACCGTCATGAATCAAACTGTACAGACCGGTGTTTTCCTCTTCTGCACAATAAACACGAAGCCCTGAATGTAAGCATGCAGTAACATTTTGCACTTTACCGATTTGTTTCAAGTAATTTTTTGCAGCATTATAATCAAGAGCAAATCGTCTTTCATGATTTATCAAAATGGGTACATTTTTTTTTATGGCCGTATCTTTAATAAAAAGAGCATCCTTAACATTTAATGCGACCGGTTTTTCCAAAATAATCAACCTTGGTTTATATTCAATGGCCTTTAATGTAACACTTAAATGATTATCTTCATTTACAGCAATAACTACGATGTCGATTTTTTTTCCAAGAATTGAATTTTCATTTTCAAATAATTCATCTATAGATTTATAAATTCTAGCTAATTTATTATATTTTTTCCAAAGGGCAAGACGTTCTGAATTAACATCGCAACCGGCACACAAATTTATCCAAGAATTATTTTTCAACGCCATTGTGTGAGATGCAGGCTGCTCGCGTTTTTTATCAAAACCAAGTAAAAAACCAATTCTACCTGTTCCGATAATACATGCATCAAAACTATTTTGCACAATAAATCCTTAGCATAATTACATTGACACAATTTAAAATAAAAAGAAAAACAATCCAAATCCAACTCACAGCACACCACCACAAACTTTCAATAATTGCCGGAAAAGAAATTACCAGTATTAATAGAAGAAAATTTAACACTTGATAAAGTGGATTAGATACTCTAAACATTGATATAAGATTTAGTAAAACATAGCGTAAAGAAATTATCATTATAACAAAAAGTATAGGCTTTACAAATAGTAAAAAAAAAGTCAAAGTATTTGTGTTTGTAAGTATATTATATGGTAGAAAAAATGTTAAAAATCCTGCAAAAAAAACAAATAAGTTTTCTAAACAATATTCAATTTCATTTTTTGAAAAAATAATAAAAATTAATAAACAACCAAGTAAAGGTAAAAAACTTTCAAATAAAAAAAAGTGTACAAAATTTTTTCCAAAATGTGCAAAAGGTTCAAACTTCGGAAAAACGCTAAGTGCGTTAATAATTATATATGTCAAACCAACTAATGCAGCACTTAAATAAATAAAAATACTATCTTTAGTTAATTTTTTACCGAAAAAATCAGAAGTTAAATGTAATGTAAAAATCAATGGTAAAATAGTTAATAAAAAAATCCACATAATGAAACTTTACATTATAATTAATTAAAAAACAAGTACATTATAATTTTAATACCACTAGACATTTAACGAATAATTATGATAATATAGATAATATGCTAAATTAAGAATATTGTTTTTACTGCAAAATCAGTTCAACAGTATTAAGGAGGATCGTTGGCGGAAAATAAGGGATTGCGAATAAATGAAATGATTCGCGTACGAGAAATTAGACTTATAGACGAAGAGGGCTCACAAAAAGGTATTGTCCCTACCAAAGATGCCCTTAAAATGGCTAAAGAGCGAGAGCTCGACCTTGTTGAAGTTGCACCAAATGCAAATCCGCCCGTATGTAAGATTCTTGACTATGGTAAGTATCGGTTTGAACAGGAGAAAAAGCTCCGTGACTCCAAGAAAAACCAAAAAGTACTTAAACTCAAGGAAATTCGTATGCAACCAAAAATTGGTCCTGGCGATCTTGACACAAAATCAAAGCATATCAGGGAATTTCTTGCAGAAGGTAACAAAGTGAAAGTGACGATCCGTTTCCGTGGACGTGAACTTGCACATACCGAACTTGGCTTGGTAGTTCTTGACGAAGTATTAAAACGCCTTAATGACGAATTTACAATTGAAAAACCTGCTGCAATGGAAGGTAGGTTTATGTCAATGATACTTAGTCCTAAGGCAAAAAAATGATGGGGTAGCAAAATGCCTAAAATGAAAACAAAACGTGCTGCTGCAAAACGTTTTTCTACAACCGGCAGCGGCAAAATTAAGTACAAGAAGATGAATCTTCGCCACATTCTTACGAAAAAAGGGCCTAAACGCAAAAGACAACTTAGGGGTCCTGGAATTTTATCAGAAGCAGACGCACCACGCGTAAGAAAACAATTGTTACCATACGGTTAAACAATTTAGGAGAATAAGAAATGTCTAGAGTAATAAATGGAACGAAACGTCTTAATCGTCGCAAAAAGATTTTAAAGATGGCAAAAGGTTTCACAGGACGTCGTGGAACCAACTTTAAAGCTGCAAAAGATGCGGTTGTTAAATCATTGACTCATGCTTATGAACACCGTCGCAATAAAAAAGGTGAAATGCGTTCATTATGGATTACACGACTTAACGCAGCAGTTCGTGCAGAAGGTCTATCATACTCACGATTCATAGATGGACTGACAAAAGCCGGAGTAATTATTAATCGTAAAGCATTGTCAAATATGGCAATTGAGGATCCTGTTGCATTCAAAGCTGTTGTTGAAACTGCTAAAAAAGCAATTGGAGCATAGTTATGATAAGCCTTGATCAAATACAATTGTTGGAACAAAAAGTTGAAAAAGCCGTTGCTAAAATTATTGAGTTACAAGGACTCAATGCAAGTTATCAAGCAAAATGTAGAGAGCTTGAAGAATATAATGCAAGTTTAGCACAACGTCTTTCAGCTTTTGAAGCCGACCATAACAAAATTGAACAAGGCATTTTGAACGCTTTGAAACGGCTTAACAGTGTTGAAACGTCAGTACTAAAAGCCGGTTCAGAGCTAAATAAAATTACAGAAACAAAAAACAAAACATCACAAAATACTGTAGAAAAAATTTCAGAAGAAACAATTTCCGAAGAAATTTCAGAAGAACCCGTTCTTCCTGAACTTCAATTACCGGTTGAAGAAGATGTTGAACTTAACACATTTGAAGTATCATTTGATAACGATTCGGAACCTTCTCAAAAACTATACGACATTTTTTAAAAAGGTGCATTTATGGGGACATTAAAAATTGATGCACTTGGAACAAATTTCACAATTCAAGCCAAAGAAGATGATGAATATCTTGAAAATTTACTTTCATATTACAAACAAATGGTTAAACAAATTGAAAATAGTACTTCCTTAAAGGATACACTGAAGACATCTATTTTGGCAGGTATTGTTCTTTGTGATGAACTTTACAAAGAAAAATGTAAAACCCAAAACTCAAATGAAAATTACAATCTTAACAAACTTGAGCTTTCAGAAGTTGAAAGACTAACAATGAAAATGATTGATAATATTGACAAGGTTCTTGATTGATTAATTTTACTATTTGGGTTGATGCAGATTCTTGTCCCATTCTTGTTAGAAATATTATTTCAAGGTTTTCCTCGCGCCTTTCAATTCCTCTAAAATATGTAGCAAATCATGAAATCCCTATAAAAAAAAACAAATTAACACAAATGATTATTTCAGAAAACTCTCCCGACTCTGCAGATAATTACATTGTAGATCATATAAATATAAACGATATAGTTATAACGCGCGATATTCCTTTAGCAGAACGCCTTGTTGAAAAAAACGTAACAGTAATAAATGACAGAGGTACAGAATTTACAAAAGAAAACATTGGTGAATATCGGTCAATACGTGATTTTAATTTTCAATTGGCACAATTTGGAATTACCGCAGATAAATCAGGAAGTTACGGACAAAAAGAAATCAATAAATTTTCAAATCTATTGGATAATATTCTACAAAGAAAAATTAAAAGTTGAGTTTTGATTAAGCGTAGTGTCAAAACTCAGGATATGAACTACAATGCAAGATTAATTGCAGAATTCGGGTTAAGTCAAAACAAAAGTTGAGTTTTGATTAAACGAAGTGTCAAAACTCAGGATATGAACTATAATGCAAGATTAATTGCAGAATTCGGGTTCAGTTCATTCCAGATCCTTAATAGCTTTTTGTATATTCACAAGTGTATCAAACACTTGATCAAAGGCTTCAACAACGTCAGGATCAAATTGTGTTCCGGAGTTTCTAATAATTTCTGCACGTGCCTCTTCAATGGGCCATTCCGGTTTGTAACATCTCTTTGAGCAAAGAGCATCAAAAACATCTGCAACAGCAACAATTCGTGCTGCTAAAGGTATTTCCTCGCCTTTCATCCCGGGAATATTTGTTAAATCAAGAACTGTTTCCGAATCTATGACATCATCCGGATTATAATGTCCTGGATAACCTGTTCCGTCCCATTTTTCTTGATGACGAAGTGCAATGTCTCGTGTCATTACATCCAAATCGGATTTTAACGAAGGAAATAACAAAGGCACTACATAAGTATGCTTGTTAATAATCATTCTTTCATGTGGTTCAAACCGACGTTCTAACTTTAAAATAGTATCCGGAACAGCCACTTTACCGACATCGTGTAATTTTGATGCCAAACTTAAAGCATCACGGAATTGATGTTTTTCTTTATCAGGGATATTATGATTAAAAGCCCAGCGGTCATATATTTCTACGGAATAAGCAGATACGCGATTAACATGAGCATCGGTTTCTTTTGGATCGCGAAATTTTGCCAATCCAACAAGACGCATAACCATAGATTGCAACAAGTCCGCTCGTTCCATTGCTTCAGTAGCATTTGATGCAAAATGTTTAATATAAAGTTCGGCATCTTCATCAAAAGGAATAACATTACCGTGTTTATCCTGAGCATTAATTATCTGCAAAACACCTAATGTTCTATCATTTGTAGAAACAAGCGGAACGGTTAACATTGATTCGGTTTTATAACCCGTTAAATGGTCCGTTTGTGGATTAAATTTATATGTTGTACCTTCAACCATATTATAGCAATCAGGTATATTTAAAATTTCTTTATTTAACGCACAATATCCTGCTATGGATTTTTCATTAATAGGAAAAGAAAAAAAATTATACGGTAGTTTTTGTCCGGGAGCCAATTTTTTTTGTTGTGTATCGTTTTGTGCATATTTTATTTTTAAGTAATTCGAATTTTCATCGTCTACTACATAAATTGAACCGGAATCTGCATGAACAATAGAACGTGCTTCAGATAAAATACTTTCCAACAATATATCAAAGTCTTTTATTTCCCTAAGGACTCGTTCACTATCAATAACCCTTTCAAGTTTTCGTTCACGCATGGTTTTTTTTGAAATATGTTTTTTTTCTTTTACTAAAGATTTTTCTTTTGAGTTATCTTGAGATTTTTGATTTTTATTCATAATTTCTTCATTCATATTTTCATCATTCATATTATATCATATATTTTAGCGTAATTTCAACTTTTTTACAAGACAAAAATACATGGGTCCTGCACCATTTGAAACATCAGGTAAAATTGCATAACCGTATTTTGTTTTTTCAAGAAAAAGTTCATCAAAGTAAAAATTTTTTTTATGTATGTCTTTTTTTTCTTGCATATCAATTTTTTTTATTGTTACATTTTTGTGTTTTTTTAAAAGTTTTTCTATAACATTATCATTTTCTGCAGGAGATAAAGAGCAAGTTGCATAAACTAAAACGCCATCTTCTTTTAATAGTAAAAAAGCACTAGATAAAAGCGACCATTGTGTATAACTTAAATTTTTTGTACGTGCAACTGTCCATTTTTTTAAGTGATGTTCGGAATTATAAACATGTCTTTCAGATGAACAAGGTGCATCTAAAAATATTGCATCAAAAACTTCACGGTTTTTAAGACACATAAGTGCTCCGTCATTACCGGTAACAATAATCCGTGAATAAATATTTTCAGGTAATTGTATATGCAAGTTTTTTATAAGACGATTCCGTCTTTCTGCAGAACGTTCATTGCAAACAAGAGTCGCTCCTTTTTTCATACGCGAGGCAATAACTAAACTTTTTCCACCTGGAGCCGCACACATATCTAAAATTTTTTCAGCATTTTCTAATGATAATTGAGTTGCAACAAAATAGCTTGCTTTATCTAAAAAATATTTTTCCTCATCGGCAACTTCATGAGACTCAATTTTAAACTGAACATAAGATGGTTCTTTTTCAAATGCATTTTTAATTTTTAACCAACGTTCATGAAAAAAATTTTCATAAAATGAGTTAAATCCATCTTTTCCATTAAGTTTATTTTTTTTCTCCATATATGTCCTTTTATTTAAATGAATAAATCAAAATTAATTTTCCGGATGTTTTTTATTATTTATATTTTCTAAAAAAGTATTCCATAAAATATCGTTTTGTGGTAATGGTGCTAATGCAGAAATTTCTTTTTCATCAAATGGATTTGTAAATTCAATTTTTGCAGAATGAAGTCTAATACCATTTAATGTATCATTACGTTTAGCACCGTATTTTAAATCCCTTTTAATATGTATATTTTCAGCGGCAAGTTGACAACGAATTTGATGAGTTCTACCTGTGAGTAAAATAATTTCCAAAAATGAATAACGTTCACCGTGCCCTGTACATCTCCATAATAGCTCGGCTTTTTTTGATTTTTTATATTTATCATTTGAACAATATGCTTTTTGTTTTTTAAATCAAAATAAATATAATGCTCAGCTTTTTTATATTCATCAAATGATTGTATAACTCCTTCAACTATTGCCCAATAAACTTTATTTACTTTTTCTCTTTTAGAAAATAATAAACTAAGTTTAGTTGCTGCATTTTTATTTATAATAGCAAAATTTTTATCTTTAAATAAAATACGCTTTTCAAAATCACTCATAATATTACCCTAAAAGATTTTTACAAGTCCTAACTTCTCTTTTTCACGTAAAATAATTTTTACAGATTCATTAATTTTATTTTTTAATATATCATCATTAATTGTCAACTTTGCAATTTCTTCAACAAGATTAAGATATTTTTTTTCACTACTCATTATTACATTAATTCCTGCTTTAATTGCTTTGGTTGCAGAAATTGCAGCTTCTTTATCAGTGACATTTTCAGAACCGCTTTTTATTTCAATAAATGATGCCATATAAATATCATCTGAAAAAATAATGCGAGAAAATTTTAAACGATTTCTTAAAATATCTGTAATAATTATTTTTGAAAAACATGAAGGTTCTAAATCAATTGATGGAATCATTACATGGGAAATTAAAATGCCAGCCGGATTAGTTAAAATAATATTTTTAAAAGGTGGAATCAAAACTTCATTAAAATATTTCTCATCAACATCTAAAATACATTTTTTAACATGAGGATCATCAGCAGAATTTCCCGGAAAATGTTTGAGAACAGAATAAACACCTTCAGAATTAAAAGCCAAAACTTGTGTTGATGCATAATTTAAAACATCATTCAATGAACCGAAACTTCTATCTTCTATAAAAGAAGAATTTGCTGCAGTTTTAATTTCTACAATCGGAGCAAAATTTATATGAATACCCAATTCTTTTAATAGCTTTGCTTCATTTTTGTAAATTTTAAAAGCCTCTTCTTTTGAAAATTGTTTAGCAATTTTTTCCGGAGAAAATAAAGGGACAGTTGAAAAATTTTTTAATCGATTTACATATCCGCCTTCATGGTCAATTGAAAAATATGGAGCTATTGTTGTTTTTTCCAAATGTGCTTCTTTTACAGTTTGTAAAAAATTTTTTGTCTTTGTTTTTGTTTCAGCAATATTAAAAGAAAAAAGTAAATATCCGCCCGGTAAAATTTTTTTATCACCACCCTTTTTAAAATCATTAATTGGAATAAATTTATCTTTTCCTTCAATATTTACAAGAAGCATTTGAGATATTTTTTCTCTTAAAGCCATTGAGTGAACCAAATTATTTAAAAGTTTTTCTTTATGAAAATTTTGTTTTAATAAAAAAATTTTTTCTTGCCAAATCCTATTATTAAACGTTTTAGCTTTAATATCATAGGAATAAATTTGTGACAGTGAAAAAAAATAAAACAAAAACGCCACATAAAAAATGCGGCGTTTAAAAAAAACATTACAAAGCATTTGGTACTAAAAATGTTGAAAAAATAGGTACATATGTTATCAAAAGAAGAACAATAAATTGTATTAACAAATAAGGTAAGATACCTTTGACGACTTTCATCACAGGTTTTTCAAAAGTATAAGAAGCAATAAACAAATCCATTCCTACAGGAGGAGTCAAAAAACCAAGTTGCAAGTTCATTAAAAACATCACGCCAAGGTGAACTTGATTAATGCCAAAAGTCGCTGCAATAGGAATGAGTAAAGGTGAAACAATTAAGATTGCTGAAAAAACATCCATAAAACAACCAACTAGCAACAAAAAAAGATTCATTAATAAAAGGAATAAATATTTGTTTGTAATATGAGCCGCAATAAAATCTGTAAGGATTTGTGGAACACTTGCAATTACAAAATAATATGACAAGCCTTTTGCTGCAGCTAAAATCATCAAAACTCCGCCTGTAATTGGAATACTGTCAGAGATAATCTTTAATGCTTGTTTGAAAGTAAAATCTTTACGGATAAAAGTTTCAATAATAAAAGAATAAATTACAGCAAAAGCAGCGGCTTCCATCAATGTAAAAAATCCTGAAAAATATCCTGCCATAATTAAAATAGGCATTGCTAATTCAAAGGCACCATATTTTAATGCAGAAAAAATTGCCTTAAATGAAAATTTTGGTCTATCAGGATTTTTATCTTTAATAAAGCCCATAATAATCATCGAAGAAGCTAAAATGATTCCTGGAATTAACGCACCTTTGAATAAATCAAAAACATCTACTGAAAAATAGTTTGATGAAGCATACATAATTATGGCAACACTTGGAGGAAATAAAATTCCCAATGCACCGGAAGCAGTAATTAGCGATTCACTGTCATCTTTTTTTAATCCCGAACCGGAAAGTGCAACTGTTAATAACGAACCTAATGCTAAAATGGTTACTCCCGTAACACCGGTGAATGTTGTAAAAATTGTACAAACAACAACAGTTGCTATTACCGTTCCTCCGCGGAACCAACCAAATAATGCTTTGAAAACTTCAACTAACCTTTTACCGGCACTTCCTTGTGAAAAAATATATCCGGCAATTGTAAAAAGAGGAATTGCACCTATACTTTTATCAGTCAAAATTGAATATGATTGTTCGGCCAAAACATCAACATTTTCCCAACATTGTGAAAGGCAAACAAAAGCAATTGCGGAAATTACAACAAAAAGGGGAACTCCCATAAATGCTAAAACGATGAGTAAAATCACTAAAGGCACAAAGGCGACAGAACTGAAATTTACCCAAGCGTTGTTCCATGTGTCATATAAAAAAGGAATATCAAGATTAAATAGAGAATACAATATTCCGCTTATGGGACCAGCAGAAATGGCAATGCCTAAAATTAAGCCTAATACACTTGCAATTTTATGTTCACTTTTTATAACGGAACGAATAAGCATGACCATATATGCAAAAGGTAAAAATGCAAAAACAGCTTTGAGAGGGACACCCCAAATTTTCTCCCCTGCATAAAAAACAGTTAGTTGCGAAAAAGAATAAAAAAACATTGCACACAAAATACTCGTAACTGCACTAGCTCTTACAGTGTGAATAATTTTTTTGGGAAGGCCTGTCAAATTATCTGTCAAAGTGGCAAGACTAATATGACGACCTTCACGCCATGTAATCATTCCGGCTATACAGGCAAACATCATAACAATATTTACTTGTGCATTATCAGCATTAATGATTGGTATTTTTATCCATTGAAAAATTTTTACAAGTAATGGAATAATTGTTAAAAGCAGAGTAAATATAACTGCAACTGTATTTTCTATTTTAGCAAAAGCGGGAACAAGTTTTTCTTTGAAAAATCTCATTAGTTACCTGCCCTAAATTTTCTTAAATCAGCATCAACTCGTTGAAGAAAATCGACATTAATAACTTTTATATCTTTGTCTTCTGCTAATTTTTTTGCATCTTCTGTTAATGTTTCTTCCCAAAGTTTCATTTCTGCAGGAGTTAATCGAACTAATGTTCCACCTTCTTTTTCAATTTTGTCTAAAAATTCACTATCATTTTTTTGTTGAACACCAATAAATTTACTTTCAGCTTTTTTTACTGCTGAAATTAATGCAGGTTTATATTCATCAGGAATAGTATCCCACGCTTTTTTTGAAATTACAAAAGCAGTCATAACGGGACAAAGCGGTTCTACAATTATATATGGCAAACTTTTAAAATATTGTGTTGCATAAGCATACATTGGAATTGTATAAAGACCTTTTACACCATTTGCACTTTTAATTGAGGCCATGATTTTTTCATTCGGCAAATCTTCAGTTGTGTAACCTACTTTTTGAAAAGCACGTCCAAGCTCAGGACTTGTAAAACCACCAACACTCATTCTAAGTGCTTTTATTTTTTCCGGAGTACGAACTTCTTCTTTTGTTAAAAAATTTGCCCAGCCAACACTGAACCAACCTAAAAGCTCAAAACCTTGTTCACGAATTGCGTCTCGCATTTCATCTGAATAATTATTCAAAATATATGTTAATTCATCTTGATTACGAAACAAAAACGGAACAGAAAGTGTAAGTGAATTGGATTTAGGTGCAAGCTCGTAAATTCCGATGCTTGTCAAAACAGCACCATCAATCGGACTTTTTTGCCCCGGACGAACTGAACGCATTTTTTGAATTACACCGTTTTCTCCGCCTAAAGCATTTACATCAAAAAATTGTAAATTAACTTTACCGCCGGTAATTTTTGAAAATTCCAATGCTAAGTTTTTTTGTTCTATTTCCCAAGGAGAACGACTTGGTGCAACAGATGCGATTTTAATCGTAACTCTTTGTTGTGCATAACTAAGGCTCGCAGCTAAAACCAAAATTAAAATTGTAAAAAATTTTTTCACTTTCATATCAATTCCTTTTGGGATTATTCCCATATAATAAATAAATCTTCACGATGAGCTTTCAAATATTCGGCTTTACGGCGCGAAATTGTTGTTGCTAATCGAGTATTAGGATTATCATCAGGATTTATGGACATTGCTTTTTCAATGCATTCATCAAACATTTTTACGTCTTGTGTTGGAATAGCATAAGCGGTGGCTTTGAGCAAATAAACACTAATTGTCTTGCCTTTAGAAATTTCCATGGCTTTATCAAAACAAACTTGTGCTCTATCTTTATCACCACCAAAGTCATATGGAGCGGCTGCATAAAAAGCCGTAAGCACTTCCCAAATGGCACCATTATTATAATTAGGATCCAATTCGGCTGCACGTTCAAGTAAAGCCACCCCACCACTAATTGTCGGTAAAATTTCTATGTCCAGCGGGTCAACGCTAAAAGCACCGAGCCAGCCCGCTCCTGCCCAATATGCATTATTTACATCTTTCACATCTAGCTGAGCTAAGGCTTTTTTGAAATTATTTTCATCTTTGCTCATCATTAATTTTATAAAACCCGGATAACGCATTTCAAACGCATTTAAACAATAATCACGTCCGCGAAGATAATGCATTTTTGCTCTTTGAATTTGGCGACCTTCTTCTTCCATCAAAGAGTAATCAAAGGACATCATATCTGCTTTAGCTTGAACAAATGCGTTAGCATACATGACATAAAGAGAACCGGTCATTGTTGCTAAACCTTGATGAGTGGGATTTTGTGTATGTAAAATTTCATACAATTTAAGGGCAGTAGGAAAAAAATCTTCCATTAACTCAGTATCGGTTTCACCAACTAAAGGCAACATCATATTGGTGCCGGATTTTTTAGGTTTATTCGGAACTCCTTTTTTATCAGCTCCTGCAAGAGATGTTGCCAGAGTATTTGCCACAGAGGAACATGAGACAAAACATAAAATTGTTATCAATGCAACTAACAAAGTAAATATTCTTTTCATATTCTTCATAATATTAAAAAACTTCATTAAAGTAAAGGTTACAAATTATTTATGTTACAAATTATTTATCTTTTTTCTCTTTTAGATTATAAAGATAACGTTTTATTTTTTGACTAGCCGTTTTTTCAAATTCTTTAATCACAGTAATTGTTTTAATTTTAGAAAAACGATTTACCTTATCATTAACAAAAAATTTAATTTCAGAAAGTAAATGTTCTTTTAAATATAACAATTCTTCCATAATGTCATCTGTGATTTTTTTCATGTTCAATTTTTCTTCGTCAAGCTGTACGAGTGCAGTCAAACCATCTTCATCTTCAACGACTAAACTTTCTGCTACAAAAGGATGTTGATTCAAAACAAATTCAATATCTTCAGGATATATATTTTCTCCTGAAGAACCAAGTATCATATTTTTTAATCTGCCTTTAAGCCACAAGCGACCTTTTTTATCAAGTATACCTAAGTCGCCCGTTTTGAAATAACCTTCTCCACATTCATCATCTTTTGTTGTAAAAGTCGCTTTTGTTAATTCATCTTCCCTATAATAGCCCTTCATAACATTTTCGCCTTTAGCAACAATTTCACCTATGCCTGTTGATTCGTCTTTATTAATGATTTTTAGCGTTACACCTTGCATAGTCGGCCCAATAGAACCGGGCTTTGTATTACGTGGACTTGAACCTGCTAAAAGCGGAGATGTTTCCGTTAATCCATATCCGATTGCATAATTAAATTTTGCATCTTTCAAAAACTGTTCACAATCTTTATCTAATTTTGCACCACCTATTCCAAAAAATGTAATACGCCCGCCAAAACTTTTTTTCAAAGACTTACCGGCTATTCTGTGAAAAATTTTCTGAAAAAATCTCTTTTGATATAATTTTGCAATTTTTTCATTTTTTGTAAAAGTAGGAATAATTTTATTTTTGTAAACTTTTTCCATTACTATCGGAACACTTAAAACAATTGTAGGCCTAATTTTTTTTAACGCAGGCAAAAGAGTCGTAACAGTTGGCGGTTTTCCCAAATAGTAAACACAAGCACCGTTAAGCATCATCATCACAAAGCCAATTGTAAACTCATAAACATGAGAAAGCGGCAAAAACGAAAGACATTTGTCGCGCTTGTTTACACGATGCACAGTTTGACACTGAATTGCACACCAAACAAGATTTTTATGAGTCAACTCAACACCTTTAGGACAACCTGTCGTACCCGATGTATAAATAATAGAAGCCGTATCCTTTTCTTCAACATCTACTTCATTAAGCTGCCATTGATTTAAATCTAATGTTTTGCCGCGACTTACAGAAAAGTCATCTATATTAATAATAAATGGAAGGATAGTATCAGCAAGCATTATAACACGACTTTGCATTTTGCTTGCAACAAAAATACCGGAAACATCTGCATGTTCTAAAATAGATTTTACTTCATGTTCGTTAAAATCCGGCAAAAGAGGAACAGCTATGGCTCCATAATTTACGATGGCAAAATAAGCAGCTGCCCAATTTGGTGTACTTGTAGAATAAATTGCAACTTTATCACCTTTTTTTACGCCCAAAGATGCAAGCAATCGTGCAACTTTTTCAGTCATATCCGCCAATTCATTGTAGGTAATCGGTTCTGTGTCAACAAAAGAAAGTGCCTTTGATGAACCGAATTTTTTTACGGAATTATTAAAAAGACAAGGAAACGTATATTTTCCAAGATCCTTAATCGTTTGCAATATTTACCACCTAAAAAATTTATTATCAAATAAAAAGATAACAAATTAAAACAATATTTTCAAGTTAATAACAAAAAAAAGGCAAAAAACTGAATAATCTCCAATTTTTTGCCTTCACATTATAAAATTTTACATTCAAATAATTATATTTATTTTATTTTCATTACAATATCGCTAAAGTCAACTTCAACATTACGAACTGTATACAAGCCGGCAAAAACATTTTCTTTGTCAACTTCTTTCAAATTAGCCTCAATTGTAACAGGAGCTTCATTACCATAAACCAATGTATATTTATCGCCCATCTTTGTAATTGAGAAGTTTACAGTATCACCTGCAACAGGACATTTTGAAACTTTACCTTTTGTTTCATCGAGAGCTCCGTTTTTACGTTGCCACGATGTTGTTATTGGATCAGCTGTCATTTTAAGAGGTCCAACGGCAACATAATTAGACGCAATTGAATTATCATATTTATCGATATAAACATCATCACGAACCATCAAACCGAATGAAACTTGATTATTCTTTGTAATAAACTTAACTTTTGCTTTAGCCGTAAGAACAAAGTCTTTATTTGCAGGAACTTTTTGGAAATAAAATGCCATACCATCACTAGTTGACGCAATTTTTCCGAGTGATTTTCCGCCTTCAACGCCTGAACGCATATTAACGCCGGATGCTGTTTCATTGATTGCATAAAAACCGGCAACAGGATCGATTGACATTTGGTCGCCACAATCACCGAAAACTGTTCCCATCCATGGAGATGTTGTTTTCCAGAATGTTTTTTCATTATCTGCAGGAGCTCGATATTTTGGAATTATAAAATTCGGATTTTTATCCAAAACTAAAACTTCAACAGGTTCAGCAATATCTTTTTTAACATATTTACCGAGTTTACTATTTGAGGCTTTTAAATCTTTTGCCATCAAATATGAAACCATATGTGCACCATATGCATTCAAGTGTGTATTATCAACTGAAGTAGGTTTTTCATTTAACCAAGCATGAAGTTTTAATGTTTTTTCCGAACCTAGACTTTCATATAATTCTTTTGTAAGTTTTGTATTATCAATAACATATACACCTTTTTCTTTTCCCAACTCACGAATAACTTGGGCATAGTCACCGCCCTTCCAGTTATCAATATCTTTTGTCACATGAACAAGGGAACCTTCATATTTGGCATCAGCTGTTGCAGCACGTCTTACAATAGGAGTTGCTAAAATTGGTGTTGCTTTTACATCAAGAGCAAGTTTGATATATTTTTCATAAAGATAATATTTGAATGACTTTGTATCTTCTATGCCTGTTGTTGGATCTGTATAGCGTTCACCGTCATTTTTTTCGTCATTATGACCAAAGCCGATAATGAGAAAGTCTCCTTTTCCTATTTCGTTTTTAAGTTTTCGATAATTCATTTCACTTGTAAAACTCTTTGAACTTCGTCCTGAAAGAGCATAATTTACAACTGTAATATTATCAAAATATTCGCCGAATTTTGTACCGTATCCAAAGCGTGGATAATAAAACGGATCGTTAAATGAACTTACAGTTGAATCTCCAACCATAAATACTTTTACAGGAGCTCCACTTGCACCGGAAGTACAAGAAATAAGAGCAAAACCCATTACTAACACACAAAGTGCAAGAATGATTTTTTTCATAGTTTTTCCCCTTTTGATTTTGCCTTAAGCAAAGGCATTAAATTTTATTTCATCTATAATTATATATTAAATATTACAAATTGGAAAGTAAAAATTTAATTGAATTTAACAATTTATTATTATCCTTTGAATATAAATAACAAGCTTATTTAAGCAAATATCATATTTACCACCTATTGCTTTTTTTTTTCATTTATTACATAATTGTTTATGGCATATTATTTTAATGAAATATCACATACATTTAATGAATATCTATTAGTTCCCGGCTATTCTTCTGCGGAATGTATTCCTGAAAACGTTAGTTTAAAAACTCCTGTTGTTAGATTTAAAAAAGGCGAAGAATCGTCTTTAACGATGAACATTCCGCTTGTTTCTGCTGTAATGCAATCGGTTTCCGATGACAAAATGGCTATTGCTTTGGCAAAAGAAGGCGGAATTTCTTTTATCTATGGTTCACAATCAATTAAAAACCAAGCAGATATGGTTGCACGTGTAAAAGGTTATAAAGCCGGATTTGTTACATCAGATTCAAATATCCGCCCGAATGCAACATTACATGATGTTTTGGCATTAAAGGAAAAAACAGGACACTCGACAATTGCTGTTACTGCAGACGGTACGGCTAATGGCAAACTTGAAGGAATTATTACGAGTCGTGATTTTCGTGCAAATGTTGTAGATCTTAATTCAAAAGTTTGTGATTATATGACAAAATTTGAAGACTTAATTACCGGTGAAGACGGAATTACTTTGAATCAAGCAAATGATTTAATTTGGAAACATAAACTTAATACATTGCCTATTATTGACAAAAACGGTCACATGAAATATTTGGTTTTCCGCAAAGATTATGCAAGTCATGAAGAACATCCTCTTGAAGTTTTAGATAGTAAACATCGATATATTGTTGGTGCGGGCATTAATACTCGTGATTATATGGAACGCGTTCCGGCATTGTTAAAATCAGGTGTTGATGTTATGACTTTAGACTCATCTGAAGGCTTTACGGAATGGCAGTCTAGGGCATTAAAAGATATTCATGAAAACTTTGGTTACGATGTTAAAGTTGGTGCCGGAAATATTGTTGACAAAGACGGCTTCAGATTTTTAGCAGATGCCGGTGCGGATTTTGTAAAAGTGGGCATTGGTGGCGGAAGTATTTGTATTACACGTGAGCAAAAAGGCATTGGTAGAGGTCAAGCAACGGCAACAATTGAAGTTGCCAAAGCCCGCGACGAATATTATAAAGAAACCGGCATTTATATCCCGATTTGTTCCGATGGTGGTATTGTTCACGATTATCACATGACTTTGGCACTTGCAATGGGAGCCGACTTTGTAATGCTTGGTCGTTATTTTGCTCGCTTTGATGAAAGCCCAACAAACAAACTTATTATCAATGGCAATTACGTAAAGGAATATTGGGGTGAAGGCTCAAACCGTGCTCGCAACTGGCAACGTTACGATTTAGGTGGCAACACAAAACTCAGTTTCGAAGAAGGCGTTGACTCATATGTTCCTTATGCAGGAAGTTTGCATGACAACGTAAAAATGACTATGAGTAAAATTCGTCATACAATGTGCAACTGTGGAGCCTTAAATATTCCTGAATTACAGGAAAAAGCAAAAATCACACTTGTATCACAAGCTTCAATTGCAGAAGGCTCAAGTCATGATGTAATTGTAAAATCTGCTTCTCTTCGTGCAGAATAACCCATATTATATTGAAGGAAAATTTTTATGTCTTTAAAAGCGTTAGATAAAAATCCAAACTGGAAAGGTCGTCGCGGTCCGGTTGTTTTAGTAATAATGGACGGTGTAGGATATGGAAAATATCCAGAAGGAGATGCCGTAAAAGCCAGTCGCATGACAAACCTTGATTGGCTTACTGCAAACGGTAGTGCAACTCAACTGAAAGCTCACGGAACAGCAGTTGGGTTACCTAGTGATGACGATATGGGCAACAGTGAAGTTGGACACAACGCGATGGGTTGCGGTCGTGTTTTTGCTCAAGGAGCCAAACTCGTTTCCGAATCAATTTCTTCTGCAAGTATGTTTGAAGGCAAAACATGGAAAAAACTTATAAATAATGTAAAAAGCAAAAACACCACTTTGCACTTTATCGGTTTACTTTCTGACGGCAATGTTCACAGTCATATTGATCACTTAAAGGCTATGATTGCACAAGCTTACAAAGAAGGTATAAAAACCTTACGCGTCCATGCTTTACTTGACGGCCGTGACGTAGATCCAACAAGTGCACTTAATTATATTACACCGATGGAAGAATATCTTGCCGGATATACCGATGCCGACTATTGCATTGCTTCCGGTGGCGGTCGTATGTATCTTACAATGGACAGATATAATGCAGATTGGAGCATGGTTGAACGTGGTTGGAATGCTCATGTTTTAGGCAACGGACGCAAATTTGAAAGTGCCACAAAAGCAATAGAAACATATCGTGCAGAAAAACCAGGTCTCTTGGATCAAGATATGCATGAGTTTATCATTGAAAAAAATGGTAAATCATGTGGTACTATTGTTGACGGCGACAGTGTAATTTTATTTAACTTTCGTGGTGATAGAGCCTTGGAAATTACAAAGGCTTTTGAAACATCTTCAAATGATGACTTCCCCTTTTTTGACAGAAAGCGAGTTCCACAAATTGAATATGCCGGCATGATGGAATATGACGGAGATTTACATATACCATCTCAATTTTTAGTAAATCCTCCTTCAATTGACAAAACTATGGGTGAATATCTTACCGCAAGTGGCATTAAACTTATGGCAATTTCCGAAACACAAAAATATGGTCATGTAACCTACTTTTTTAATGGAAACAAATTAGGCAAATTTAATGAAAAATTAGAAGATTATGTTGAAATTAAAAGCGATGTTGTTCCTTTTGAACAACGTCCATGGATGAAATGTGCCGAAATCACAGATGAAGTAATAAAAGCAATTGAAAGCGGAAAATATGATCATATTCGCCTGAATTTTCCGAATGGAGACATGGTCGGTCATACCGGCGTTTTTGATGCGGTTGTTTGTTCAATGGGTGCAATGGATTTGCAGTTAGGTCGCATAAAAGATGCAATAGAAAAAGCAGGGGGAATTTTATGCTTAACTGCAGATCACGGAAACTCTGACGATATGTATGAATATAACAAAGACGGTTCTGTAAAAAAGGATGCAAACGGAAAACCAAAAGCAAAAACATCTCATAGCTTAAATCCTGTTCCGGGAATTATATATGACCCTGAATATGCCGGTGAATATGATAGAGAAAACTTAAACAGCGGTTTAGGCATTTCAAGCTGGCCTGCAACATTGATGAATTTAATGGGTTTTATTCCGCCTAACGATTATGATAAATCAATAATAAAATTACACTAATGTATTAAACCCCAAATTTACAATAAAGAGGTATTGCGACACATATACGCAGTTTATGCATAAAAACAAATCTGCATAACGAGTATAAACTAATGATTTATTGTAAAATAACGATACAGCTTGCAACAATATCACAACTATGGTGCAGTTTTGTGCATGCCACAAAATCTACATAACGAGCATAAACTAATGATTTATTGTAAAATAACGATACAGCTTGCATCAATATCACAACTATGGTGCAGTTTTGTGCATGCCGCAAAATCTGCATAACGAGCATAAACTAATGATTTATTGTAAAATAACGATACAGCTCGTTAGTTGACAAAATATCTAAAATAATAGATAATAATGGAACAGTTTTATTTAAGGAGTGCCATAGTGCCTTGTGGTAAAAAAAGAAAGCGTCAAAAGATTGCTACACATAAGCGAAAAAAGAAGCTCAGACGGAATCGCCATAAGAAGAAGTAGATTCTGCCAAGAGGATTAGTCTCTTGTGTGTATCCTCTATTTGACTATGCAAACGGAGACCGCATTTGGTTGTTATCAACACAAACTGCGGTCTTTTTTTTGCATAGTCAAATTCTAATGGAAAAATACAGTGTTACAAAATATAAAATCGCCTAACGACATAAAAAACCTAACTTATCCTCAACTTGCAAAACTTGCTAAAGAAATACGTTCTTGTATTATCGAAACGGTTGGTAAAAATGGTGGTCATCTTTCAAGTAATTTAGGCGTCGTGGAATTAACTTTAGCTTTGCATCGTGTTTTTGACAGCCCCAAAGACGCAATTATTTGGGACGTAAGCCATCAATGTTATCCGCATAAATTACTCACCGGTCGTTATGAAAAATTCAATACATTACGCCAAAAAGACGGTATTTCAGGCTTTACCAAACACAGTGAAAGTCAGCATGATTTTTTTGATGCAGGACACTCGTCCACTTCAATTTCTTCTGCTTTAGGGCTTTTAACAGGTCGCAAACTTTTACAAAAAGAAGGTAAAGTCATTGCAATTATTGGAGACGGTGCACTTACGGGAGGAATGGCATTTGAGGCCCTAAGTCATGCAGGACAAATTGCAAAAAACCTAATCGTTATTCTCAATGATAATCAACTTTCTATAGGTCAAAACACAGGTTCGCTTTCAAGATATTTAAGCCGTCTAACTATGACTTCTACATATCAAAATTTTCGCTACAAAATTGACAGATTTATCGATAAAATTCCTTTTTTTAACAAATCTTTGGCAAAATTTGTTTTTAGATTTAAACGCGGATTAAAAGGAATTTTGCTAACGAACAATTTATTTGTAGATTTAGGTTTTGAATACGTCGGTCCTTTGAACGGCCATAATACTGAAGATTTAGAAAAAGTTCTTAAGCGTGTAAAAAAAATCGAACGCCCTGTTGTCGTTCATGTTTTAACGCGTAAAGGTAAAGGTTATAGCCCTGCAGAAAACGATCCCGTAACTTTTCATGGAATCGGACCTTTTTGCACTTCAGACGGCACTGTTGAAAAATTTGATACGTTGAGTTTCACAGAAGTTTTTGCCAAAACGATGTGCAATTTAGGTGAAAAAAAACAAAATCTTGTGGCAATAACTGCAGCAATGGCAAAAGGCACAGGCTTAGCAACTTTTGCACATAGATTTCCGGAGCGTTTTTTTGACGTGGGCATTGCCGAACAACATGCTGTAACTTTTGCAGGCGGATTAGCTACTGCAGGCATGAAACCCGTTGTCGCTATTTATTCAACTTTTATGCAACGTGGAATTGATCAATTAATTCAAGATATTGCTTTACAAAAAGTTAGTGCTATTTTTGCCCTAGACAGAGCCGGAGCCGTTTCTAATGACGGAGAAACCCACCAAGGTATTTTTGACATTTCACTTTTACGCCCTGTGCCAAATATGACACTTTTAGCACCGGCTTCTGAAAAAGAACTTGTTCTTGCATTAGAATGGGCGGTTGAGCAAAATTTAAGTGTAGTTATTCGTTATCCTAAAGCATCTTGCCCAAAGGAAGAAGATGTTTTTGCAACTCCTCTAGAAATTGGACGCGGTGTATTAATTACATTAAACCAAAAATACAATGAACAAAAATCGTCTGATGCATCAAAAAACGCACAAACTTTATTTATTTGCACAGGAGGAATTTTTCCGGAAGTTAAAAAAGCAACTGAAATTTTAAATGATAATGGTATTGCTTCAGATATATATAATTTGCGATTTTTAAAACCCCTTGATAAAAATTATTTTTTAGAAATAGTAAAGAATTATAAATATATTGTTTTTGCAGAAGATGGAATAAGAATTGGCGGTATTGGCACGTATTTGGAAAGTCTTTTACAAAGAACATATAAAGATAAAAAAACTGCAGTTTGCGGTTTTCATGATTCATTCATTAGTCAAGGAAAACGTGCCGATATATTAGAGGAGGTTCATTTATCTCCGATGCATTTGGCAAAAAAAGCTGCTTTGCTACAAGGAGTCACATTAAAAAATTAGGAAAAATATATGCTAAAAAAGTTAAAATCTAAATATTTAATAAACATTGGCAGAATGACAAAATGCCCTGTATATATAAAGGCTTTTTTTATTATTAGACGATTTTTTTGCCGGAAAACTTTTACACGGCACAAAATGTATTGAAAATACATAAGGAACTTGCATGATATTTGATCAGGTTTTAAAAATTTATGACTATATTAGTCCTCTAATAGACATTTTAGTATTATCCTTTGTGCTTTATAAAGGATATGAAATTATTGTAAAAACTCAAGGTTCACAAATTTTCAAAACTCTCATCGTTTTAGGACTTGCCTATTCGGCAGCTATTTTTTTTAAACTTTCAACGATGCAATGGCTTTTGAATATGTTAGCACCTAGTTTTTTAATAACTTTCGTCATAATTTTTCAGCCGGAATTACGCAAAATTTTTCTGAAACTAGGTCAAGGCGGTTGGCACAGATTAAACAAAGGTACAAAACACTCCGTTTTAGACGCAACTTTGGCCGCAGCTGAAATACTTGCCGCTCAAAAACGTGGAATGCTTGTAGTTTTTATGCGTCACTCAGAAATGAAAGATATTTTGAACACAGGAACAACACTCAATGCAGATGTTTCATCAAGTTTACTTGTAACGATTTTTGCACACGACACTCCTTTGCACGACGGGGCAACAATAATTCAAGATTCAAAAATTTTATCCAGCGGATGTTTTTTACCACTTTCGGAACATTATGACATAAAAAAAACATTTGGAACACGACACCGTGCGGCTTTAGGACTTTCAGAAGAAACAGATGCTGTAATTTTAATTGTATCTGAAGAAAGTGGTGCCATCAGTTTAGCATATGACTCACAATTGCATTACGACTTAACACTAGATGAAACAACTAAAACATTGGAAACGCTTTTAGATATTTCCGGCAATGATTCTGATTTTGAGGGCAACAATGATTAATAATAAATTAATAAATAAATTGCTGGAAAATTGGATTGTAAAAGTTCTTTGCGTTGTTATTTCTCTTTTTTTATACCTGTTTTATCAATTAAATACTTTTGAAACAAAAAATATATCGGTACCATTATCTGTAGTAGCAAACGGTGAAGTAATTCCAATTTCCACACTGCCAAATTTTGTTCGTTTAAAACTAAAAGGTGAAAATAAAGATTTGGCAACTATTCAAGAAAATGATATAATTGCTTTTGTTGATGTAAGTACGTATACAAAAACAGGTAAACAAGAAGTGCCTGTACAAGTAGTATTATCAGAGCATGCAGTAAGTATTTCGCCTTTAGAAATTGAAGTTCAACCATCTGTTTTAAATATATCTTTGGAAAATAAAGCAATTAAATACGTTGCACTACAGCCAAGTTTTAGCGGAGAAGTAGCAAAAGGATTTCAAATAGATTCTTTTTCAATTGAACCGCAAACGATTGAAATTATCGGTCCAGAATCTATTGTAAACGATATAGACTTTTTGAATACATCGGAAATTAAATTAAATAATTTAAATATGAGTAAAATACAAAATATAAAAATCAACAATTTTAATTCATATATCGAATTTGATGAAAATGAAAAAATCTACGTAACTATAAATATAAGTGCTAAAACAGCTACTAAAACTTTTAACATTTCCGGTTTACTTTTCGAAGATGTAAGAGAAGATTTTTCGTACAAAACAAATCATTTGAACTTTACCATAAAAATAAACGGCAAAGAAAACGATTTTGAAAATTATACTTTTTCAAGCGAAAATTTATATATTGATTGTTCAAATATTGAAAATGCCGGTTCATATGAATTACCTGTATTGCTAAATTTGCCTGAAAACTTTTCAATTGTGAGTATTGAACCGGAAAAAATAAAAGTAGAAGTCACATTAAAACAAAAAGAAAAATCCCATACGGAAACTATATTTACTGAAAAGATTAAAGAATTAACCAATGAAGAAAAAATCGGGGAAAAGGTACAGTGATTTTAGGAATTGGCGTTGACATTACTCAAATTTCTCGCTTTAAAAAATGGGAAAATAATGATAGAATAATTGAAAGATTTTTTCATAAAAAAGAATCAAAAAAAGATGCAGAATTTTTAGCAAGCCGTTTTGCAGCAAAAGAAGCATTAAGTAAAGCACTAGGAACAGGATTAAGAAATTTAAGTCTAAATGAAATTTGTATTTCTCTTGATGAGAAAGGAAAACCTTTTTTTGAATTTTTCGGCAAAACAAAAACCGTTATAAGTGCATTCAATGCTAAAAATGTACATCTAAGTTTAAGCCATGACGGAGACAGTGCAATTGCATTTGTTATTTTGGAGGGATAAAAATGAGAATAAAAGAAAAAAAGCCTGAAAAACTTTTAGCTACCACTTTCTATTCAAAACAAAAGCAAAAATGTCCTGTATGCAAAACCGAATTTGAAAAAGAAGAACTTCTTTCCGGTGGAGGTCGTTTAATTGCCGGACCGTTGACAGATGAATTACGACGCACTTACGAACCATCAGCAAAATATGGAAAAATCTACCCGCAAATTTACGCAATTGCTGCTTGTCCAAAATGTCACTGTGCAATGCTTTGGAGTGATTTGAATTTTTTGGACAATAAAGAAACAATTAATAATTTATTAAATGATGAAGAAAAAAGAAAAAAATCTGTTGCAGAAGTCTTTCCGCATTATAATTTTTCACGAAATAGAACATTACTCGATGGTGCGGCGGCATATTATCATGCATTATTATGTTATGAAAAGTTTCCTACAAATATGTCTCCAACAATAAAAAAAGCACAAATTTGTTTACGATTGGCATGGCTTTGCAACGATATTAACACGGAAAGTCCGCACCGTGGCTATGATTATATCGCCCAAGTTTTTTATAGAAAAGCAATGTTTTTTTATCAAGAATCATTAATATTGGAGATGAAACATATTGAAACTCTTTCTGCATTAACAAACTTGGGTCCTGACACAGATAAAAATTATGGTTATGACGGACTCATTTATCTTTGCGGACTTTTGGAATATAAATATGGTCAACATGAAGATAAAAATTTGCGTTTTAAAAAATTAGACGAATATAAAAGAGCAATTGCTCGAAGTTTCGGTTTAGGAAAAACTTCCAAAAATAAACCTGGCCCACTTTTAGAACATTCAAGAGAACTTTATGATAATATAAATAATGAAATCAAAGATGCACATAATATTGATATTGATATTGATTTGAGCGATGACTAATGCGTACAATTTTACTTACAATTTCTTATGATGGCACAAATTATTGTGGTTGGCAACGACAAAGTGCCAAAGGAAACAATTGTAAAAACTCTGCTTTACGTGGAAATGTTGCCGTAAAGACAATCCAAGAATGCATAGAATATGCACTGGAAAAAATTCACAAAACACATATTTCTTTAGCCGGTTCAGGACGCACGGATTCCGGTGTTCATGCTTTTGCACAAGCTGCAACTTTTATTAGTCCCATAGATTCAATTCCTGCTAAAAACTTTGTGCAGGCATTAAATGCTTTTTTACCGCAAGATATTCGCATCGTTGATTCTAAAGAAGTAGAAAATAATTTTCACGCAAGATTCAGTGCTAAAAAACGTACATATAAATATTTTTTAGATCCGGCATTACATCCAACTGCACATGATAAACGATTTTCCTGGTCACTTTACAGAATGCCAAATTTACAAATTTTGAACGATATGGCAAACATTCTAAAAGGAGAATTAGATTTTACAACTTTTTGTTATGCAGGCGATAAAAGTCTTTCAAAATGTAGATTTATTGAATATGCAGAATTTAAAACTATAACCGACTGTTTTGAAAATACAAAAATTGTTTTTGAAATTTGTGCCAATGCTTTTTTATGGAACATGGTTCGTTCTCTCGTCGGTAGCATGGTTCAGTATGAAAAAAACGGTCAAGACGCAAGATTTTTCAAAACTGCGTTGGAAGCAAAAGACAGAAAACTTGCAGGAATTACTGCCCCTGCCTCAGGATTATTTTTGTATAAAGTGCAGTTTTAGTTTGTTTTTTTAGTTTGTTTTGAAAAACTGCGAACATGTGCTGCAATGCAGAGTTTATTGTTATAATTAAGGAGAAAGCACATTAGTTGACAAAAATCGTTTTTTTCAGTAATATGATAGAACATTTTAGTTTGGAGGCTTTCCGTTGGCAGTAAAAAAATCATCTGCAGAAAAAAGACATAAGCAAAGCGAAGTACGAAGATTAAAAAATAAATCGGTAAAAAGCGCTGTTCGCACTTATGCAAAGAAATTTGTAGAAGCAGCTCACGCAAAAGATGAAACAGTAGCATCAGAGCAATTAAAAGTTTTGGTAAAGGAACTTGATTCAGCTGCAGGTAAAGGAATTTTGACAAAAAATGCAGCATCAAGAAAAAAATCTCGCATGATGAAGTTATATAATGTAACTTTTGATGCAGCTAAAAACTAGTTGAAAAAGGGTTGCCAAAAGGCAACTTTTTTTCTTTGTGGAATTTCATTTCCATAAAGGATACAATCATGGCAAATAAAATAACTAAATTTGATTTGGTTGAAGCAATTCAAACACAAACAAAATATGAAAAAAAGATTGTTCAAACCATTATTGAATCCTTTTTAGAACAAGTAAAATCTTCTCTTACAAATCAATCCAATATAGAATTACGTGGTTTTGGTACATTTGAATTACGTCTACGCAAAGGAAGAAATTCCGCTCGCAATCCAAAAACAGGACAAACCGTTTCAGTTAAACCGCATTACGTTGCAGCTTTTAGAGCAGGACAAGAGTTGAAAAAAAATCTCTTTGAAATTCCCGTTGAGGAAAATCAAGATTAGGATGCAATTAAAATCTATATTTAATAAAAAAAATTTTCACAAATTTTTACTTCTCTTTGCTAGTGTTGTTTTTTTTGCTTTTCAACATCCATCATTTATTTTTAAAGAAGGTCTACCTCTACTTTCATATATCGCTTTAGTTCCACTATTTTTACTCATCGATCGATTAAATTGGAAAAATATTTGGCTTTACGGTTTTCTTTATGGATTTTTAGGATACAGTTTATTCGGTTACTGGCTTGCAACTTTTCATCCTATGGGAATTACAGTCATTGCCGGTATGTATGGCATATACTTACTTTGTACATTACCTCTTTTAAAATTTGCAAAAGATATGTTTCCCAAATTCGGCTGGATTGCACAATGGATTGTTTGGTGTGCATATGAATATGTAAAAACCTTGGGCTTTTCCGGTTTTCATTATGCAGTTACCGCTTATTCACACTGGCGTATTATACCATTAATTCAATGTACAAATATTATCGGCGTTTGGGGACTTTCAGCTATAATTACTTTTTTTTCTGCATGGATAGCACAATGCATTCAAGACAGAAGTTTTAAAAAACATATTGTTTCAGGAAGCATTTGGCTTATATGTTTTAGTACAATTTTTATATACGGTTTATTTTCTCAAATAGATTATTCAAATGAAGAACACAAAACAGTGGCATTAATACAGCAAAACAGTGACCCATGGAAAGGTGGCACTGAAGCTTATAAAAAAGACTTACGCATTTTAAAATCCTTAACAAACCAAGCTTTAAAAGAAAACTCACAAATAGACTTTATTGTTTGGCCTGAAACTGCATTTATTCCTCGCATTTTTTATAATTATCAAAAACGCGATAACCGTGAAAGATTTGATTTAGTTAATGATTTACTAAATTATATCGATTCAAAAGAAGTACCTTTTGTAATTGGCAATGACCATGGTGTTAATTATGTTGATTACAACGCCGTGATGGTTTTTGAACCCAAAAAGAATGTTTTACCACCAAATCCACAAATGTATTTTAAAATGCATCTTGTACCATTTACCGAATATTTTCCTTTTGATAAACAGTTTCCAAAACTATATGAACTTTTATTAAACGGAGACACACATATGTGGGAGCCCGGACGAGAAGCAAATGTCTTGCATATCGATAATTTTTCCATTGGAACGCCTGTTTGTTTTGAAGATACTTTTGGATATATTGGTCGCCGCTTTGTAAATAACGGTGCAAAAGTTTTGGTTAATTTAAGCAATGACGCTTGGGCAAAAAGTTTAGCTTGTCAGTATCAACATTTATCAATGGCAGTTTTCCGTTCTGTGGAAAATAGAGTTTCAAGTGTTCGTTCTACATCTTCCGGTCAAACTTGTATCATTGATCCTAATGGAAAAATTTTAAAAATGGCACCAAGTCAAACAGAAACTTTTATTACCGGTAGCTTTCCGGTGCTTTCAAAAAATTCAAAAACAGTGTACACTATTCTTGGTGATTACGTTGGAAAAATTTTTACAGCACTAGCATTGATTATCTTTGCATTTGCATTTATTAAATTGAAAAAGGAAAAAAAATAATGGCACGAAGTTTTCAGCAAAAAGACAGAAACTTAACAATTCTTGGAGCAGAAACTGTTTTCAACGGAACACTTTCATTTCAAGATGATTTAATAATTACAGGAAAATTCACAGGAACCATAAATGCTAATGGCGATTTAGAAATTGCCAAAGATGCAACTTGTATTGTTGACAACGCTTTAGCTAATTCAATTATTGTTTCCGGAAACATAAAAGGAAATTTAACAGGACGTTCAAATATTCAATTAAAAAATGGAAGCACTGTTGTTGGTGATTTAACAACACGAAGATTACGTATTGAAGAAAATGTTGACTTTAAAGGCAAAGTTAAAATGATAGAAGAACGACGCAACATAGATTTATTTTCCGTAAATCCGGCAGAATATAAAACCGGCTTAATGTAATTATTTCACTGCAAAGTGTTTTAATAAAGAGGTATAAAAATGAATAAACTTTTTTCAATTATTTTGGGTGCATTATTTTTTAGCACATTTTTTATTAGTTGTTCTTCTGAACCTATTGATGCTCCTCTAGGACAGTGGCAACTTGTTTTTTTTGAGCTTGATGGAAATGTACAACAAATTTTCGACGCCACTCTAGCATGTAAAGAAGAAAATAATGTATTAACATTTGTTGGCTTTACAGGAGTAAATAATTATTCAGGAACTATTATTCGTAATAATAACAAACTAAAAGCAAACGATGGCTTTATTACAACAAAAATGGCAGGACCAACAGAGGCAATGGAATTTGAAAAAAAATTTTTATCATCATTAACAGGAACAACAACATATACTTTTTCAGAATTTGAAGGACGTAAAGAATTAATAATATCTTCAAAAGCAAATAAAAGTATTTTAAAATTTGAAAAATTCAGTATAATTCATTCAAAGTGGAACTTAAATGCCGTTGCGTCGGACAATGGAACTATTTCAATTTATCAAAATGATTATAACAAAATGCCAAGTTTAAGTTTTGAAAGCACAAACACCATTTCAGGATTTTCAGGAATAAATACATTTCAGTTAAATTATACAATTGATGAAATAAATAACAAAATAAAATTTAATGCAGGTGTAACAACTTTAGCAATCAGTGGAGAAGAAAATATTAATCTTGTTGAAGGATTATTTTTACAGCGTCTTAATGAAACGGTTGCTTACGTCCTTTCAGACAAAACTTTAACTTTTTATAATGACAACAATGAAACCATATTATTTTTTGAAAAACAAGAACTTGTAAAATAATTATTATAAAAATAACACAGATTAAACTAAATATGTTTGGTCTGTGTTTTTTTTTATGGAGGATAATTTATGAAAAAGAAAAATAGTTTTATATTTTTTATATTTACATCTTTTATTTTATTTTGTTTTACTGCATGCGGAAATACAAATATAAAATCACAAAGTAAAGCAAACTTTGGTGTAACAAAAAGAGAAGCTGCACCAATGATGAGTGGCACAAAAAATTTGCAAATGTTGGATACTGTCACTGAAGAATTATTTATTGATTCAAAAATCTCTGAAAATAAAAAGTTGGATAACAATTTAAACACTGAAAGAAAACTTATTCGCAACGGATATTTATCCGTTCAAGTTGATTCATTAAGTGATGCTGAAGAAAAATGTATTCAATGGTGCAAAAAACATAATGGTTATATTTCAAACAGTAATTCAAATGACCGAAATGTAAATTTAACTTTACGCATTCCTGCAAAATATTTTGACAACGCAATAAATGATCTAACTATGATTGGTAAAGTTGTTGAAAAGAATATTAATACACAAGACGTAACAGAAAATTTTTTTGATTTGACAACACGTCTTGACACTCGAAAAATTTTACATGAAAGACTTTTAGGCTATTTAAAAAATTCTACAAAAGTTGATGAAATGATTAAGGTAGAAAAACAAATTAATGATGTACAAACCGAAATTGAAAGTATGCAAGGACAATTAAACCGTTTATCAAATCAAATTGATTTTTGTACATTAACTGTAAACATTCATTTGCCAAAAAATACAAATGAACAAGGTTTTATCTGGCCTTCACTTGGCAATGATTTAAAAGATTTGCTTTCCCGCACTCTTTATTTTTTTGAAGGCTTTTTACTTTTAATAATTCAAATAATAATTTTTGGTGTACCTATTGTTCTTTTTATTGCGTTTTTATATTGGCTTACTTTTGGAAAATTAGGATTAGTAAAAAAACTTTTCAAAAAATTAAGAAAATAAAAATTTTTAGCTTATGATATTTGAAAATTGGTGCTGCTCAATTTTTTTGAACAGTGCCTTTTTTGTTAATAACATAAAAATGATTGTTTGAAAACTGTTCAATATATATTTACATAATATTTAATTATTATTAGAATATTTTTGTGCAATATAAATAATTATAATAAATTTTATTTTGGAGTTATTTATGGGTGGATTTTTTGGTGTTATTTCTGACCGATACTGTACATTAGATTTATTTTTTGGCATTGACTATCATTCTCACTTAGGTTCTCAACGGGGAGGTATGGCGGTTTTTAATAATGGTCGTTTTAGTAATGCAATTCACAACATTGAAAATTCACCTTTCCGTACAAAGTTTGAAAATGATGTTGATAAGTTGCCAGGTAATTGCGGAATTGGTTGCATCTCAGATAATGAACCTCAACCACTTTTAGTACAAAGTCATTTAGGCAGTTATGCCATTACAACAGTAGGCTTAATTAATAATAAAGACGAACTGGTAAAAAAAACATTTGCAAAAGGTGGTACACACTTTTTAGAAATGTCCGGAGGAAACATAAACTCAACAGAATTAATTGCTTCACTTATAAATCAAAAAGATTCTATTCTTGAAGGGATTCAATATGTTCAACATATGGTAAAAGGTTCAATGTCATTATTGCTTCTAACTAAGGATTGTATTTATGCAGCTCGTGATAAACTTGGTAGAACTCCTGTACAGATTGGATATAAAGATGGTGCGTTTTGTGTTGCTACCGAAAGTTTTTCATATGTAACTCTTGGTTATGAAGATTACAAAGAATTAGGACCGGCAGAAATTGTTTCTATTTCAGTTAAGGATGGCGTAAAAATTTTACAAGAACCGGGAAATGAAATGAAGATTTGTACTTTTATGTGGATTTATTACGGATATCCTACTTCTACATATGAAGGTATAAATGTTGAAACCATGAGATATAAATGTGGAGAAATGTTAGCCACAAGAGATAAAGGAATATTGAACCCTGATATTGTTGCAGGTATTCCTGATTCCGGTATTCCTCACGCAATTGGCTATGCAAACAAAAGTGGAATTCCTTTTGCACGACCATTTATAAAATACACACCGACATGGACGCGTTCTTTTTTACCTCAAAATCAAGAACAACGAAATATGATTGCACATATGAAATTAATTCCTGTTCAACGATTAATTAAAAATAAAAAACTTTTGTTAATTGATGACTCTATTGTACGTGGCACTCAATTGCGTGAGACAACTGATTTTTTATATCAAAGCGGTGCAAAAGAAGTTCACATTAGGCCTGCTTGCCCTCCGATACTTTTTGGATGTAAATATTTAAATTTTTCTCGAAGTAATTCTGAAATGGAATTAATTACTCGAAAAGTTATTAAGCAACGTGAAGGCGATAATATATGTCGTGAACTTCTTGCCGATTATGCAAATCCAGAAAGCAAAAACTATACAGAAATGCTTGATGAAATTCGTAGACAACTTCATTTTACCACTTTAGCTTTTCACCGATTAGATGACATGATTAAAAGTTTCGATATTGATGCATGTAAACTTTGCACATATTGTTGGAGTGGAATAGAATAATTTTTATTTAACGTTATTTTATTATAATAATATTTTTGTTAAATTCATTTTATCTAATTTTTTTAATGCCTCCAATACAAGAGAACGATTTTCTTTTTTATTAAATTGTAAAAGTGCTCGTTGTAATTTTCTATCTCGTGTATTTTTAGCAACATAAATAGTTTCCATTGTATGTGGATTTAATTCTGTATAATACATACAAGTAGCTAAACTACCTGGTGTAGGATAAAAATCTTGAACTTGATCAGGAACAAAACCTGTTTTTTTTAAATATAATGCAACTTCTAATGCATCAAACAATGTTGCGCCAGGAAGACTTGCAATATAATAGGGAATAAGATATTGTTTTTTACCGATTAATTTATTTATTTCAACAAATTCTTTTTCAAATTGTTCATATATTTCATGTTTGCTTTTTCTCATAAGAGACAAAACGGAATTACTAACATGCTCTGGTGCAACTTTTAATTGACCGGAAATATGGTGTTCACATAATTCTCTAAAAAATGTTTTATCATTATCCATCATTAAATAATCAAAACGAATTCCAGAACGAATAAAAACTTTTTTTATTTTAGGAAGTTTTCTAAGTTTTTGTAAAAGTAAAATATAATCTGAATGATCTACTATTAAATTTTTACATGGTTTAGTTCCAAGACATTCTCGATTTGTACATACTCCTTCATTTTTTTGTTTAGCACAAGCATCACTTCTAAAATTTGCAGTAGGTCCACCAACGTCATGAATATATCCTTTAAACTCATCAAGTGTGGTTAATATTTTTGCTTCTTCAATTAAACTTTCATGACTTCGCACTTGAATTCGTTTACCTTGATGAAATGTAATTGCACAAAAAGAACAAGAACCAAAACAACCACGACAACTTACCAAAGAAAATTGGACTTCACTTAACGCCGGCACTCCGGATTTTCCATTGTACGCAGGTTTATCATAAACAGGATGCCATTTTCTTTGAAAAGGTAATGACATAACTTCATCAAATTCTTCTGTTGTTAAAGGAAATGATGGTGGTTCTTGTACAACATAACGTGAATCTGTTTTTTCAATTAACAAATGTGCACTAATTGCATCCGCATTATGTTCTTGTGTTAGATATGAATTTGCAAAAGATTTTTTCCCTTCAACAGTAAAAACAGAAACATCTTCATATGAAGGTAAAAAAATCGGATTATTAAGCTCTCCTTTTGCATTGATTGATATTAGCGGTAATTCATTTTCTTTTCCTGTACGCCAACAAGTTCCACGTATACCACGTATATCTGAAATTTTTACACCCTTTTTTAATTTATTTGCTATTTCTAAAATAATTTTTTCACCCATTCCATAAACTAGAAGATCTGCTTTTGAATCAAGTAATATTGAACGACGAACATTATTGGACCAATAATCATAATGTGCAAAACGACGCAAACTTGCTTCGATACCACCAATAATTATTGCAACACCTTTATATGCTTGACGTATTTTTGTACAATATATAATTAATGCACGGTCCGGTCTGCAATTTACTTGTCCACCATGAGAATATGAATCGGTGGAGCGTGGTTTATTATTAGCTGTGTAATTTGAAACCATTGAATCCATAGCACCTGATGAAACTAAAAAAGCAAGTTTGGGGCGACCCAACACTTTAAAGCTTTCAACATCTTTCCAATTTGGTTGAGCAATTATCCCAACTGTAAAACCATTTTTTTCAAGCCATCTTCCAATAATACTTGCCGCAAAAGACGAGTGGTCAACATATGCATCACCGGAAACAAAAACAAAATCCAATTCTTTAATACCACGTTTAATTAAATCTTTTTTTGAAATTGGTAAAAATTTATTACTCTGTTCTGTTAAAAATTTACTTGTCATTTTATATCCTCATCAAAAAAAATCGCAGAATAAAAACCTTTTCTTTTTTTAGCAACTAACTTTTCGCCTTGTAGACCAACAAACTGAATTTTTTTTTCACAATTAATTAAACAATCTTTATCACACAAATATTTTTTACAAGCTGTTAAATTTTTTAATAAACATTGCCTACTTTCTAGAAGAGGAAAATTATAATTTTGTATTTTATAAATAATAATATTATTTGGAATATATAATTGTTTAACATCATTACAAGTCATTTCAATTGAAGGAATAAAACCGACAACATTAAGTTTTTCACAGAATGATTGTAATGAAAAAGAATTTGTTATGTTCATACGTTGTCCAAGAATAATTTGAAATCCTTTTTTACTGGCATAGAATGCTAAACCATAATTATCACAAATAATTTTTTGTCTTGGTAATATATTTAACAATTGAACATGATTAACTAATTCATCATCAAAAATAATTGCCGGAAAATATGGTATAACATCATTATGTTTTTTTATATTTATAACAATCTCATCAATTGAATTAATATAATTAGGAATTTCAATTATTTTAATTTTATGTTCTGTAAACAAAAATAATTTTTCATTATCGTTAAAAAAATTATTTTGTGAATAAAATTTTGAAATTATTTTATTTTGATTAACAAAAGATTCATCATTTATATTATCAAGTAATGTAACGGCATTTCTTCTAATTTCATTTAACTCACTAATTGGTAAAAAATATTTTTCAAGAGAGTTATCAAAATCTATTTTTTCTAAAAGATAATTTGTACCACCAAGTTTTGAAAATTTTTCTATGAATATATTTTTTTCTAATGATTTATTTTGTGCTAAACTTAAAATTGTTTTTGAAAAAACTTCAACTTTTTTTTCTTCTCCTCTTTTATTATAAAAATAAAAAATGCATTTAAGTTTTTTTGAATCATTACAAAATAAAATTTTTACATTAATAGATATTTTATTTTTAATATTAATAGTATTTATCTTTTGATAATTATTTTTTTCAAAATTCTTTTGAAAATTTTCTTCAAGAATATTAATTTGTTTATCAAGAAAATTTTTAGGAACACCTAACAATTGTCTTTCAATAAAAAAGTTTTCAAAAATTTTTGAAAATAATTTATTTGTAATTTGAATTTCACAAGAATTTTTTGAAAGAACTTTTTTTATAATACATGTACAAACAAATTCATTTTTTTTATTTTTAATAATTAATTTATCATTTTCAAAAATTTTTTTATTATCATTTATTTGTAATGTTAAAATTTTTTCTTTAGCAAAATATTTTTTTACTTTACCGATTGTTTCAATTGATTCATCTTTTTTACCAAAATGAAACATAGAGCTACTAATATTTCCATTAACATAATCATGTGTAAAATTTCTATTCATGGAATTACTTAGTAATTTTGAAGATAACAAAAGTTTTTTTTCCTCTTTTATATTTTCTAATTGTTGTACATATGCACTTGTAACAGAATATACATAATTTGCATCTTTAATACGCCCTTCAATTTTTAAACTACCACAACCGGCTTGAATTAATTTATCAATTATTTCAAAACAATTATTATCGCGTAAATTGAATGGTGTACCCGAAAAACTTTTGTCTTTCGTTTTATATAAACGTCTACATGGCTGAACACATTCACCACGATTGCCCGCTTGATTATATAATTTTTCAGAGAAATAACATTGACCGGAAAATGAAATACAAAATGCACCGTGAACAAAAACTTCACTTACAATGCTTTTACTTTTTAAAAATTGATTTATATTTTTAATTTCATTTAATGATAATTCACGAGAAAGATTAATTTGATTTACATTAAACTCACTCAAAAACTTACATTGTTCAGTATTGTGTGTTGTTAACTGTGTTGAAGCATGAATCTCTATATTGGAAAATATTTTTCTTAATATATGAAGCAATCCTAAATCTTGAACAATTATTGCATCCACACCACATGAATATGCATACTTTACAGTTTCAATTGCATTTTCAAATTCACAATCTTTGAGTAAAATATTTAGTGTTAAATAGATTCTAATGTTTTTTGATTTTGCTAAAGCAATGAGATAAGGTAATTCTTTTTTTGAAATATTTTTTGCTCGTACACGAGCATTTAGTGTACCAAGTCCAAAATAAATTGCATCTGCCTTTGCTGCAATTGCAGCTTTAAAAGCTTTTGCATCTCCTGCCGGAGAAAGAATTTCAACATTCATAAAAAAAAGTATATCAAAAAAATAATATTTTTAATATACTTAATTTAATATAAATAATATTACTAATAATAAATTATTTAAAATAAAAAACTAAATTTCAAAAAGTTTTGCAAATTCTTTCAAAGCACCATCTGTGTTACCGGCAAGAACTTTTTTTGTAAGAACTTTTCCAAGTTGTACTCCTTCCTGATCAAAACTATTTAAGTTCCATAAAAATCCTTGAAACATAACTTTATTTTCAAAGTGTGCTAAAAGACTTCCTAAACTTTCAGGAGTTAATTCATTTCCAATAATTAAACTACAAGGACGATTCCCTTCAAAACATTTATTTGAATTTTCATCAACTTTACCACAAGCAAAAGCTACAATTTGTGCAATAAGATTAGCACATAATTTTTTTTGATTTGTAGAATTATCAATAATAATATCTTTGTTACATTGATTTTTTTTGAAACCAACAAATTGTAATGGCACAATATCTGTACCTTGATGCAACAATTGATAAAATGAATGTTGTCCATTTGTACCCGGTTCTCCAAAAAGCACAGGTCCGGTTGCATAATTTACAGGTTCACCAAGACGGTTAATATGTTTACCGTTTGATTCCATATCTAATTGTTGAAGATGTGCAGGAAACCTTGATAACGCTTGAGAATATGGTAAAACTGCCGTTGTGGAAAAATTTAAAACATTGCGTTCGAATAAACCGATAAGAGCATCCATCATTGCAGGATTGTTAAAAATATTTTTTTCTTTAGCAGTTTTGTCCGAGGCATGACAACCGGCAATGAATCTTGTAAACACATCTGCACCAAATGCTAAAGAAAGCACAGCACCACCTACAGCGGAACTTGAAGAATATCTACCGCCAATATAGTCATCAATATAAAATGAAGCTAAATAGTTTGGATTATTTGCCAGAGGACTTGTTTCAGAGGTTACGGCAATCATATGATTTGCAGGATTACAATTTGCAGCTAAAATATATTCTTTGATAAAAAGTTCGTTTGCTAGTGTTTCCTGAGTTGTGCCGCTTTTTGAAACAAGAATAAAAATTGTATGAGCAACATCCACATTATTCATCACACCTGCAACATCATCAGGATCTACATTTGAAATAAACTTTGCATTCATTTGCAAACAATCATTTGTTCGAGCCCAGTTTTCTAAAGCAAGATAAATTGCTCGAGGTCCCAAATCAGAACCGCCAATTCCAATTTGTACAACTGTTGTAAATTTTTCACCTAATGCATTTACAATTTTACCTTCATGAATTTTTATTGCAAACTCGGCAATAGCTTTTTGTTGTAAATTATAAAACTCAAATAAATTGTTTCCTTCATTTAATACCGGCTTACCTAACTGACCGCGAGTTAAATGATGAAGTACTTTACGATTTTCTCCAGTATTAATTATTTCACCTTCATATAGGGCTTGAAACTTTTCAATCAATTGAGCTTCATCTGCCAACTCTTGCATCACAGATAAAATTTGATCGTTGACAGATTTTGCAGCATAATTATAAAACAAACCATTAGCAATTGGAATTGAATATTTTTTTACACGTTCTGCTCCATCGTCTCCGGATAAAACATCTTTTAACGAAACTGCATTTTTCAACTTTTGCAATTTTTTAAAAGCTTCCATTGTGTCCAAATTATTCCATTTTATTTTCATAATTTAATTCCTAAATAAATTTTACTGCTTCTTCTTTTGTCTCTACAATTTTATCACTTTGTTCAACACTACCAATTTTCCATGCATCAATTTTTTGTTTAAAAAATTCCGTTAAAATTTTATCTGCATCATCTTCTTTTACAGCAAGAATAAAACCAATGCCCATATTAAATGTATTAAACATTTTCTCCGGATTGGCACCGCGTCTAATCAATTCATCAAAAATGGCAGGTACTTTCCAACTATCTTTTTTAATTTCTGCAACCAAAGTTTTGTCGACAAACATGCGTGGAATATTTTCATAAAAACCACCACCGGTAACATGAACCATACCATGAATGCTTTCACGAAATTTATCCAACACTGCCAAAACGGGACGAACATAAATACGTGTAGGTTTAAGTAAAACATCTCCAATACTCATACCGATATTTATACCGTCTACAACCATCGGTTCGTCAAAATCCGTCACAAGCTTTCGTACTAAAGAAAAACCATTTGAATGAACACCACTTGACGCCAAGCCTATCAAAATATTCCCTACTGAAATTTTTTCACCGGTTATTATTTGGTCTCTTTCCACAATGCCTACACCAAAACCGGCAATATCATATTTGCCCTCATCATAAAAGCCGGGCATTTCCGCTGTTTCACCGCCAAGCAATGCACAATTTGAATCTACACAGCCATCTGCAACACCTTTAACTAAGTCTGTAGCAATAGCTGAATCTAATTTTCCACAAGCGATATAATCTAAAAAATAAAGAGGTCTTGCACCGGTGCATAAAATATCATTTACACTCATTGCAACACAATCGATGCCCACAGTATCATATTTTTTCATGGCAAAAGCAACATCAAGTTTTGTGCCAACTCCATCAGTTCCGGAAACCATAACGGGATTTTTCATTCCGGCTGGAACTTCAAACATTCCTGCAAAACTTCCCAAACCGTTTAACACGCCGGAAATCTGAGTGCGTTTTGCATGTTCTTTATATTTACCAACAGCTTTATAGCCTTCTTCAATATCAACTCCAGATTGTTTATAATCAATCATAATTCAACTCCTAAGCCACCATTTTGTTTTGCTTCAATAACAAGTTTGTTACGAAATTCTTTAAGCCTCAAACTAAGTTCAGGATATTTAATTGCTAAAATTTGCACAGCTAAATATGCTGCATTAGAGGCATTATTTATTCCTACAGTTGCAACAGGAATTTGAGAAGGCATTTGCACAATGGAATAAAGAGCATCAACGCCGGCTAAACCGTTTGACGAACGTCCCTTACCATCAATTGAACGACACTCAAGAGGTATACCTATAACAGGCAAAACAGTCATCGATGCAATAACACCTGGTAAGTGAGCGGCTAATCCCGCACCGGCAATAATCACTTCGGCACCATCATTTTCAATTTTAACGATTGTTTCCTTAAGTAAATCTCCGGAACGATGAGCAGAAAGAATATATGCAGAATAGTCAACACCAAAATCTTTTAAAATTTCTGCGGCCTTTTTCATTGTATCCGTATCAGACTTTGAACCAAAAAAAATTGCAACTTTCATTTTATGAGATTATCATATTATTTAGTAAATTTCAACTAAATAACTACAAACTAAAAAATCTCTTTTAATAAATAAATCCCAATATTTTTTAAACATTAAAAAATATTAAAAACTTTTTAGGTTTAAATTATTAATTTTTCTTTCTAATTCTTAAATTTTTTAATCACTCTTAATTTCTTAATGTTTTATTTTCTTTTGCCCAACCCGATGTATTAATAACTTACATCGTTCAATTGCCGGTATGCATCGGTGTTTTTGATTTTTTCATTTTCACGTGCAAAATCTATTGCCTTTTTACCGTAGACATTTATTGCTTTAGGATCCGCTTCGTATTTCAAAAGCATTTTTATCACCGAGGGATTAGTGTTCTTCCATGATGCCCACATGAGAGCCGTCTTATTCTCTCTATCTCGTGCATTGACGTCAGCACCTGCTTTGATAAGTGCTTCTACTTTTTGTGTACCGACATTATCACGTACTACTCTCATAAGAGCTGTCATGCCTAACATATCTTTCTCATTGACATCTGCTATAACGAACGCAGCTCCTCCAAGCATGACGAACACGACTACAAAAACGACAGATTTTATAAAAAATACAAATTTCATTCAAAACTCCACCGCTGGCTAAAAACCAATTCATAGTATATTTTAATTATAAACCTGCCGATTCTTACTTGTCAATTTTTTTATTATTGTATTTGTTTTTTTTGCAATTGGGATTTTTTGGAATTTTTCTGTAACTTGTTTTTTTTAATAAATTATTATATAATAAAACTATTGTAATATTTTCTTTTCTTTTATCATAAAAATTTCAAAATATTTTCACAAGGGGGTATTTGTATAAATTGTGATGAGCCTGATAGTTTAATAAATACAATAACTAGTCTTCGCGATACTTTATGCAAAAATATAATCCTTGCTAGAGTTTTTATTTAAACATTCAAAAAAATAATATTTACATTCCTTTTTCGCTTAGGCTAATTTTTTCACAAAACCATAAGATTTTCTAAATCTTCTCTAAATTTTAGTTTAAATTTTTCTGTTAATTAATTACATGAAGGAGGTATGTAAAAATGAAAATAAAATATGATGCAAAAAAATTACAAATGCTACAAAAAAAAATTAACTTATTAAATCCGGTAGATTTAAAGGAACAACTTCTTGATCTGTCAAAAACTGATTTAATAATCTGGATAAAACTTCTAAAAAAAAATTTATTGGCAGACGTTTTTGCACTTCTACCTAGTGAAAATAAAATTCAAATTATAGAATCTCTTTCAGATGAAAAAATCATGACTTTAATTAAAGAACTTGATGAAGACGAATTGGTAGACACCCTCCAAGAACTTCCGGCAAATATGGTTAGAAAATTAATGAATCATTTTATTGATATAGAACGCAGACCTATTATAAATCAACTTTTAGGTTATCCCAAAGAAAGCGTTGGTTCAATTATGTCTGTAAATTTTCTTTCTATTAAAAATACTACAAAACCTTCAGATGCTATCGAAAAAATAACAAACTCAAACTTAGATGCAAATAAATTAGATCGAATTTGGGTTACCGATGCATCTTTAGTTCTTATTGGTTACGTATATCTAGCAGATATTTTAAGAAAAATAAATGATAATATTGAAAGCTTTTTACAACCGATTTCAGCAAGCGTATATGCAAATGATGACCAAGAAATTGTAGCAAAACTTGCACATAAATATAATCTCAAAGAAATTCCTGTAACTGATTCAGAAGGTAGATTAATTGGTTTTGTTCCCGCTGAATGGGCTATTGATATTTTACATGAAGAATATGAAGAAGATTTAGCACACATCCATGGTATTCAAGAATCTACTGCAGAATTATATTTAAAAAAGTCTGCTTTTCTAATGGCAAAAGAAAGAACAATGTGGCTCATAATTTGTTTAATTACAGCAACTTTAACTGGTTTGATAATTAAAAAATACGAATCAGTTTTGGCAATGAGTGTAATTCTTACAGCATATATACCCATGTTAATGGATTCCGGTGGAAATGCCGGCACTCAATCTTCAACAACAATAATTACAGCACTATATTCAGGAGAAGTTAGAACCGAACATGTATTTAGAGTTATCTTTAAGGAATTCAAAATTGCTATGTTTACAGGATTAGTACTTGTTCTTGTAAATATGGGAAAGATGTTTTTATTAGACAAAGTCAGTTTGCAAGTTAATATAACAGTTTCTATCACCCTATTTCTAACAATTATCTTATCAAAAATTATTGGCGGATTATTGCCTATAATTGCAGAAAAATTAAAAATTGATCCAACAATAATGGCGGGACCTCTTATTACAACAATTGTAGATACTTTTGTCTTATTATTATACTTTGAAGTTGCAAGTTTTTTTCTTGGAATTTAACAAAAAAAGAATAAATATAAGCTTTATCTTCTATTATATTAATTTTATTACGATGTAATTTTCATAAACGATATAGAGTTGTAACGATTTTTTTTCAAAAACTAAATTAACACATTCGTGCGCATTCGTGTGTATTCGTGGTTTGTTTTTTTATAAATTTAATTCTTGAACATAATAATAATTTTCATTTGCAAATTCACTAAATTCATGTTATTCTATAATCTATGGCGATGTTAACAGTAAAAAATGAAAACTTTTTTGAATACAAATTCATTTTTCGCAATAACCTACTACTTCTCAGTGATACGAATAAACTCCCTGAAGATTCAGTTATGCAAAAATGTATAGATTTTCAACTTGCAAAAGATATGTTTTCAGAAAGTTCTCACAACTACACAACATTACATTTAGAAGAAAATTCGCCTACTCCACAAAATCACAAATGGGTTCCATTACGCAGTGTTTTTGCAGAAAACGCAATTTTTTCACCAATTGCTACACGAGCGATCGCTCTGTTAAATTGGAGAAACAAAACTAGATTTTGTTCATCATGTGGAAGTCTTTTACACGATGATAAATTTGAAACTGCACGTTTTTGTGCAAATTGTGGAAATATTTTTTTCCTACTGTGAGCCCTGCAATTATTGTGATTATTGAAAAAGAAGGCAAAATCCTTTTAGCACGTCATGCTAACAGAAACACAGATATATACACATGTTTAGCAGGCTACTTAGAGCCCGGAGAGTCAGCAAAAGAATGTGTGATAAGAGAAGTAAAAGAAGAAGTTGGCTTAGAAATTCAAAATATTCAATTTCAAAAAACTCAAAGTTGGCCATTTCCCGATCAATTTATTATTGGATTTTCAGCACAATGGAAAAGCGGTGAAATTATTTTACAACGAGAAGAATTGGAAGATGCAAAATGGTTTGATCCTGATAATTTACCAAACATCCCAAAGCCAGGGTCAGTTGCTTGGGATTTAATAAATTTATTTATAAAGAAAAAATAAGAGTTTATTTAATATATATAATAGAAGAAAAAGGAATATTATGAGCGAATTGAACATTCTTGAGCAATATAAAAACCTCCAACGTTCAGGCACGCTAGATGAACTGGAAGCCTTAAAAAAAACAAACAAAGATTTAGAACGCATTATTTCTGATATTTCAAAATTAATTCAATTTACCGACATTGACAAGATGTTCGATTTTATGATTAGCAAATTCTTAGATTATTTTATTCCCGAATATCTTACATTTTTAATTAAGCCTCCACGTACATCTTCTTTACGTGGATATTGTTTTCATCAATTAAAATTTATCGATGAAAAACTTCCTCACAAATATTATGATGCATTAAAATCTTTTTTTGAAATTGAACAAACAAACATAAAACCATTTTATTTTTTTGATGAAGTTAAAGAAAAAATCGGCGACAAAAAATTTGATAACGACTTTTTATCAAAAAAACCTTACTTAATAATTCCATTAACTGGAATTGGCGGTGTTTACGGCATTGCAATTTTATCAAAAAAAATTATTGGTGGTGATTACACAAAGGAAGAGTTACAATATGTCGAAAGAATGTTCAGTGTATTAGCCGTAACTATTCAAAATGGCTTGCATTATGAAACATCAATCCGTGATCCTAAAACCGGCCTTTTTACTTATGATTATTTTCTAACAAGATTAAAAGAAAACATTCTTTATGCATCACGATACAAACATTTTTCAGGATTAATTATGTTAGACATTGACCATTTCAAAAAATTTAATGACACTTACGGCCACTTAGCCGGCGATAGAGTTTTAGAAACTTTAGCAGAAACATTAGTAGAAACTGTACGCGGCTCCGATTGTGTTGCCCGTTTTGGTGGGGAAGAATTTTCGATACTCATTCAAGAATGCAATCCTGAAACCTTATTTATCACTGCAGAACGAATCCGAAAAGCAGTAGAAAAAATTGAGTTGTATGAAGGAGATGAAAAGCTTTCTATCACAATCAGTTGCGGTGCATGTATGATAACCGATATGATTGGTCTTTCACCAAAATATCTTATCAAAAAAGCCGACCAAGCTTTATATTATTCAAAGCAAAACGGGCGTAACCAAAGTAATGTTTTTTCAATGGGTTTGCTGGATAAAATCTGTATGCTTAAAGAAGCAAATAAATTACCGTAACCCTTTACATACAAAACAAGCCAAGGCCTTTTAAAAACCTTGGCTATATTTTTATAAAGCATTAAAACAATATTAATACTTCCAAACAAAATCTAACTGAATAGAATTGTCTTGTGCACCAAGAGATGAATCAAATGTGTATCCAATATTTAAAGTAATATCATCTGTAATAGAAAAATTTACATTAGGATTAATATAAAATGAATCAAAACCGTTACACAATGTTATCCCTGCTGCTAATTCAGCTTCAATTTTTTCCGTAATTGCATATGAAATGATGATTCAATGCTCATTTCAAAATCTACATCAATAGCAGTATCGTAAATTTCTTTCAAAAGTAGTTCCAAAGAAATAGCGTCAAAAGTATAACCAATTGTTTGTGAGCTTGAAAAAAGTAAATCAGCAGTTTCCGATGCTATGTTTTCAATTGAAAATTCTACTATTGCTTTTAAGTTTTCAACTGCTGTTATATCAAATCCTAAATATGATTGGCCTCCAATTAAATAACCTGCTTGAACAGAGAATGCATCATTTTCAAAAGAAACTCATACTGAAAGATTATCTTTCCATGCAGTAAAAGATTCTTTTGCACTATCCAGTGCTGAGGCAAAACCTAATTTTAATCCGTCAATCGGCTGAACAATAAATTGTATGCCGGTTACGTTTGCATAATCAAGTTCAAAATCTCCGTGTGTAGTCCACGTATCATCATCAATCATACCAAGTTTAATTTTTAAAACATCGTCTAAAAAAGATAACCAACCGTAACAATAATTAATACCAGGATTTATATTTTCAACCGCAAACTCAAATTCAGCTCCTGCATTTTTTGTTTCAAAAGAACCGGCTAAAGTAACAGCAACACCTACACCGTCAACATCATATTCTGCACTATAAAGCTGAATACCATTTCCTGTGTCATTATCAAAAGTAGCCAAAACTCCTGATTGAACGAAACCGGAAAAATTAATTATTGTTTCTGCATAAACACACAAAACAAGCAATAATAAAATAAAAATAGATATAAATTTTTTCATTATTTACTCCTCAATATTTAATGAGATTTTATATTAATATTATTTGTATGTAAACAAATTTACCATTTACAATTTTTCGTAACAATTCATACCATTTGATTTATTTAGTTTTATTTAATTGATTTTTTTTATTGATTTTTATATATTTGTATCATGAAAATTTATCAAAAAGCGGACAAAAAATTTCCTAAACTCACATTATCTATTATATTTAAATTTGTAATTTTTCTTCTTTCAATTTTTTTACTTGTTTCCTGCAATAAAAAAAATACAAATAGTTCATATTCAATCGTCACAACAAATTTCCCTTGCTATGATTTTACAAAAGAAGTAATCGGAAATCCTGAAATAATTAAAATGCTCATAAAACCCGGCCTTGAATTACATTCATATGACCCTACCCCACAAGATATTTTAGCAATTAATAATTGTGATGTTTTTATTTACATTGGTGGTGAAAGCGATGAATGGGTCGAAAAAATTTTATCGGGTATTGATACAAAAAATAAAAATATTTTACGCCTCATAGATTACGTTGATGTTTTTTGCGACGATGAACATCATCACGAAAGTCACGATCATGATAATATTGAGCATTGCCATATTCATGAAATTGATGAACATATTTGGACATCTCCAAGTAATGCAAAAAAAATGGTAAAAGCAATCGAAAATAATCTATCACAAGTTTTTCCGGAACTCGCACAAGACTTTGTAGCTAATGCTGAAAATTTTTACAGAAATATAGATGAAATAATTTTTGATATTCATGCTATTGTTGAAAAAGCACCGCAAAAATTTATTGTAATGGGAGATAGATTTCCATTTAAATATTTTGTAGATGAATTTGGTTTAGAAAGTGCAAGTGCTTTTTCCGGTTGTAGTACTGCAGTTGAAGCCAGTCCACAAACTATAAAAAATCTTATAGATACTGTAAAAGAAAAAAAACTGAAAACCGTTTTTCACATTGAATTAAGCAATCAAAAAATAGCAAAAGCTATTGCTGAAGAATGTGGAGTTGGTATTACTCTTTTACATAGTGCACAAAATGTTTCAAAAGATGAATTTGAAAATGGCATTTCATACATAACACTTATGCGTGACAATGCAAAAAGATTAAAAGAAAATTTATATTAATTTTATGGAACATATGTTTTCAAAAAAAAATATCAATGCGGAATTTTGCTTAATCTAAGCCAATTTCCTTTTAAATAATAAATCCAAAACATAATTGAAGTTATGGCCCAAGTAATCGGGTAACAAGCATAAATTGATTTTAGAGTTGGATTAAAAGGCACATATGCAAAAATCCACACAAGACGCAAAAGACAAATTCCTACAAAAGTAAAAATTGTTGGAATTGTTGATGTGCCACAACCACGCATTGTTCCTTTTTGCATAAATACAAACGAACTTTTAATTGGAGTAAACATTGGTGGTCTTGGAACTGTTATTGCTTCTTTAGCAAGCTTAATTTCTTTTAAGTTTTATACAAACGAAAAATTTCAAAATAAAAAAAGCACATTGCATTACTTAATTATCTTAACTGCCATGAATGTGCTTTTTCTTGCACTGGAAATTATTTTACATTTTTTTATTAATTTTTTTAAAACGTTTTTTAGATAATCTTTTAAAACTAAGATGCTAAAGATTTATTACATTAATTCTTTTTTTAAAATATGATAAACACTGCTACAATTATGACAAACAACTTCAATTGTATCTTTCCCGTCATCATATAATCTTTCAATTTCAACATTACCTAATCGTTTTATATATTCAATATATTTTTCTTTTGTACAAGGACAATCAAAAATCATATCACGATTTAAAACGATATTCGGAGAAAATTCACGAAACAATCCATATACAATATCTTCTATATTGCCTCCCTCACTAAACCATTGGCCTAAAGAAGGACAAGCATTAAATGCATTTTCAACGCGTTCAATTAATTCTTCATCTGCACCGGGCATAACTTGTAAAAACAAACCACCAGCACCAATTACACGACCGGCTTTATCAAACTGTATGCTTGAATTAAATGCGGTATGGACTTGTTCCGATTGTAAAAAATAATAACTCAAATCTTGTGCAATATTTTTATTAATTATTTCTACAGTTCCGATTTGCGGTTCTTTACGATTTTCAGGAAAACGAGAAACACTAAGAATTCCTTTTCCCAAAAAAGGAGATAAATCCCAGTTTTCCAAGGGTTTGTCAATTGGAATAGGATTGTTAAAAAGATAACCGCGTACAAAACCCGTTGAATCAACAGTTGTAGAAAATCCGGAACAAACACCATCTGTTTCATAACGCAATGTCAAATGCTCGCGACCCTTCATAGTATGAACCATCAAGGCTGAACATAAACAAGCTTGTCCTAGTATAAGTGTTTCTAAAATTCCCAAATTATGTTGATAGCGCATTTGATTAACAAAATTTGTACCATGAAAAAGAGCACCCCGAAAAAGTCCATCTGCCATTAAAAAAATCGACATTTTATCAGCATCAATATTATTTAAAATATTTTGCAATTCTTTATCTAAAATTTTTGCTTTAATCATAGTCTTAGTGTATCATATTTTTAAATAAACATCATTAATAAATATATTTTTTTAATATCTACCAAAACAAAATTTATTTACCATATATAAAGTATGAAAAATTTTAAAACATTTTTTTCCATATTTATATTTTTATTTTTTTATATTACAAATGCTTTTTCTATTGTTGAAGGAACATATGCAACTTCATTAAAATATGACAATAAATTTGGAAAGTTTTTTATATCCGGAAATTATCCGGAAAAATTTTTTAATACTTATGCAATTTTTAAATATGTTGCACTAGGTTCTTTTTCTACAGGAAAAATTTTTTCTAGAATGAAAAATCCAACTCTTTATATTCCAGATTCTTTTTCTTCTGAAAATGTTTCAACAACAGGCTATACACTTTATTTACCGACAGTTTCGTCAATTAATAAAGATTTGAATTTATTTTGTCATATAAAAGATTTTTCATTTTTATGGACTTATCCTGACAACTTTTCTATTACAGGAGGTTTTCCGATTAAGATAAAAACAAAACAAATAGGTTCGTTTATGTGTTCTTTAAATATTCATCAACTTAAATTTAAAAATTCAGATTCATGGTGGTTTGAACAATCTTGGTTTGATAACTGTACAAGAGTTTTATCTGTAAATGAGCTTTATTTAAAAGGGAAATCAAGTCAATTTTTTTCAAGCATTGGTCTATCAATAAATCCTGAAAAAAAAATTAATTATTATTTACAAAGTCAATATTCATTTTTAATAAAAAAATCACATAAAATATTTTCAGGAAAAACTGCTTTTTCTTTCTGTCCGGAAAATTATTTTACTATCAATAATTCTTTATGCAAGGAAAAATTTAGTACATATACAAATCTTCAAACTAAATTTAAAGTAGGTCATGCAAAAAAATATGAACTTCATTTTGGGGGAATTTTAGCAACAACACTAAACAAAGGTTTATGGACAAATAGAATAAAATTTGGCATAGAATTATCACAACCGATTTTCAAAATAACTAATAAATTTCAATTAAAAGAAGTAAACCAGCGTTATAATTTTTCTAATACTTTAAGTGTGGTTTTGTATAATTCATGGGAAAGTAATTTTTTACATTATTATACTTTTGCAACTACAATTGAAAACGATTGTAACAAATTTAAACTAAAAGGCAATTGGTTTTTTAATGCAAAAAAAATTAATGCTAGTATTTTATGTGAAGCCACATGGAAAAAAAATTTGTCTTTAGAAGTTTGTGCTAAATCGAGTTTTGCAAACATTAATATTAGTGCAAACTGTTTTTTTCCAAGTACAAAATTTTCAATGAGTTTTTCTTATAAAATTAAAAATTTTAACCATGAAGTTTTAGCAAAATTAAGTCCAGGGAAAGAAAAATGAACGTAAACTTCGTGGTCCAAGAATATTTTTTTCTTCGGCAAGTAATTCATCCCAAGGGACCTTTTTAAATTCTTTTGGACTCAAATTAGGATTTTCTTCCATCCAATCATATTTGAACAGTCTTAATCGTAATGCATTATTGTATGCTAAAGTAATTCCCGCTATACCATGAATTGTAAAAAGTAAAGCGATTGCAGAAAAAATAATTTGTACTATTAAATACAAAAACATAAAAAAAGAAAAGTTTGCGTTATCAAAGTAAATAATATAACATTTTTTTAATGTTTTTAAAAAACCGCCTTTCATTTGTACTTTTAATGGCATATACCATTGCAAAGCTAAAAAAGTTATCGATGCAGTCCAAAAAATAAATACTAACAAAAACAAACCTAACATACTTCCATTACGATACATTTTATAATAAAAAGGAAAAGCAACAGAAAGAAAAATAATAAGTAAAGCAACAAAAGCACCAAAAACCGCACCGTCTAAAACTACAGAAGGAATGGCTTTGAAAAAATCTATGATTTTTATACCTTTCCATTCGGAAATTTTCAAAGTAACTTTATTTACCGCAAATATAAAAATATTAACAAAAGCCAAAACTGCCACAAGTGCAAAATAAGAAGGCAACGTTTGCACAAAACTTGTAACATTTACATTAACCGTTGCAGAAAGCATAAACCATCCACCTATCATAGATGCAATTATAACCAAGTTCCATACAGCCATAGTTAGCAAATTATCCCAACCGTCCCAAAATGTTTTTTTAAGCATAAACAATATCATGAAATAAATATATATAAAAAAATAAATCTAGTCAAATAATATTTTGTGTGTTATACTCATTCTTATGGAACAATCTTATTCACAAATTACTTCATTGATTTCAAAAATTCACTCTCTTGCTTCTGATTTTTTAAGATCACTATTAGAACAGGAAAATCTTCCTCAATTTGTATCTTCTCATGGCAATATTCTTTTCCAGTTATCTCAAAAAGATAAAATGACCATGACTGAGTTAGCTCAAAAAATAAACCGTGATAAGTCTACAACAACAGTTCTTGTACGGAAGCTTTGCAGGTCAGGTTTCGTTACGCGCAAACAGTCCCCCACAGATAAACGCATTGTTTTTATCAGTCTTTCACCAACCGGACGAGAGTATACAAAAAGTACAGCTATGATTTCTAAACAACTAAACAATACTTGTTACACCGGATTTTCTGACAAAGAAAAAGAGGATGTTTATAATCTTCTTACAAAGATTGCTGATAATTTCAGTAATGCACTTTAACGGTTTTTATAAAAATAATTATATAATTCTAAAAACATAAATCTCTTAAATAAAAACTTAATATTTTATCTTCTGTTAAATTCGGTATGTAATTTTGTTAGTTCCATAAAAAACGAGGATTCACCGCTCTGCCGTTTTTAAATACTGTAAAATGCAAGTGATCACCGGTACTTAATCCTGTACTTCCAACATAACCTAGAATGCTATCTGCTGTAACCCAGCGACCTACAATCGGACTGTCTTTAGTTTCATTAAAATGTGTCATATGTGCGTACAAAGTTTTATATCCTGAATGATGCGAAACAATTATATAATTTCCATAAGTATTATTCCAACCGGCAGTTGTCACACGTCCCGCTAAAGTAGCATAAACTTTTGTACCACGAGGAGCAGCCATATCAACGCCGTTATGATATGAACGTTTGCCGGTAAAAGGACTGTTTCTATAACCGAAATCTGAAGAAATCCAATATCTGCCCCTAAGTGGTCTCCTGAACAAATCACCGTTTATCTCCTGTCGGGTAACCCAATCCAATTCGCCGTTTGGAACAAAAACTGCAGTTCCGGCTTTTAATTTATCACCAACAACTAAATTATTAACTAAAGCAATGTTTTCCACTAATATTTTTTCTTTAGATGTTTTAGCATATTTTTGAGCTATTGTTTCTAACGTTTCATCATTTTTTACAGTTGTATGCAATACACCCTTAATAGAAGGAATTTTTAAATAACTGCCAATTTGCAAACGGCGAGTATTTGTTACACCATTTACACTTGTAATAGCATCATCACTAATATTATAATATTCTGCAATATGACCAATCACATCACCGGGCTTTACTCTATAAACCGTATAAAAAAGTTCCAAATTATCACTAATATTCGCCTCTCCTTCTGTTATCAATTCGTATGCAACTTCTGTTAAAGCAATTTCTTCACGAGGGGATTCAAAGCCACCGGAGGCTTTTTTTGATGTTTTTTTACAAGACAAAATAGAAAATAATAAAAATAAAATTAAAATCATCAATAACATACGTTTTTTTTGCATATCCTTCCTCTATGCTTTTTTATTAAGCCCAATTAAATATGTTTCAAATGATTCACTGCGACATGCTTTAGGTTTGAATCCGCGAGCATTTTCAAAAACTTTGCGCATTTCCGTTAATAAAGCATTTTGATCGCCACCTTGAAAAACCTTTACGGCAAAATTGCCACCCGTTTTAAGCATCGTTGTTACATAATATAAAGCCAACTCTACCAAACCTGCCGAACGAGCAGTATCTATAATTTTGTTGCCGGTAGTTGCAGGAGCGGCATCGCAAATTATAGCATCATACGGACCACGACTTTTTGCCAAATGACGCACTTCCTCATTATATAAGTCACCTTGAATAAACATCAGATTTTCTGCACGAACATCTTTTGCTAAAGGCTTTAAGTCTATGGCCGTAACTGAACCGGAACCATCAAGCTGGCGTAAAGCAAAAACCGTCCAACTACCCGGTGCTGCACCTAAGTCGAGAATCTTTGAACCTTTTTTCAAAATACCAAACTTTTCGTCAATTTCTTTTAGTTTATAAACTGAACGTGCAGGATATCCTTGTGAAAAAGCTTTTTTTGACCAAAAGTCCGGTTTTTCATAACTATTTACAGCCATATTACATTTATCGGTAAAATTTATTATACTCTTAAATTATGAAACAGTATACAGAATATTTGAAAAAAATTGAAGATGTTTTAAGCAAAAGTTTGCCGGAAAATTATGAGCCAAATTGGAAAAAAAGTTTATTCGCTAGCCTACCGGATTGTATTTCAAATAAACATTTAGAACCGCTTGTTTTGCCATGTAGAAATTTGCTTTCTCTAGGCGGTAAACGTTGGCGTCCGTTATTTTTAGTTTTAGCATCCGGCTTAGCAACAAACGATGGCACTCCTGAAGAAAATTCATTTTTATTAACTCCCGTAGTCGAATTTGTTCATACAGCAAGTCTAATCCACGATGATATTGAAGATAATGCCGATATGCGTCGCGGAAAACCGGCCGCTCATATAACACACGGAATCGATACGGCTATAAATAGTGCATCTTGGTTATATTTTGTTGCATTTGATGCAATTAACAAATTTTGTTATGCCACGCAGAAAAACCATTTGCATCCGATTATGCATAATTTACTTACAACTGAATTGCGTCGCCTCCACCTTGGTCAAGCAATGGATATTGAATGGCATAAAAATAATAAAACCGTGCCAAATTCCAACGAATATATGGCAATGGTAAAAATGAAAACCGGTACGTTAGCATCTTTAGCAGGTCAAATGGGACTTTTGGCAGGAGGCGGAACAAAGGAAGAAGCTACAACATTGGGAAAAATTGCTTCCGATTTGGGCGTTACTTTTCAAATACAGGACGATATTATAAACTTGACAACGGGTAACAAGGGCAAAAAACGCGGAGATGATATTGTTGAAGGAAAAAAATCAATGCCCGTTTTACTACATTTACAAAAAACACCGAATGACTTTGATAAAGTTATGAATTATTTTGAAATAGCTCAAAAAGAAGGCATTGATTCCCAAGCAGTAGAAAAATGTATAGCCTTAATTGAAAAAAGCGGTGCCCTTGAAGATGCCGCCCAAATGGCAAATAAACTAAAAGCAAATGCAATTGCACAAATCAAAAATAATTGGCAAAATGAAAAATCTACTAAAGCAATTTGCACTTTGTTTGAAAAACTATAAACACTTGAATTTATTTTTTTTTATTGATATATTGAAACAACTGTTTTTTTTATGAAAATCATTGCAGATAATGCAAAACGTTACCTGCAAAATCTATTTTAAGAGGTATAGACAATATGAGCTATGATATTTCTAAAATGAGAAATATCGGTATCAGTGCCCACATTGATTCGGGTAAAACTACACTGTCCGAACGTATTCTTTTTTATTGTGATAAAATTCACACAATTCACGAAGTTCGTGGCAAAGACGGTGTTGGTGCCGTAATGGATAATATGGAGCTCGAAAGAGAACGCGGAATTACAATTGCTTCCGCATCAACACAAGTTCAGTGGAAGGACCACACTTTCAACGTTATCGACACTCCAGGTCACGTTGACTTCACAGTTGAAGTTGAGCGCTCTCTTCGCGTTCTTGATGGTGCCATTTTGGTTCTTTGTTCTGTTGGCGGTGTTCAATCACAATCTATCACTGTTGACCGTCAATTAAAACGCTATAATGTTCCACGCATTGCATTTGTAAACAAATGTGACCGTACGGGTGCAAATCCGTTTAAAGTTCGTATGCAACTTCGAGAAAAATTAGGCTTAAATGCATATATGATGGAAATTCCTATTGGCTTGGAAGATAAACTTGAAGGCGTTGTTGACTTAGTAAGCATGAAAGCCATCTATTTTGAAGGCGAATCGGGAACAGAAATGCGTTATGCAGAAATTCCGTCTCACCTTGTAGAAGAAGCAAATAAATATCGTGAAGAACTTCTTGATGCCGCTTCAATGTTCAGCGATGAACTTATGGAAGCAATGTTGGAAGAAAACGTAACAGAAGATTTGATTAATGCTGCTATTCGCAAAGGTACATTAGCAGAACAATTTGTTCCTGTTTTCTGTGGTTCTGCATATAAAAACAAAGGTATTCAACCTCTTTTGGACGGCGTTGTTAAATTTTTGCCTAATCCGACTGAAGTTAAAAACTATGCCTTAGACTTAGATGATAATGAAAAATCCGTTGAACTTACTTCAAATGAAAATGCCCCTTGTGTTGCTCTCGGTTTTAAACTTGAAGACGGTCAATACGGCCAACTAACATATGTACGCGTTTATCAAGGTACAATCAAAAAAGGTGAAGAACTTTATAATACTCGTGCACGTAAAAAATTCAAAGTCGGACGCCTTGTTCGTATGAATTCTTCTTCAATGGAAGACATTACAGTGGGTTTACCGGGCGATATTGTTGCACTTTTCGGAATTGAATGTACTTCGGGTGATACGTTCTGTAGCGGCGGATTGAACTACGCAATGACATCAATGTTTGTCCCTGATCCTGTTATCTCCTTAGCAATTACTCCAAAAGATAAAAAATCTGCAGACCAAATGGCTAAAGCACTTAACCGTTTTACAAAAGAAGATCCGACTTTCCAAACTTATGTTGATCCTGAATCAAATCAAACCATCATCAAAGGTATGGGTGAACTTCACTTAGAAGTATACATTGAACGTATGAGACGTGAATATAAATGTGATGTTGAAACAGGTGCTCCACAGGTTGCATACCGCGAAACAATTTCTCAACAAGCGGATTTCAACTATACACACAAAAAACAGTCCGGTGGTTCCGGTCAATATGGTCGTGTTGCAGGATTTATGGAGCCAATCAGTGATAAAGATTACGAATTTGTTGATGCAATCAAAGGTGGTGTAATTCCTAACGAATATATTCCATCTTGTGACAAAGGTTTCAAAGCATCAATGCATAAGGGTTCGCTAATTGGTTTCCCTATCGTTGGTGTTAAATGTACAATTAATGACGGACAATCTCACCCTGTTGACTCTTCTGACATTGCTTTCCAATTGGCTGCAATAGGTGCTTTCCGTGAAGCATATATGAAAGCAAAACCGTGTATTATGGAGCCAATTATGAAAGTTTCAATTGAAGGTCCTACGGAATTTCAAGGAAACATTTTTGGCATTATTAACCAAAGACGTGGTATAATATCATCATCAACGGAAGATGAAAACTTTAGTTGTGTTGAAGCAGAAGTACCTCTTAGTGAAATGTTCGGATTTTCAACGATTCTCCGTTCAAACACTCAAGGTAAAGCTGAATTCTCAATGGAATTCTTAAAATACGCTAAAGTACCGGCTTCTATCTCTGAAGCACTTATCAAAGAGTATGAAGAGAAGAAAAAAGCACAACAAAAATAATTTTTCGTTAAGTGGTTTTCAAATGCGAAAATCGCTTTAAATCATTCTTGGCTCACTGCTGAATAATGATTTATAAGGAGCATATGTATGATTAAACATGAACTTATTGACCGCAGTCCTGCACGGTTCTTTGAGCAAGCAATTAATGGCGGTTTGAAACCGGGCGAAATTGGTGTTTTAACTTCAATAAAAGGTTTGGGAAAAACATCGGTTTTGGTTCAACTTGGTCTTGACAGACTTTTGCAAGGAAAACAGGTTGTTCACGTATCTTTTAACCAACAATCGGACTTTGTTATGTCTTGGTATGAAGATATTTTTGCCGAAATTTCTAAAAGAAAAAACGCAAAAGAAGTAAACGATATTAAAAATGAAATAATGAAAAAGCGTGTTGTTCTTAATTTTAATCAAGACAACATCGGTGCATCACAAATTGTTAAAACACTTAAAGCCCTAGCTACAGGTGGAATTTCTACAGATTATCTTTATATTGACGGTTTAGATTTTTCAAAAGTAACAAATGAAAATATAGCAACTTTTAAAGAATATGCAAAAGAAGCAAAGTTAACAATTTGGTTCAGCTGTAATACAGACGGTAAATTACCTGCAATTCTTGATAAATTGGACGCTATCGTAACTTTAGAACAAAAGCCGGATGTAATTGAAATGAACGTTGCCAAAGTTCGCGGTGAAGCTATCACAGACAGAAATCTTAAGCTTGACTCAAAAACTTTATTAATTTCACTAAAATAAATTTATATCGATGTTGTGAGAAAGCCTTATTCCTTGTAATAAGGCTTTTTTTATATTTAAACGCTTAAAACATGCATTCTACAACAATTTTTCTATATTGAGTAATTTTACAAAATATACTATTATGTCTTGTATGAAAACGCACACTTTTAAAGGCGGAATTCATCCGCCAGAGCAAAAGGAGCTATCTGAAAATTATCCTATTGAAAATGTAATGCCTTCAACAAACACAGTATGCATTCCAGTTACAATGGGAGGAGCTCCTAATCAGCCAATTGTAAACGTTGGCGACATTGTGGCACGCGGACAGATCATAGCTAAAAATGACGCATTTATGAGTGCACCTGTACATGCGTCTGTTTCCGGCGTTGTAAAAAAAATAGAAACACGCGTTCTTACCGGCAACTGTGAAGCACCCTGTATCGTAATTGAAGCTAACGGTTCTGACACAACCAGTTTTATGGAACCTTTAGATCCTTTTACGTGTTCAAAAGAAGAAGCTTTAAAACGCGTTAAAGAAGCGGGTATCGTTGGTATGGGTGGTGCAGCCTTCCCTACTCACGTTAAATTAAATCCGCCTCCAGGCAAAGAAATTGAATACGTTCTTGCAAATGCTGCAGAATGTGAACCATATCTAACAATTGATGACCGAACAATTACAGAAAAAGCAGATCAAGTTATTGACGGAACACGCATTGCAATGCAAATACTAGATGCACCCAAAGGAATAATTTGTCTTGAAGATAACAAAACCAAACTTATACCTATTTTGTGCGATGCCATAAATAAAGCTTATGGAAATAATGCAACGCGTCCTGACGGTACAGGAAATGCTATTACAATTTGTGTATGTCAAGCTAAGTATCCGCAAGGTGGTGAAAAAAACTTGGTTCTCAGTGCATTAAATCGTGAAATTCCATCAGGTGGTTTGCCTGCTGACATTGGTTGTGTTATTCAAAACGTTGGAACGCTTGTTGCCATTAGCGAAGCTTTCCGTATCGGCAAACCCCTCATCGACAGATGTCTGACTATTTCAGGCGGTGCCGTTGAAACTGCAAAAAATCTTTGCGTTCCTGTTGGAACACTTGTTGGCGATTTAATTCCTGAAATAATTAAATTAAAAGAAGGTGTTGCAAAAATCATCTCCGGTGGACCGATGATGGGTTTTGCCATGCCAAATGCAGCTTTTCCCATTGCTAAAAACACAAGTGGTGTCCTTTTTCTAACAAAAAACGAAACACATCTTGTTGACGAAGATCCGTGCATCGGTTGTGGTATGTGCTTGGACGTTTGTTCTTGTCGCCTAAATCCTGTTTTAATTGCACGTTCACTCAAAGCAAACAATATTCCTATGGCTGTAAAATACGGTTTGTTAGATTGTGTTGATTGTGGAACTTGTGCATATGTTTGTCCAGCACACGTTCGTTTGGTTCAACGATTCCGCATAGGCAAATGTATTTGTCGTTCTCAAACGGCGACAAAACAAGGAGGCAAATAATGGCATCGCCATCTGACATTAATGAAATTTATTTATCATCAAGTCCTCATTTTTCTTCAGGACGCTCTACAAAAAAAATTATGTTTTTTGTAATTCTTTCTATGTTACCATTATGTGGCTATGGGATTTATCTTTTCGGCATTCCTGCTCTTGTAACTATTCTTGTTTCCGTTACTTCATGTGTTCTTTTTGAATTTCTATTTCAAAAAATTACTAAGCAGGAAGTTCGCATCAACGATTTATCTGCTGTTGTCTCCGGTATTTTACTTGCTTTAGTTTCTCCACCGGCTATGGGAACATTATCAAACATATGGAAAATTATTCTTGGTGCTTTTTTTGCCATTGTTGTTGCTAAGGCCATGTTTGGCGGAATAGGTGCCAATGTTTTTAATCCGGCGTTGATTGGACGTGCTTTTCTCGTTGTGAGCTTTCCTGTTTCAATGTCAACGTGGACAAATCCGTTTAGCAACGCAGTAGACGCAACTTCAAGTGCAACAATTCTTTCAATGAGCACAGAGGAACTGTCAAGTCTAAATATGATGGATCTTTTCTGGGGCGTACGAAGCGGTTGTATTGGTGAAACAAGTATTTTTCTGATTTTAGTTGCATTTATCTTTTTGACAATCACAAAAATTATTGATTGGCGCTCTCCATTAGCCATGGTTGCAACAGTTGTAATCGGTACATTGATTGCCGGTGGTGATGTTCTAATTGCATTGCTTTCAGGTGGTCTTCTTTTTGGTGCAACTTTTATGGTAACGGATTATGCAACTACCCCTGTTACAAAAAAAGGTCGCCTTGTTTTCGGTTTCGGTTGTGGTCTTATCACATTCCTCATTCGTCAATTTTCAGGTTATCCTGAAGGAGTGATGTTCAGTATTTTAATTATGAATACATTAGTTACATTCCTTGACCGCATGATAGGCAAAAAATACGGCTATGTAAAAAAAGCTAAAGAAGGAGTTACAAAATGAAACAAATGTTAAAACTTGGACTCATTTTGATGACATATACTGCAATTGCTTGTGTTGGTCTTGCATTTATTAATAATTTAACATCTCCGGCAATTGCCGCTAATGAACAGGCCGAATTAAACAATGGATTAAAATCCGTTTTTTTCTCAGCTGAATCCTTTGAAAAGGTCAAAGATTTTGAATCAAAAACCGTTGAAGGTGTATCTTTAGAAGCTCTATATTTGGCAAAAAATGACGGTAATACAGTTGGTTGTGTTGTAAAAGCTAGCGGTCCAACATATGACAAAGCAACAATTTTAGCAGGTGTAGACACAGAAGGCAAAATAACTTCTGTTGAATTTTTGGAATTGACCGACACACCGGGTTTTGGACAAAAAGCAAAAGAACCTAAATTTGCAGATCAGTTCAAAAATAAATCTGTTACAGACAGATTTGAAACAAAATCCGATGTTGAAATAATTTCAGGGGCAACAATTACAACTGTTGGTGTTGTAAAAATTATAAAAGTGGCAACAAAAGCTGCTGCTGAGTATTTAGCAAAATAGAGGTACAAAGATGAAAAATATAAAAATTTTTACAAATGGTATTCTTAAAGAAAACCCACTTTTGGTATTGATGATTGGTCTTTGTTCATCTTTAGCTGTTACAACATCATTTTCCAATGGCTTAGGAATGGGTTGTGCCATGACATTTGTTCTAGTGATGAGTGAAGTTATTATCAGTTTGTTCCGAAAACTTATTCCGGATTCAATTCGTATACCGATTTTTATCATCATTATTGCAGCTTTTACAACAATTGTAGATTTATTAATTAAAGCATATTTACCTGAGCTATCAAAATCTTTAGGCGTTTTCATTCCTTTAATTGTTGTTAACTGTATCATCATGGGGCGTGTAGAATCATTTGCTTCAAAACAATCCGTAGGTAAATCTTTTTTAGATGCACTTGGTATGGGTCTAGGTTATATTTGGGTTTTATGTGGTATTTCAATTGTTCGTGAACTTTTAGGTAACGGAACTTTCTTTGGTCTTCGCGTAATTCCGGAAGAAAGTACAATTAAGTTTTTCTCAAATGCACCTGGCGGATTTTTCGTATTCGCAATTTTCATTTCCATTGCAGCAGGAATTACAGCGTGCATGGATAAATCAAAAGCAAAAAAAGTAGCTAAAGCTGAAGGAGAAAACTAATGGCAGATTTAGTAAAGATTTTCTTAAAATCAATGCTTGTGGATAACGTGATTCTTATTCAGTATTTGGCATTGTGTCCTTTTATCGGAATGACAACAGACACGGGAAAAGCTACGGGAATGGGAGTTGCAACATCATTTGTTATGGTATTAGCAACTGCAGTTACATATCCACTTTATTACTTTATTCTCGTTCCTTTACAATTAGAATTTTTGCAAACATTAGTTTTCATTTTAGTAATTGCCGCATTAGTTCAGTTAGTTGAATACTATTTGAAAAAATCCGCTCCTGCACTTTACAGTTCAATGGGTGTGTACTTGGCTTTAATTACAACAAACTGTGCAATCTTAGGTGTTGCATTAAACTGTGTTGCCAAAAACTATACATACGTTGAATCAATTGTATATGCCCTTGGCACAGCATTCGGATTTATGCTTTCAATGATTTTAATGAGCGGTATTCGTGAAAAAATCAATATTGCACCATTGCCTAAGTTTATTAAAGGTACTCCGATATTATTCGTTGCTGCCGGTTTATTATCTTTGGCATTTGGCGGATTTGCTGGATTAATCAAATAAGGAGTAAGAAATGAATACTATAATTGCAACTTTAATAGTTAGTGCAACCCTTGCTCTAATTTTGGGTTTCCTTTTAGGCTTTTTCAAAAAAGTTTTCTTTGTTCCTGTTGATGAAAAAGTTGCCGCCGTTCGTGAATGTCTGCCGGGTGCAAACTGTGGCGGTTGCGGATATGCCGGATGTGACGGATATGCTGAAGCAGTTGCAGCAGGAATTGCGCCGGCGGACGCCTGTTCTGCAGGTGGTGAAGCGGTAATAAAATCAATTTGTAGCTTGATGGGCGTTGAAGCTAATGTAACTCCACAAATTGTTGTTACAGCATGTCAAGGTTCAAACGATTGTGCAAAACCAAAAGGATATTACAACGGAGTAAAAACTTGCTTAGCGGTAAAATTAACAATCAACGGAAATAAAATGTGTTCTTACGGTTGTATTGGATATGGCGATTGTGTTGAAGTGTGCAAATTTGACGCTATTTCAATAGGCAAAAACGGTTTACCTGTAATTGATACGGAAAAATGTGTTGGTTGCGGAATGTGTGCAAAAGTTTGTCCGCAATCGGTTTTATCTAAAGTTGCAAAAGATGCAAAGCATGCCTTCATTATGTGCAACAATAAAGAACCAAAAGGACCACACATCATTAAAAATTGTTCTGTAGCATGTATTAAATGTGGCATTTGTGAAAAAACTTGTCCTACAGGTGCAATTCATTTTGTAAATAATTTGCCGGCTATAGATATAAGCAAATGTACAAACTGTGGAGATTGTGTTGCAAAATGTCCAAAAAAAGTTATTAAACTTTTGAACAAATAATTTACTACTTCAGTAAAACAATACTGTATTTACAAATTATTTAATAAAAAACCACGCCTTTGTAAAATGCAAAGACGTGGTTTTTATTTTTAAATCCGATATTTTAATTAAAATGCAATTACAACTTCACCATTTGGATAGCGATTTTCAATAAAACCTTTAATTTCATCACTTTGAAGGGCTTTTATTAATGCTTTAATTTTTGAATCTCCCGCCTTCCCATCTTTTACTGCAATAATATTTACATATGGAGAATCAGAGCCTTCAACAAAAAGGCCATCTTTATTTGCACTTAATCCTGCAGGAATAGCATAATTTCCATTAATAATGGCCGCATCTACATCGTTCAATACACGTGGTAATGAAGCTGCTTCAATTTCACGAAATTTTAACTTCTTAATATTTTCTATAATATTCAAAGGTGTTGCTGTAATTCCGGCAGATTCATCAAGAACAATTAGTCCTGCAGATTGCAATAAAAGCAAAGCACGACCTTCATTTGTAGGATCATTTGGAATTGCAATTGTTGCACCTTCTTGTAAACTTTCAATAGAATTAATTTTTTTAGAATAAAGAGCAACCGGTTCAATGTGTATTCCGCCGGCATTTACTAAACTATAGCCTTTTTCTTGATTAAATGAATCCATATATGGAAGATGTTGGAAAAAATTTGCATCAATTTGACCGCTTTCCAAAGCTTCATTTGGAGTAACATAATCTGTGAACTCAATCACTTTCAAAGTAATGCCCTCTTTTGCTAAATCATCTACTACCAATTTCAACATTTCAGCATGTGGTTCAGGAGTTGCACCAACAACTAACACATTTTCTGCTTTTTCTTTTTTGCATCCCACTAATATCGTGAATGCAACCAACAATGCAAAAAGCACTTTTAAGATTTTTTTCATCTTTTCCTCCGCATTTAAATTTATATTTAAAGTAAATCTATAACTTTACTTTTATCTTTTTGACAAAAGATGTCCGGAAATTTTTGTGCCAATTAATTGAATTAACTCAACCAATACTAAAATAACAACAACCGCTGCAATCATTACATCAGAACGAAAACGTTGATATCCATAACGAATAGCTAAGTCGCCTAAGCCGCCCCCACCAATTGCTCCGGCCATAGCCGAATAGCCAATTAAATTTATTATTGTCAATGTAATTCCTGAAACAAGACTTGGCATAGATTCAGGCAAAAGTACCTTGAAAATAATTTGTGCATTTGTAGAACCCATAGCACGGGCCGCTTGAATAACTCCAGGATCAACTTCTTTCAATGCAGTTTCAATAATACGTGCCACAAAAGGGGCGGCTGCAATGGAAAGCGGGACAATAGTTGCAGCAGTTCCAATACTCGTTCCAATAATAATACGTGACAAAGGAAACAATAATATCATCAATATAATAAAAGGAAAGGAACGCAAAACATTGACAATACGCGTTAATACTTGAAATAAAATTGGCTTAGGCATAATTCCGGTTTGAGGATCTGTAACACAAAGTAAGATTCCCAAAGGCAAACCTAAAACAACTGAAAACAACGTTGAAAAGAAAACCATGGAAAGTGTTTGAAAAGTAGCACTACCCACAAGTATAATTAGCTCGTTCATTAACTTACTTCTCCATTTTCTTCAATAATTATTCCTTCTTTTTGTAAATAATCTAAAGCATTATCTATTTCTTTTTTTTCACCCATAATATCTAAAATCATTGTACCAACATCTCCTTCGCTCAAATGTTGAATTCCTCCGGCACGAATATTAAATTCCACATTATACTTTTTGCTTAAACGACTCAAAACAGGCTCCCCTGTCTTAGAACCAACAAAACGTAATATATATTTGCCTCCATCATTACTCCAACGAAGTAAATTCGGAGTTGAAACTGTTGGATCAACTGTAGATAAATGTGCAAGAAATTCTTTTGTGACAGCACTTTGTGGACGCAAAAAAATGTCTGAAACTTTACCTACTTCAACAACGCTTCCTTTTTCTAAAACAGCCACTTCATCGCAAGCATCACGTACAACTTCCATTTGATGAGTAATCATCACTACTGTAAGATTCATTTTCTGCTGAATTTCACGAATTAAGGATAAAATAGCACGCGTTGTTTGCGGGTCAAGGGCACTTGTTGCTTCATCACAAAACAAAATATCCGGATTATTTGCCAATGCTCTAGCTATTGCCACTCGTTGTTTTTCTCCACCCGAAAGAGTACTTATTGCAGAATCTGCTCTGTCAGCTAAACCAACTAATGACAAAAGCTCTGCAACACGTTTTTTAATTTCAGATTTTGATTTTTTACAAATTTCTAAAGGATATGCAACATTTTGAGCCGCTGTCCTTGATGAAAATAAATTAAAATTTTGAAAAATCATACCTATGCGACGACGTCTGTTAATCAACTGAAATTTATTTAAATTATCTACCCGTTCATCATCATAGAAAATTTCACCGGAATCACATTTTTCCAAAAGAGAAATGAGTCTTACCAATGTTGATTTACCGGCACCGCTTTTTCCAATAATTCCATAAACCTTATTCGATGGAATGTTCAAACTAATATTTTGAACTGCTTGCACTTTTTTTTCATTTATCATATATGTTCGTACTAATGAATTAAGTTTTATTTTCATTTTTCAATTGTAAACTTTATTTACAAAATTTGCAATTACTTTCTATAGTATATTCACTTTTTTCCTTGACAGAAATGCAGTTTTAGCTCATATTATTAGCATGGCTAAACTCCGAAATTCATCAAAACAAGGCAGAAGTAATTTTTTCTTTGGTTTTTTTTCTTCTCTATTTGGATCAAACGATCCGGAAGTAGAAAAAAAGCGAAAATTAAAAAGCATTTCAAAACTACTTAATAAAAGTAAATATAAATTTTACAAATATAATTCAGGTGAAGCTCTTGGACAAATGGCTAAATTTTTTCATGAAATTTATAAAATTATTGCACCGGCTCAAGCAATGTTCCAAAGCTTACAAAATCCAAATGCCTTAAAAAATGCCACAATTAATTTTAGTCTTACAAAAAAACAACTGGAAATTATTGATAAACTTGATGAAAATTATATTTTAGAACTTTCCAAAACAAAAAAAACTTCTGAAATTGCTGAAGAAATAAAAAACAATATTTCTCTTTTTTCAACTGAATTTGATTTAGATAGAATGAATAATATTGATTCGCTTTATTCAAAAATTATTACTTTTAAAAATTTTTGCAATTTTGACTACTATTTTTTATTAAAAAAATTTGACTCTTCGCTAAGAGAACGCGACTTTAATTATATTCCACGTTTTGAAAATATTCGTGCAGAATATGTTCTTGATGATTTGAAAGATTTTATTTCAATTGCATGGACGATGCCCTTAGATGAAAATTGGAATGATGTATTGAATTTATTAAAACAAATGCGCGGTATTCAAATAATTCCTGCAAGTAATTGGACAAAAGTAATAAATAGATTAAAAGAATTACGAAACTCTCAAGTTTTTGAAATGATAATTCAACTAATTTCAAAAGATCCAAATTATGTAACAAATATAACTTCAACTACAGAAAGAATTTGTGAGCCGTATATTGAAAAACTTCGTTCTCAGGCAATATCAATTTTAAAAAAAATTGATATTGAAAAAACTAACTTTAAAATTAATGAAATATTAATGTCAATTTTCGGAACAACTAATATATTGAGACTAAAAAATTATACAGAAGCACAAAACACTGCTTTCCTCAAGAAAAACTTAACGGGTTTTTTATATACTGCTCCTCTTAATTATATGAAAGCTTTTTTAATTGATTTTTTCAAAAAAAATGTTCGTGAATTTGCTGACTTAGTTTTAGTTCGCGGTAAATGGACAACAGCAACTATGGCAAATCAATTTTCAGATGTATATTATTCGATTTTATCTATTGCAGATCAAATAAATGAATTTGATGATTTATTATCGGAAGACAAAGAATTAGGCATGAAATTTAAGACATTAATTTTAAGAGCGGACCGTGATAAAGAAGCCAGGGGAATTATTCGTTCGGTTTTAAAAGATACAAATAATAAAGCAATGGAAATGCTAACTATTTGTTCACAACATCTTGTTTCATTCGGTCGCTCCTTAAAAAATCTTTTAAATGACCATGAAAAGCAACATCCTGAAATGTTAATAAATTGGAAAGAACTTGATAGATTTACTGAAATACCTATTAAAGATAGCGGTGTAAAAATATATAAAATGATTTATAAATTTATTACATTGATGCAATTTTATCTTGAAAAAAAATCTTAATTTATAACTGAATCAACGAGTTTTTGAAACTCCTCATCAAAAACATTTTTTCCTATAGAAGTAATATTTCCAATACAAAACAATCCGTCTTTTTCGACAATAGCGTCAGATTCTTCATCATTTAAAATTATTGATGAATCTACTTTAGTTGATTCAAATTTTTGTATTAATGAAAAAGACTCAAGTTCCGGCAAAACATCAAAAACTTCTTCTACTTCAGTATCTTTAATTATATTATTTTCAGCCGACTCAATTTTTTCATAATTTTCCGATTCAATCCATAATTCTTCAACCGGTTCTGCAAGATCTTTTTTTTCTACTATAACCATATTTTCAGATTGTTCAAATTCAACATTATCAGAAATAGTCATGCCTTCTGTACCGGCGTATTTAATTTGATCCAGAACACTAAAATCCGGCATTGATGTTTCTAATAAGAAATCTGCTAATTCAAAATTTTCAGATGTTTTATTTTTTATGTCGCCTATGCGAATTTCTTCCTTAATAGCAAAATTATAAGTTTCCTGTTCAATTTCATCCAAATCAATTCCAACTTCATAATCAAACGAAGCAAGGTTTTCAAAATCTTCAGCATTAATTAATTCATCATCTTCAACATCATCTACTTCAGAAATTTCTTCGACATCATTAACATCAATTACTGCAGAAATTTCTTCAACATCGTCAACGTCAATTACTTCAGAAATTTCTTCAACATCATCAACGTCAGTCAATTCAGAAATTTCTTCCACATCGTCAACGTCAATTACTTCAGAAATTTCTTCAACATCATCAACGTCAGTCAATTCAGAAATTTCTTCCACATCGTCAACGTCAATTACTTCAGAAATTTCTTCCACATCATCAACGTCAGTCAATTCAGAAATT
>JAAYNH010000096.1 GCA_012520945.1 Treponema sp. | reverse complement strand
GTTAATACTGTTTTCTTCTTTCTTGTTATATACAACCACATACGCCCGGTGTTTATGTGGACAAAGAAGGTTTTAATACACAAAAAGAATTGTGGCATAACAGTGGCATAGCTAATTATTCATATACTTATTCTTGGGATTCCTATCCGCCGCATGATATGATATTAGATGTAACGGTGGAGGGAGAAAATATTTCTTACGAGCTTATAGAATATAGAGGTAAAAAAAAATCAGAAATAACGGATGAAGATAAAATTTCTTTAGAAAAAATTTTTGCAAAAGAAAAATTACTTATAGAAAATATTTATAAATACATTGAAACTTCTATAGAAGACGCGTATAAATCTTACAAAAAATATCCGAATTACTATTATAATAATGTTATATTTGAGTTTACAAACCAGGCTCCTTTTATGACATATTATAAAATGGAAGCAGAATTTATGGAAAAAAATGCTCTTGGTAATTGGGGTTATGATGAAATCAAAATAGAAAATTTTAAAGTACTTCCGTAGTTTTAAAACGCCATGACAAAAAAAGTGAAATGGCGTTTAATTTTTTTGAAAAATTATTTTTTTTCAGTATTTTTTTTGCAACTTGGTCTTTTGCCACGTTCTAATGTCAATGTTTTTGAACAAGCATCGCAAACTTCTGTAGGACCGTAATATTGAATTGCTCCCGGATAAACAAAACTTGTTTCAATAGCCCATTTGTCGCGTTTTTTTGCAAATTCCTTAAATGGTTTGCCGTCAAGCTCAACCAAAGCTTTTTTTATAACAGGTTTCATTTCTCCGTGACGTTGTTCCATATTCATCATCATAGTTAAAGGAATTCCTCCACATGTCCACTCTTTTGCAGGCAGTGTTAAATTACGAACTGATGCTAAATAGCCTGTAACGCCTGAAGCAATAAGCATAAATGCAGTGTAGCCAAGTGAATAACAATAGTCAGCATCAAAATTACTTGGAAACGCACAACGACCTTCATAGCCAAAAAAGTGTGTATATGAACTGAATTTGCCTACATATTTTTTTTCTTTTTTTAATTCACTTAAACGAGTTTCTACCATTTGAGCAAGTAATTTTTCAGTATCAATACGCGATACTTGAACGTTTCCGTGAGGATCACGATCTGCTAAAAATTGGTCGGCAATGCTTTCCGGCAGTGAGTCAAATGTGCGAAACTCCGTACCCTTTAATTCATTACGAAGCCAATTTTTTTTGTCGGTAAATGTTTTACATCTGTTAAATTCTGCTTCTTTTTTTGCCATAATATCATTTAAAGACGCTATTAAGTTTTTCATTTCAGGAATAAACTCAACTAATCCTTCAGGAATGAGAACAATTCCAAAGTTTTCTTCGTTTTCTGCACGTTTACAAATAATTGAACAAATATTGTCCGTTACTTGGCGTAAAGTGAGCTTTTGTGATTCAACTTCCTCAGAAATAAGACAAACATTTGGTTGCGTTTGTAAGGCACATTCTAAAGCAATGTGACTAGCACTGCGTCCCATCAGTTTTATAAAATGCCAATATTTTTTTGCACTGTTTGCATCGCGTCCAATGTTACCAATTAATTCTGAATATGTTTTTGTTGCTGTATCAAAACCAAAACTTGTTTCAATCTGTGCATTTTTTAAGTCGCCGTCGATTGTTTTTGGAACACCTATAACACGTGTTGATAAACCTATTGTTAAAAAATGTTCTGCTAAAAGTGCGGCATTTGTATTTGAGTCGTCTCCACCAATAATTACAATGGCATCGAGTTTGAGTTTTTTTGCAGTTTCTACAGAAGCATCGTACTGTTCCGGTGTTTCGATTTTTGTACGACCTGAGCCAATTATATCAAAACCGCCTGTATTACGGAAACTATCCATTAATTTGTCTTTAATCTCAATATATTTACCGTCAACCAAACCACTTGGGCCACCTAAAAAACCATATAATTTTGAATCGGGATTTCCTTTTTTGATTCCATCATAAAGTCCTGCAATTACATTATGTCCGCCGGGAGCCTGTCCTCCGGAAAGAATTACACCTACACGAATCGTATTATTTACGGTAGGATTTTTGCCTTTAACAAAAGTTGCTTCAGGTTTACCATATGTATTTTTGAAAAGCTCTGCCAGCTCTTTTTGGTCAGCAACGGATTTAGTAGGTTTGCCGTATTCAATAGCAACGGCCTCCGGTTTTGATGTTAAAACTGCAGGCAACTTTGGCTTGTATTCATAGCGAGCAGTTTGCAATGTAGAGATAGTTTTCATGTTTTTCGCCTCTTATAATTTTAAACGTGATATATAATTATAAACCATAATTACTACATTTACAATAGACGAATTTAATCGAATTTATATTTCTATCGTGTGTTTTATGGTTGTGTATGCAAAGAAAAGACAATATGCTGTTTGCTTTTAATTTGTTCTATTATTAATGCTAACAATTAATTTTGCAACAGTTTTTTCATACACATCTTGTGAAACTTCTTTAGCTGTTATATATCCTTTAACATTTGGTCGTATTGCTGTTTCTTCAATTTTCTAACTTCCTACCGTAGTGTTGTTTTCTTTGAGAATTGCAGTTAAAACAAATTCGGCATTCCATTCAACACGGGTGAAAAAACTTTTATATGCAATTATGTCAACGGTTAAAGTATAAGTATTATTGTTTAAAGTATCTTTTTTTGATAATGCCTGCGTTAATTGCTCTTTCACACAGAGGGCAATATCATCATCTGTTTTTGGTAATCTATAATCGTTTATGAGTATTATTGTCTTATCTAAAGGTAGGTTTTCAAAAACCAAATCAGTTTGAAGAATGGTCGGTTTGAAATTTTTTATTGTTGAGCAAGCAACAAAAGATATACAAAAATAATGCAGAGAACGATAGTATATACTTTTTTGTTTTTATTTATTTCTAAGCTCTTTGAAGATGATTTAAATGGCACATTAAAAAAAATTGCTTTGTAACTCATAAGTTATCTCCTAATTAATAATTATTATTAAAGCATCATAAATAAAAAAAACATTAATTAATTATACTTTAATTTTTCTCTGCTGACAATCATACCAGTACGAATGTTTTGTTTTTTATTATATTGCTTTTTTTTTTACATTTTTGTATAATATTTGATATTTGTTAATGAAATAATTTATGGAGATATAAAATGGGTGTAATTGGAATTATCCTTCTTGTGGCTTTTATTATTATTTGTATTTTGCTTGTTGCAATCGTTTTAATTCAGGATGAAGAAGGTGGTGGGCTAGGTGGTTTACTTGGAGGTGGTGCTCAAAATACTGCATTTGGCTCACGCTCAGGAAATGTTCTTACAAAAACTACGTATGTTTTAGTTGTGCTTTTTTTTCTGTCAAGTTTTGGTTTAGCTTTAATAAATAAAGCTCCTGCAGTAAAAGATATTGCAGAAGAAATAACCTCAGAAGAAACTGTTGAACAGACAACCGAATGGTTTGAAGAGAAAATCGAAGACGCAATTAAAGAAGCTCCTGCAGAAATTAAATCTGTTGAAACAAAAACGGAATAATATTGTCTTTGTGAATTTTAGATAATTTATCTCATGAGAATATTTGTTAAACTATAATTAAAGATAATAAACTGTAGTAAAAATAGCAATCGATGCCTGATTTTTGGTTTTCGGTTGCTTTTTTTTATAAGATATTTTTTTAAAAAGATTGTGTACTATTTAAAAAAACACAAAAAATCATAATTGTAGTATATTTATAAATAAGGGGGCTTTTATGAAAGTTGCAATCATACATTTTTTAGAAAAGAATAACGCAAAACATAAAAGCGTTTTGGAAGGTCTTAGTAAAGGTATAAAAAAAAACGGACATGATGTTACGATAATGCATGCACATACACAGATGTATAACGTAAAACTACCCATTTATGATTATATCTTTATAGTTGCAAAACCATTATCTTTATTTTCTGCAAAAATTGATCAAACAATTCTCAAAGTACTTTCTTCTCATGGTACATTAATTGGAAAAAAATCTTCAGCTTTGATTTTAAAAAATACATTTTCTTTTTTTGCGGAAAAAGCTTGTATAGCATTGATGAATGCAATGGAAAAAGAAGGTATGTTTGTGAATAATTTTATGATTATTTCAAATTCAAATCAAGCGATGTCTTTTGGAAGAAAATTGTGATTGATTGTTATAAAATTCTAGGTGTAAAACCAACAGCAACAAAAAGTGAAATCAAAAGAGCGTATCGGCTAAAAGCAAAAATCTTTCATCCTGACATAACTGCAAATGAAAGCGAAAAATTCAAACAATTAGTTCAGGCCTATGAAATTCTCTCCGATGCAAATCAACGCTTAGTATTTGATATTTCATATGCGACTCAAAACCATCACGAAGCGAAAAAAAAACATAAAAGCACATTTGATTATAGAAAATGGCTTTCTGAACGTACCGATGAAGAATCAAGATGCAAATTATTAATTTGGGATTTAATGCATCATAGAGAAGATGACGCCGTGAAAGCATTCAAAGAGATGAATATGAGTATTCCGGGGTTTTCTCTTTCAAAATGGTTTTCTCGTGAAGATTTTATGGACTATGGATTTATTTTATCCGAAGAATTGGTTTTTCGTGGAGAATATTATGATGCGGCAATTTTACTTGAACAAATTATTCTTATGGAACATCGATTTGAATATTTTCGCCATTTTTTTCCAGAGGTAATAAAGTTTGCTAAGGAATTATTCCGCAGAAATATTGCCGGAAATGTTCCTGATGAATTAGCTTTGGATGCATGGGAGCGTGCTTTTGATTTAAGTTTTTCTAAAACAGATGATGCATTTTTTCTTATAAAAATGGCTGAAGTTTATGACAGAATGGGCGATGAACGTTCCGTTATTCTTTGTATGAATGAAGCCTTAAAACTAGACGCAAAAGTTTTTATTCCAAAACGATTACGCTCAAAAATATAGATAAAAAAACAAAAATGTAATATAATAGATTTTAAGGAAGTATATTATGATTATGTTGAAGTCTTTATTGCACATTAATGAAATTAAAAAATCTTGTAAACTTTTAGCAAAGATGTTTGATGAAATTTTACCTAAAGTAAAAGCCGGCATGACGACACGACAAATCGATGATATGGCGGTAAAGTTTATTGAAAAACATGGTGGAAAACCGGCTTGGTATAAGGTAGGATTTGATGGTGCAGTTTGTATTTCAATTAATGAAGAAGTTATTCATGGCATACCAAGTAAATCAAGGATAATTAAAGATGGTGACATTGTTTCAATAGATGCCGGCATTGATTTGAACGGATACATCAGTGATTGTACAAAAACGATTGCAATTGGTGAAGTGCCGGAAAAAACTAAAAAATTGATGGAAGTTACAAAAGAATGTTTAGCGGCCGGTATTGAAGCATGTAAAATCGGTAACAGAATATTTGATATTTCTCAGGCAGTATACGATATTGCAACTAAGCACGGATATGGTGTCGTATATGAATATTCCGGGCATGGTGTAGGATTTGATATACATGAAGATCCTTGTGTGCCAAATGTTCCTCCTCGGAAAGGCTTTAATCCGCGTATACAAGCAGGAATGGTTTTAGCAATTGAACCAATGATAAATATGGGAACAGGTGATGTTGATGTTTTAGAAGACGGCTGGACTGTTGTGAGTCGTGATAGAAGTCTTTCTTGCCATGAAGAACATACTGTTGCTGTTTTTCCTGACCATACGGAAATTTTGACAATTTTGTGATTTTTTTTGTAACCAAGTTCACCACATATTTATTATATTTATATAGAAAGAAAATAATTTTATATGGTTAACGATTTTTACTTTTGGAGGCTTTTCTATGAAAGTTATTACAAAACGCATTATCGGTTTTGTTTTTGCCGTTGCTATTATGTTTGGACTCGTATCATTTTCATGCTCGAAAGATGTTGTTTCTGCAAATACTGCTTTTGCTGACACACGTCCCGTCGTGGAAATTCCAAGTAACGCATTATCTATGGTTGAAGCTTTACAATCAGCTTTTCGTGCAGTTTCAAATGGCGTTTTGCCTTCTGTAGTTGAGTTGGATGTAATCGAAACAAAAACACGTCCTGCAAATCCGTTAGAAAGTTTGCCATTTTTCTTTTTTGGTCAACCGGATGGTTTTGATCGTGGTGAAGGAAAAAAACGCGAATATAAACAAAGTGGTCTTGGTTCGGGTGTAATAGTTCGCAAAAGTGATAAAACATATTATCTACTAACAAATAATCATGTTGCAGGAAGTGCAACTGAAATTTCAGTAAAACTTTCAGACGGTCGTGAATATGAAGGAAAATTGGTTGGCAAAGATGAAAGAAAAGATATAGCTTTAGTATCTTTCCAAACAAGTGATGATATTCCCGTGGCAAAACTGGGTAATTCCGATAAAGTGCAAACAGGCGATATTTGTTTTGCAATGGGAACTCCTTTAGGATACAATGCTTCCGTAACGCAAGGAATTGTCAGTGCAACAGGTCGGGAAGGTTCCGGCATTGGAAATATTAGTGATTTTATTCAAACAGATGCCGCAATTAATCAAGGTAATTCAGGTGGTCCTCTTGTAAATATTTATGGCGAAGTTATCGGAATAAATACATGGATTGCTAGTCAGTCCGGTGGTTCTCAAGGTTTGGGCTTTGCAATTCCTATCAATAATGTAAAAAAATCTATTGATGATTTTATTTCTCAAGGAAAAGTAAATTACGGTTGGATGGGTGTTTCGTTGATGGAAATTGATGAAAAATTCCAAAAAGAACTAGGAGTTGAAAAAATAAAGGGTGCATTCGTTCCTAATATTTTTATAAATAGTCCTGCTGCAAAAGCCGGAATTCAAAGTGGTGATTATATTACAGTTTTAAATGGCAAAAAAGTAAAAGATGTTGATCAGTTAGTTCGTGAAGTGGGGGATTTGACTGTCGGTGAAAAAGCTGAATTTACATTAATTCGTAATAAAAAAGAAATATCTGTTACAGTAACGATTGAAAGTCGTGAAGATGCCGTTGTAAATGATAATTCAAAACTATGGCCGGGCTTTATTGTTTATCCTTTAAATGAAGATGCCAGAAAAGAATTGGAAATTGATAAAAAAATAAAAGGTGTTGTTGTAACAAATGTTCAGGCAAAGTCTCCTGCAGCAGCTTTGGGGCTACAAAATGCTCAAGTAATTACTACTGTAAATGATAAATCCGTTACAAATATTGTAGAATTTTATGACGCATTAAGTCTTGTGGGTAAAAAAGAAATTTGGTTTGATATTCACAAAGATGGACATACGTTGTCAACACCTCACTATAAATTTTAATTTTTAGAAGGATATGGAGGAGACCTAAAAAAAATGTCTCCTCCCGTCATTAATAATATGGCTGAAGAAAAACACGTAAATTATTTTGCTTTACAAAAAGCGTGCGAAAAACCGGGTTGTCCGCTTTGTACTCTTATTGAAGAACGCATTACGCGTTACATTGATATAATTTTATTTGAACATATTTCAGACAGACGTTTTCGTGCTGATTACAAAAAATCCGGTGGTTTTTGTAAAGAACATTCTAAAGTATTGCTTAATTTTCGTGATGGTTTGGCAGTAGCCATTTTGGGTAGAGGAACACTCAGCGAATATATTGAAGATTTTAAAAAAAAGAAAATGCGCCTTTATAAAGGAATTTGTCCTGCTTGCTTGAAAAAAAATAGTATTGAAGAAGGCTTTTTGTCTTTTTTAGCTGAAAAACACAATGAAAATATGCAGAGTGAACTTGAAAGTTTTTTCACAAAATCTGAAGGACTTTGTTTGAGGCATTATGCACAAATGGTAAAATTAATTAGACGCATTCCAAAATGGCTTGAAACATTTCAGATGGAAAAATTTGAGCAACTTTATGAAAGAGTTTCAAATTTTATTGAGCTTTCTGCATGGGGACGTCAAGAAGATTTTGCAAAATTAAGTGATGAAGATAAAATAGTTTGGAAAGAACTTGCTATAAAATTACAATAATTATTGATATTTTTTTATCCTTATAGTATTCTAAATCATGAATTTTAATATCATTTCAAAGAGGAAAAATAAATGATTAAGACAGTCAAAGACATTGATTTAAATGGCAAACGCATTATTATGCGCGTTGATTTTAACGTACCGATGAAAGGTGGTGTTGTTCAAGACGATACACGAATTATGGCCGCTCTTCCGACAATCAAATATATTCTTGAACAAAAACCGCGTTCTTTGGTTTTGATGAGTCATTTGGGAGATCCGCAAAAAGATGTAAAAAAAGCACAGGAAAAAGCTGAAAAAGCCGGTAAAACATGGACTGATGCAGACAGTGAAAATTTTATTAATGGTAAAAATCGAATGAAACCTGTTGTAGAATATTTTGCATCAAAATTAGGCAAAGAAGTTACTTTTTTAACTGATGCACTTGGACAAAAATCAATAATTGATGCATTGCCAAATGGTTCAGTTGTAATGCTGGAAAATACACGCTTTCACAAAGAAGAAACATCTAAAGATTCTGCCGAACGTGATATTATGGCCAAAGAACTTGCTTCTTACGGAGACATATTTGTAAATGACGCATTTGGAACTGCCCATCGTGATCAAGCTTCAACAGCATCAATTGCAACATTTGTTAAAACAAATGTTGGCGGATTTTTGATGGAAAAAGAAGTAAAATATATTCAACCAATGGTTACAAATCCGGAAAAGCCGATGATTGCGATTATTGGAGGAGCTAAAGTTTCATCAAAAATTGCAGTTTTGGAAAGTTTGCTAAAAAATGCGTCTGCTTTAGTAATTGGTGGCGGAATGGCATATACTTTTTTGAAAGCACAAGGCTATTCGGTTGGAAAATCATTAGTTGAAGATGATTTTATTGATACTGCAAAAGGACTTTTGGCAAAAGCTCAAGAAAAAGGTGTAAAAATAGTTTTACCTGTTGACCATATTGGTGCAACGGAATTTTCTTCCGATGCTTTACCGGTTGCCATAAATGATATAAATATCCCTGCAGATTTAATGGCAATGGATGTTGGACCAAAAACAATTGATATTTATACAAAAACAATTCTTAATGCAAAATCAATCGTATGGAATGGTCCTGTTGGTGTTTTTGAATTTGATGCATTTGCAAAAGGCACTGAAAAAGTTGCTCGCCTCGTTGCTGAAGCAACGTCAAAAGGTGCAATGAGTGTTGTAGGTGGCGGAGATTCTGTTGCTGCTGTAAATAAATTTGAACTTGCAGAGAAAATGAGCCATGTTTCAACGGGTGGTGGAGCGTCATTAGAATTTCTTGAAGGTAAAACATTGCCAGGTATTGCTTGTTTGGAAACTAAATAATTTATTACATATAGTCAAGGCATTTTTAGAATGTTAGATTTTATTTAATGTTAGATTTTATGCCTTGACATATCTTAAAACTATGCTAAAGACATTAGTTATGTTTTTACTAAAAATTTTTTATTAAGCATAAGTGCTTTTAATCTATAAAAATAATTGGTATACTCTTTTTATGAATAACAAGATTTCTTTAAAATCATATTTTAAAAATTTATGGGAACTTTATGGTGTTTTTTTTCGTATCGGTGCGGTTACTTTTGGCGGTGGTTTAGCTATGTTGCCGATTATGGAACGTGAGCTTGTAGATAAACGTTCTTGGACTAATCGTGAAGAATTAATGGATTTTTATGCAATCAGTCAATCAACGCCTGGAGTAGTAGCAGTTAATGTTGCAACTTTTTTAGGATATTATCGTGGCGGAATTATTGGAGGAATTGTTGCAACAATGGGAGTTGTTACGCCTTCTGTAATTATTATTACAATCATTGCTTTGTTTTTGCAAAACTTCATGGATATTATTTGGGTGCAAAAAGCTATGGCCGGAATAAATGTTGCTGTTGCGGCAATGTTATCAAAAGCTGTTTTAACTTTTGCTAAACGTAGTATAAAAAAAGTTTTAGGTTTTTTAATTTTTATTACAGCTTTTGTATGTATGCATTTTTTTAAAATTAATACTGTATTTATAATTTTTGGTAGTGCTCTTATTGGAATTATTTATTTTGTAATAAGTACAAAACATAATTTAAAAAAAACAAAAAATAAGGATAACATAAAATGAATTTGTTACAATTATTTTTAACTTTTTTTTATGTTGGCACTTTTACAATCGGTGGCGGTTTAGTCGGCATTTCTGTTATGCAACAAGTCATTGTTGAAAAAGGCCTTCTGACCCCTGAAAAATTTTTTAATATGGTTGCAATTTCTGAAAGCACTCCCGGTCCAATTGGTATAAATATGGCAACATATATTGGCTGTGAAATGTATGGAATTTTTGGTGGTGTAATTACTACAGTCGGCTATGTTTTACCATCTTTGATTTGTATTACAATTATTGCTAAATATTTTAGAAAATTTCAAGAAAAACCTTTAGTTCAAGCTGCTTTTTTCGGTTTACGTCCTGCAGTTAGCGGTATGATTGCAGTTGCTGCTTGGAATGTTATCGCAATTACAGTTGTAAATTTTGCCCGTTTAAAAGATACGGGCATTTGGTATAATCTATTTAATTTTCCATCACTTGTTTTTTATATTATTGCTTTATTTATTCTTTTAAAAACAAAATTACACCCACTATTTGTTATTTTAGCAGGTGCAATTTTTGGTATTTTAGTCTTATAAGCTATGTTATTTTTTGAGCCTTGATGTAATTTTATTTTTTCGCTACTTCTGTTAAGCTCGTTACAATGCCCGCCATGTTTTGAATATCTGCAGGAATTATAATTTTAGTTGCTTTGCCATTGGCTACTTTTTCAAATGCTTCCAAACTGCGTAAACGAATAACATTTTCATCTACATCAACACTTTTAATCATTGTCAAGCCTTCTGCCGTTGCTTTTTGCAATTCACGAATTGCTTCAGCTTCTCCTTCAGCTTTTTTGATTGCAGCTTCTTTTTCTGCCTCCGCTTGTAAAATTAATGCGGCTTTTTTTCCTTCCGCTTCTAAAATCTGAGATTGTTTGTGTCCTTCTGCAATCAAAATTGCTTCACGACGTTCTCGTTCTGCACGCATTTGCTTTTCCATTGCTTCTTGTATTGATTCGGGCGGAATAATATTTTTTACTTCAACGCGATTAACTTTTATGCCCCATGCATCTGTTGCTTCATCTAAGATTACTCGCATACGTGAGTTGATGACATCTCGGCTTGTCAATGTACCATCAAGTTCCAGCTCTCCAATAATGTTACGCAAAGTAGTTGCACTTAAGTTTTCAATTGCATTCATTGGTCGTTCAACACCGTACGTATAAAGTTTTGGATCCGTTATTTGAAAATATACAACAGTGTCAATTAGCATTGTAACATTATCTTTTGTAATTACGGGTTGTGGTTTAAAATCTAAAACCCTCTCCTTTAAAGAAACTCGGTTAACAACTCGATCAATAAATGGCATTTTTACATGGAGACCCACTTCCCATGTACCTGCATATCCACCAAGACGCTCTACAATAAACGCTTGAGACTGTGGAACTATTCTGATATTTGTGATTATGAGTATGAGTACTAATAAAATCACAGCACCTATAATTACGATATTCATAAATTCCTCCTTACTTCGTAATTTAATAAAATGTAAATAAATGACGTTTGTTAATATAAATTTATTGTTATAATAATCTATGTATTTATTTTTGAATTATTAATGTTGCACCATTAATTGCAATAATTTTACATTCGCTTCCCTTTGGAATCTCACTATTATCTTCACTTTTTGCGGACCAAAGAACACCGTTCACTTTTGCTTCTCCTTTTTCAAGTTTAGAAATTGATTTTGTGACAAGGCAAGTTTTTCCAATTAATGCATTAATATTTGTTTTTTCTTTTCCAATTTTTAATTTTTTTATTAATAATGGACGTGTTAAAAAAAGCAATAAACTGGAAATAATTAAAAAAATTAAAATTTGCCACCAAAAGGGTATTCTTAAAAAAGAAAGAAAAATCATTAATAGACTACCGATAGCAAACCAAAGCGTTGTGAGACCTATTGTAAAAATTTCAGTTAAGACAAATAGAACTGTTAAAACAAACCAAAACCAATGTAAATTATTTAAAAAAAATATATTCATATGACAAATTATAGCACAGATTAGTAAGAAGTAAACAGTATTTTGAAAATTTTTCTTGCACATTTATCAATAAAAATTTTAGCTTTGTTTCCTTTTTCAATGTTACGGTCGGCAATTAAAGGCACGGTTTGAATTAAAATATCATTTATATAATACTTTAGATTACCTATTTTCTCTCCGGCAGTAATTGGTGCATTTAAAAACTGAGGAATGTTTTTTTCAATTCTAAAAGGTTGATTTAAAACGGGTGTTGTTATTTTGTCTGAAAATGCAGGAATTAATGTTAAAGAATTCTTTTTTCCTGTAAATACGTTAACATTATATGAATAATATTCAGGTAATGTAGTTTCATAATTTGCAAAAAAGTTTTCCGTTAGGTTAATAGCATCTTCAATTCTGTTAATATTTCCTTCAATCGAATTATATCCAGGACCACCCATAAAAATTGCAATAATTCTTGTTGAGTTTTGTTTACATGTCATTGCATAATTAAAACCGCTTTCAGGAATAAAGCCTGTTTTTAAACCGTCTACTCCTAAAACTTTTCCAAGTACTTTATTTGTGCTTTTAAATAATGTTCCTTTAAAAGTCATTTCTTTTTTGTTATGAAAAAGTTCAAGACTTTGTGGAAAAGTTTGCAAATATATGCGTGTAAATTTTGCAAATTCGCGTGCAGTTGTTTGATTTAATTCGCTGTAACCTGAAGTGTCAACAAAACGTGTATGTACAAGGTTAAGTTTTTCCATTTCCTTGTTCATACGTTGAACAAAATTTTCTATTGAATCTGATACATAATATGCACAAGCAACGGCAGCATCATTCCCTGACATAACAGACATGCCAAGCATTAAATCATATAGCGTAACTTTATCGTCTTGTTCTAAAAACATCAAGCTTGAGCCTGGCAATGCATTAATATACCAACTTTCCGGAGGTAATGAAACAATGTCTGTAAGTTGAATGTTACCTTTTTCAATTTCGGAAAAAAGAATATACATTACAACAAGTTTTGTCATGCTTGCAGGAGGAATAAGTTCATCTGCATTTTTTTCATAAATAATTGCTCCTGTTGTTGCATCAAGTAAAATGCAAGAGCGTGCTTTTAGTTTTATTTTATTTTCTAAGTTGCTTGTTTCAAACTCAGGATAAAACATAACAGGCTTAGAATAGTTTTTTTTAATAATTTCCATCAATGCATAATTTTCTTCTATTGAGAGGGAAGATACATTTGGTGTTTTTGAGAAAGATAAAGTATATATAAAAAAAGAAATAATTGCTGCAAGTACAATTGATAAACTTACAGCAATTATAATTTTTATTTTATTTTTCATCAAAATTCATTAATAAGTTTTTGTCCATACTCTGTCCAAAAATCAGATTGCTTTTCATAATTTTCAGACATTCCGGATTCAAAAGCATAGAATGTGCTTGAAACCCCAACCGTGAAAACTTCTTTTCCTTTTGCATTGGCACCGATAATTTTAACAGGTCGTATCGTTGATTTTGAAATATCAAGATTTTTGCTTTTTAAATCTTTTGCAACAAGACCGGCTAAAAGAAAACCACCAAGTTTATTATTATGAGTAACATCGCCACCAAAAAGTTGAGGTGGATATTTTTTTGCACTTGCACGACCTGCTTCATAAAGATTTGCAGAAATTTCAAATGCATCTATTAATAGTACTTTTTCTTCCTTTGCCAGTTGAATTACAGCTTGAACATATGCGTTGCCTTGTGAAGTTGGTTGACTTGGTGAGTTTTTATCTGTTGAGTCATGATGCATATCGCGACGAATTTTATCGCCTTGAAAATTTAGGCGGCTAACCGGTGTTACTAATACAGGAGTTGCCCCAACATTGCGAGCTACATCAATATATTTTTTTAAGAACCATTTGTATGTTCCGCTTTCCCATCCGTAAAATTCTGTGCCGTATCTGTCTGCATAGCTAGTAGGTGTTGTTACTTTGTTTCCACCCTTTGTCGGATAAATACCTTTTGCATCCGGGGACCCAAGCGGAACGTGACGGTCTTCAATATATCCGGCGGTGTTTGATGAATCATTGTGTCCGAATTGAATTAAAAGATAATCGCCTTTTTTTATTTGAGTTGCAATTTTATCTAAAGTTCCTTCATTAATAAAATTTCTTGTTGAACGACCTCCGTTAGCATAATTTTTTACAACAACTTTTTTACTGTCAAAGAAGTCTCCAAGGTATTCACCCCAAGAACCTTCGTCACGATTTATACCACCTTGATACATACCCATTTGTGAATAATCTTTTACAGTTGAGTCACCTGCAAGAAAAATATTAATTTTACCTTCTTCGCGTAGTCCAATTGTTTCCGATGTTTTAGCAACTTGTGCAAAACCTTTTTTTACTTTTGTTGCAAGTTTGATTATTTCTTTGGCACCTTTGTTTACTCCCGCAGATTCAGCAATAACTTCACAACGAATTGTACAGTCTTCATCTGCTTTTTGTAGTGTATACGATTTGTTAGCATTGCCTGCAGAAAGTTTAACGACTGTTTCTTTTCCGTCTGAACCGATGCGAATCCAGCGAATCAAACTTGAATCAAATTCTTTTGATGCATTATCCAGTTCATAACGCACTGTTAAAATATGTCCCGGATACGGAGTATTAATATCATCATTTGAGGTAAGTGCAGGTTTTTGAGAAAAAGTAGGTTTTGTATTTGGAGCTTTTGCACTGTAAAAAGGTTTCCATGAACCTAGATATTTTTCCATAGTATAACCATCGTTTGAGGAAAGTACTGTTCCTTGTACACGTTTGGAAGTATCAACTGCATTTCCGTCATATGTTGTACCAAATTCGCGGAAAGTTGCTTTTTCAGGAGTGTTGCCACTCATGCTTCCCCAGCCTGCATCTATGATAGAATCAATTCTGTCAAGCTTTGTATTTATAAAAGCAACTTTTGCAGCTTGTTCCCAAGGTCTTCCAAACGTTGCCTTTCCCATTTTCATGCCGTCAAGTGTCGTAACTGTACAATTAAGGAAAAGATACCCTTTGTCGCCTTTTGATTTAGCAACGGCAATGTGTCCTTCTGCAGAAATATCAGGTGCACCACACCATGCCAGTTCACAGTTCTCAAATACCACATCGCCTTCACCGAAAATGTAGTCTGTTGTACCTTCAATGTAACAATTTCTATAATATTGAGGAACACCTGAACCGGTAAATAAAGTGTCTTGATTACCAATAAATTTACAATTATAAAATTCAGAATTTGCACTTTCAACACATATTGCACTTGAACGTTCTTTTGCTTTTGCAAGACGAACATCGCTAGTAAGTTTTCTAACAAAATTAATTGAACCGTCGCTTTCAACACCATCGGCTAATTCTTCATCTGTTATATATTTATTAAATGAGCTTTCAAATGTTATTCCTTCTGCACGGAAAGAAATTGCACCCGGTAAAATTTGTGTAGCAACACCCCAGCGAGCGGCGATATTTTTTTCAAAGCGGTCAAGCTTTGCATCTTCACTGAAAAAACCATCTTTACCTGCACTGTAATATTTATATCCAATTCCATAATACCAAGTGAGTTTTGCTTCTTTATTTGGAGTTTCATTTTTCAGTGTTATATATGGAACATTTATGCGCACTTGTTCACGATACACTCCCGGTGCAATATAAATTGTGATGCGTTCATTTTCGTTTTTAGGATTCATTTTTTCTGCATCTCTAATTGCTTTTCCTAAAGTGTCGTAACTTCCTTTTGTGTTATATCCGACATACATTGTTTTTCGTAACGGTAAAGTTTCTTTTGCTTTTTCTTCTTCGTGCACTAAAATATTTTTTGTAATATTTGCTCCTTCAAGAATAATATGCATCATACAATTGTATCCTCCGTCAAGAACAATTTTATAAACGCCGTTACGAAGTTCCGCTTTATATCCATTTCCTGAAAGATTTCCTTCATAGATATATTCATCATCAATATTTACAAATTTTATTGATGTAATTTTTTTGTTTTCAACGATACCGATAAGATTTCCGCTTGCAGTTGATTTTGGTTTTAAACCCACAGATATGTCTTGTGTAAAATCACTACCTGCATTAAAGTCTTTACCCGCTGTAACAAAATAATCATTAACGCCAACAAAACTTGCCATATATAAAACGTTTGGTTCAAGAAGTGCGGAAAAATTCATTCCTTCTAATTTTGCTTTAGCTGCTTGATACAGAGAATCTTTTGGCGGGAGAAAAATGAGTTGCATTTTACTTGTGTCATAGCCGGCTTCAAAACCTTTGATTGTGCCTTTTACGGTAAGAATGCTTTGTGCTTCGGCAACAAGTTTTGCATTTTGTTTTCCTGAAAGGGAAGATTCTTTTGTAACGGTTACAACTTTAGTTGCGTCATTAATGCCAAGACCGGCAACACCTGAAATTACAGCAGTATAAGAATATCCTGGAGCCAAGTATGCACCAAAAGAATTGCCGGCAACTTTTCCTTCCGTAGATGTTCCTGTTATTTGGTTTACAAAACTAATTCCGAAAGGAGTTTCTTTGAATTTACCGGGAATTGAAATGGTTCCTGAAACAAAAACGCTAGGTGTTCTTACAACACGATAATAGCATGGTTTCCCACCTTCTTTGTCAGTAAAAATTTTGTACGAACCGTCTACTTTTGCAATATATTCATAGCTTTTTTCACGTTGAACCATTTTATCTTTTTCAACTTGTTCACCGGTTTGTATATTATCTTCATTTATATGAGTGAAAAAAACATTTGTTTCTGCAGAGTTACTTGTGATTGCATAAAAAGTAATTTTGTCTCCGGCTTTTACATTTTTAATTATAATAAAACGTCTGTCTTCACCACCGGTACCGTTGGAATAGAATAAACCACGCGATTCATATCCGTCAGGAAAAATAACAGAGTCATAACCTTGATTGCCATAAGATTTTTTTCCCGGCTTTCCGTCTGCAGTATAATAATATGCTCGGTCATTGTTTGCCATATTTAATATTAAGTCGCCAAAATTAATTTCGCCTGCTTGAAATTTTCCACCTGCAAGAGTATCAATTGCGTCGATTTTGTTTCGCGTTATATTATTATTATATTGAGTGCCGGTAGCTTCAACACCACCAAAGTCCCAAATGTCAATTTTGCGGACTTCACCAACAGGAGCACCAATATCACCACTTGGGGCCGAACCACATGAAATGATTGTAATTAAACTAAAAATTACAACAACAAAGATAAAAACCTTTTTCACAAAATCCTCCAAAAAATTTATATCAACATAAAATTATAACAGAGAAAAATTTGAAAAACAAGATAAAATATAAGCAATGTTATTTAGATGTTGCAATCCATACGCCATCGAAATTTGCATTGCCGTCAGGATATATTTTAAGCATATCTTGGCATTTTTGTGCATAAAATTTGCTTGGCTCGTCAAATTTTTCAATTACTTGAAAAATTTCCAGTGCTTTTTTGAAATTGCCTTCATAAAATAAATTTCTTGCTGTATCAAAATGAGGTAAAACTTTTTTCTTTTTGGTATAAGATTCTTCAGACATTGGTTCAAAAACCGTAACCGCATTTTGTTTTCCTACGACGGCAACTCTTGCTAATTCGCGCATAAAAAAAGGTTTTCCAAACAATTCACTTTTTTCTTTAAAATTTTTGGTACACATTGTATAAGTGCCAAATTGTTTATTCATTCCTTCAAGGCGTGCCGCAAGATTTACCGAATCTCCAAGCATTGAGTAATTAAAACGATTTTTAGAACCCATATTTCCAACTACTGCAAAACCTGTGTTTAAGCCTATTCGCATTTTTATCGGTACTCCGGAAATAGCCGTTAATTCTTCCTGCATTTGAAATAATTTATCTTGACATTTCATTGCGGCATTCAATGCACGGAATGGATGGTCGTCTTGATTAATCGGTGCATTCCAAAAAGCAACAATAGCATCTCCTACATATTTATCAATTGTGCCACCACTTTCCAAAATGATATCGCTCATTGCCGTTAAATATTTATTTAAAACATTTGTCAATTCTTCAGGGGTAATTTTTTCTGAAATTGATGTAAAGCCTTGTAAATCGGAAAAGAACATGGAAATCTCTTTTCTGTCGCCTCCAAGTTTTAGCATTTCAGGATCTGCAATTATCTGCTCAATTACTGTAGGACTTAAATATTGTTTAAAAGCTATTTTTAAGTAGCGTTTTTGTTTTCCTTCAAGGTTATAATTTACAAGAACAGAAACAAAAAAAGCTAAAAATGCTGTAATAATTGGTGCAATAAATGGAATCCAATATTTCCAAATAAAAATGAGCGTTGCAATCGTAATATAAATTCCACAGAAAAGTAAAATACATAATAATGATAGTATTAAAATTGTTCGTTGAGATTTTTTTATTTGCTCAAATCCATGAACAATGCATACACCTGCAAAAGAAGAAATTAAAAGCAATAATATGGGAAGCCATTTTGCCGGTAAATTAATGAAATCATTTTGTAAAAAATTATCTAAGATTGTAATGTGTACTCCTACACCCGGATATTTTGTATCAATAGGAGTAGGGGCAATATCAAAAAGACCAGGTGCATAAAAGCCGAAAAATACATATTTATCTTTAAACTCATTTGGATTGAGTAAAGGCTGTTCTCCTTTTTCAATTGCATAATAACTTTCTAAAATTTCACGAGCAAAATATGGAGCATAGGATTCAATATTACTGCGATAACGCAAATAAACAGAGTTATCGTTGTCAACTTGAATTGTTTTATTAGCAAAACTAACATTCATTTTTTTCTCATTGAGTGAAAAATTAAGTGGTTTTTCAGTATTTATGGATAATCCTGCTAAACCAAGAAAAGGTACAGGGATATTTTCTAAAAGTGTAAAAAGCTTTCCTCTGCGAATAATTCCGTCTGAATCCGTAATGCTTGAAACATAGCCGAAACCGGATGCGGCTTTTGCAATAATATCAATAGGAAATAATGCCGGCTCAGAAGGAATTGCTTTTTCAATGAATGATTTTGAGTAGCCTTCCATTGTTGTATTTGGTGGTGATATTCCATCGTGCCAATATTCCACATCGCCGTATTGTTCACCGAATTGTAGAGCAAATATGACATTGCCACATTCTTTAACCAATTTTGCAAATTTTTCATCATCGGCATCCGAGTAGGCAGAAGGTTCAGTATAAAGAATATCATATGCAACGCTATGTGTTCCACCAAAGCTGAAAAATTTGGCAATGTCACCATATGCTTCGCGTGGCCAAGGCCAAGACCAACCTTTTTCTTTTTTAGCCCAATCTAGGCTGGATTGATCTAATACCACTACGATGATTTCTTCAGAAGGAGAGCTTTGTGTTGCTGTTGACCTTATGAGTTTATCATAAGTTTTTAGTTCCAAAAAGTGAAATACATTCAAATAATACATTGTTAAAGCAACAGCAAATACAAATAGTGCAATTATAAATCCACGAGTAAACTTTTTTTTTAACAAAGGCATAAAATTTTCCTTTATTTGAAAATGTTTTTGAATCTCTCCAATCTTTTTTTTGAAGCACGCGAAGGAGAAGGATTGCCTATAACAGGTTTAAGTTTTGTTAAGCGATTATCAGGACTAGGGTGTGTGCTTGAAAAACCGCCACTTGGGTATTCTCTGCGTTCATTCATGCTACGTTTTAGCATTTTAAGCATATCAACCATACCTACAGTGTCATAGCCTGCATTTTCCAAAAGTTCTATGGCATAAACATCTGCTTCATATTCTAAAGTTTGTGAATATCCGTTGTTCACCATTGTATTTACAGTACTGCGAACTTCATCTGCAAAATCATCGCTGGCGGCAACGGTTTCTCCAAAAGCTTCAAGTAAAATCGAGTCCATTCTGCTTGTAATTTCAGAGCGTTTTCTGTCTTTATTAATGGCTAAAACACTGTGTTGTAAGTGAATGTGTGCTATTTCGTGTGCAATGACAGCCGCCAAAGTATCTTCGTTTTTTGCACTTAAAAGCAAGCCACGAGTAATAAATATGTGCCCGCCGGATGTTGCAAAAGCATTAATTTCATCTGTGTCCAAAATGCCCACCGTATAACCGTATTCCATAGTTGGACGTGGAGAAGGTTGTAGTAAACTTTGAGCAATTAAGTTAAGATAACGCTTTGTTTGTGGTGCATTTTGTTCAGTATAAACCGATAAAATGGCCGCCGCTACAGTTTCACCTATTTCATATTCTTCTCTTTCGGAAATGTCAACTTTGCTTTCAAACGTTTTTTTGCTTTTCCGTGAAGAAAGTCTACCTGCACTAATAAATTTTTTAATTTCATCTTGCGAAACTTCAAAATTTTCAAAAGATACAACGGCACCGTAATTCAAATCATCATTTTCAATATCAAATGCTTTTCCGCTTCTGGTAAAACCTTTTCCTGCCAAAGCTATTTCCGTGTTGGATATGGAACGATTAGATAAAATCTTTTTTGAAGTGATATTAGCGTTTGAAATCCATGCTTTAATATTTGGCATAGATTCCGGAATAACTTGAGTCCATTTTTCTTTTTCAGCCACAACGAGTAATTTTTCTCCATATGAAACAGTACCGGCTTTTTTTGCAAAAAAGTCAGTGGAAATTTTTAGTTGTGCAGTTTTTGCATTTACATATTTAATATCACCCGGAGTTGCGTGAAGAGAAATGTACATTATTGTAAAGACGGTTAATAAAAAAATAATCTTTTTAGATTTCATAAAGAACCCTCCAATATATATAAATTATAACGCACAAAAATTATAAAAACAATTAAAATTTTCGGAAAATCAATATTTACTGCAACGATTTTGCAAAACTGCGTCTAAAATGCAAATGGCAGTCATTGCTTCAACAACCGGTACAATGCGTGGACAAAGGCAAACATCGTGACGGCCTCTTATTGAAATTTCTGTTTCATTGTTGTCCGTGTCAATTGTTTTTTGTGTTTTACTTATGCTTGGAACAGGTTTTACAGCGAGACGAAAAACAATGTCTTGCCCTGAAGTAATTCCACCTAAAATTCCGCCGGCATTATTTGTTGAAAAAAATACTTTGCCTTCTTTTAAGTACATATTATCATTATTTTGGCTTCCTGACAAAAGGGAGGAACCAAAGCCGGCACCAAACTCTATTCCTTTGATTGCACCGATTGAAAGCATTGCTTGTGCTAATATTGCATCTAATTTATTAAAAACAGGTTCGCCTAAACCTATTGGTACATTTTTTACAACACATTCTACAATGCCACCCACACTTTCGCCGTTTTTACGGCTTGTTTCAATTTTTGCAAGCATTTTTTTACCGGCTTTCATATCCGGACAACGCATTAGATTTTTTTCAATTGCAAAAAAATCAATTTCTTCTATAGCAATGTCTGCTATTTGAGTTGTGTACGCAATGATTTGTGGAACTTCGGATGTAGAAAAAATGGCTTGAAGAACTTGTGTTGCAATTGAACCGGCGGCAACTCTCATGCAAGTTTCGCGACCGGATGAACGTCCTCCACCACGATAATCACGAATGCCATATTTTTTGAAATATGTATAATCTGCGTGACCGGGTCTAAACATTTTTGATATTTCAGAATAATCGCCGGAGTGTTGATTTGTGTTTTTTATTATTAAAGCGATTGATGTTCCTGTAGAAACTCCATCAAAAATACCGGACAGTATCTCTACTTTATCTGCTTCTTTTCGTGGAGTTGTTGCCGGATTTGATGCACCGGGTTTTCGTCTGTCTAGTGCCAGTTGAATTTTTTCTATTGATATCGGAACGCCACTTGGACAACCGTCTATTATGCAACCAAGTGCTTCACCGTGACTTTCACCAAATGTGGTAACTTTGAAAATATTACCAAAAGAATTTCCTGCCATAATAAAATTATTTTAGCAAAATGCAAAAAATGTTGCAATTACAGTTATTGAACAATGCATATATTAAAAATTAATTGGGACAGTTTTTTGCCAGAATAGAAATTTTTTTCCATTTTTTACTTCTATAGTAAAACAGACTTACAATCATTCCAAAAATAAAGCTGATTGAAATAGCGGCCATTAAATATTTTCCAAGATTCAATGCTTTCAATAAAAAAGCAACAGGAATGCGTACAGCCAAAAGCATGAGCAGGTTAACAATAGTTGTAAATCTAACATCTCCTAAACCGCTTGCAATATTTAAAATAGAATTAAAAATTGCATAACACCAAGTAAAAGACATTACTATAAAAACATGTCGGCTAGCCATCTTTAAGACTTCAGTGTCTTTGGTAAAAATCGATAAAACAGGATTGCGGAAAATAAATAAAAGAATAGAAGAAAAAATCGTAATGGTTCCTGCTAAAAATGGAAGATATGAACAGCCTTTTTTTAAACGTGCGTATTTTTTGGCACCGTAATTTTGTCCTGCAAAAGTCATCGCACTGGCGGACAAAGAGTTTAATGCGAGATTAGAAAGAGATGTAAGTTTTGAACCGATGCTACATCCGGCAATAAAAACAGAACCTTGTGTATTAATTAATCCTTGCATAATTGTGTGTCCGAAAGAATACATTGAATTATTAATTCCTAAAGGAAAGCCTATAGTAAAGACTTCGGACATAACTTTTTTTTCGAATTTTCGAGGAAAAAAAGTAAATTCAATTTCAGGATATTTTCTTTTAATATAAATGATAGAAATTATCCATGAAAAAAAAGTTGCAATCGATGTTGCAATTGCTACTCCTGTTACATCCATATGAAAACAAAGTACAAAAACTAAATCAAGTACAATATTAATTATGCATGAAATAATTAAAAAAATTAAGGAAGATAAACTATCTCCCATTCCGTTTAAGATACCTGAATTAAAGTTATAGCCAATTTGTGCAATTGTGCTTAAAAAAATTATGTTTAAATATTTTGTTGCATAAAAAATTGTATCTGAAGGTACTTGCATTAATCTTAAAATTACAGGACCTAAAAAAATACCGATTATAGTTAGCGGAATGCCAAGAAAATAAATATATGTAACGGCACATGAAGCAAGTTGTTTAATTTTTTCATAATTTTTTTCGCCAAAGCTTTGTGCTGTTAAAATAGAAATGCCACGACCTATGCCCATAAATAAAAAAAGTAATATCTCTATTGGTTGACTACTTGTTGCAACAGCGGCAACAGAAGTTGTTCCACAAAAATTTCCTACAATAATTGTGTCCACGATTGTATACAAATGTTGTAAAATATTTCCAATGCAAAGTGGCAGTGCAAAAGCAAGCGTAAGTTTTGTAATGTTACCGGATGTCATGTCAATTCTTTTCATAAGCCCTTCGTTCATTATATCACACAAAAATGATATTGATATGCAAATATTTATTTAAATTAATTGATGTAATTGCAGATATTTTTAATTTTTAATTTTGCTTTTAATTTTATTATATACAAAAAAGGCTGCAATAATCGTACTAATACCAAAAAGTGCATTGCTTATTAACATCATCCAACCAACTCCTTCAAAGCCAAGGTTTGTAAAATTTTGAATAATCCAAAGTACGGGTAAGCGGAAAGCAAACAAGCGTAATATATTTAAAATCATTGCAAGTTTTGTATATCCGAAGCCGTAAAGGAAACCGTGTACAGTCGTTCCTGCCGCTAAAAAAACTGAGCCGTAAATTTCATATTGATAAATACTGGTAATGATATTAGCAAATTCCTGATTACCTTTTGCAAAAAGTCCGATTAGAAAATCTTTGAAAATCATCATAACTACTAAAAAGAAAACTGCTAAAATACCGTTTATTAAAATTGTGTTTTTAAAAAAATCCAGTGCACGTTTTGTATTTTTAGCACCATCATTTTGACTGATTAAAGTTGATTCTGCTTCTTGTACTCCCATAGGAGGTGTTGTTGCAAGCCCTCCGAGTCTATTTGAAACACCGAGTGCACCGACTGTTAAACTACCATAATTTGCAGCCATGGAATTTACAATTGCTTTTCCGAAGTTAAAAACAAATTTTTCAAAAAATATCGGTAACGAAAGATTAATAACAGGTTTTAAAGTTTTCCATCGAAATGAAATATTTTTTACGGAAACTCTAAATATATTATGTTTTGAAGTAAGATTATAAATGGCAATAAATGTTAAAATTGAATGAGAAAGTAATGTTGCCAAAGCTAACATTATAATATCTTTTTTACAAAAATATACAAAGAAAATTGTAAAAAATGTTTTAGCAACGACTACAAGAATGTTATAATACATAATTTTTTTTGTGTTACCACGTGATTTTTCCGTTGATAAATAAATTGTATTAATAAAAATGGCAACGAGTGAAGTAATTTCTACCATAAAATAAATTACGCCAATATCAAGTAAATCTTCAGGCATATTCATTAAACGCAAAAAGGCTTCAGCTCCGGGAATAAAAATTATGAGAATTAAAAAAGCAATTAAACAACCGGTAAAAAAAATAGTACTGATGTATTTGCTAACATTTTCTAAATCTCCGGCACCGTAATAACGAGCAATAATAATACCGCCACCGACGGCTAATGCTTGACCGGTAGCCATGAGCATTGTGTGAAGTTGTTGAATAAAAGATACGGCTCCGATAACATCGCTACCAATATCTGCGGCAATCCAGGTGTCTATAAACTGGAAAGCCTGATGTAACATATTATAAAAAACTAGAGGAGCGGCAATGGTAATTAAAACTTGCAAGGTGTTACCATTAAGCATAAATTCTCTGCGTTTTGCTTCTTTGTCACTTAATAAAATTTTATCTTTAGTCATGGACATTAATATAACGAAGATGTATAATAAAATCTGTACATAATTTTACTTTTTTTTGAAGTTTTGTGCAAATATTGTCATTATGAAAAAAATATGAGTGATAATTTATTTTTAAGAAATTTTACAGAAGAAAATTCGCTAGTCTTAGATGTAAAAATAACCGATGAAATTACTGGATTTACAATTGTGGGCAAAAAAACTGCAAATACAAATCCCTACAGACATTTTCATAATCATTGGGAAATTCTTTATATAGTTTCAGGAAAACGAAATTTTTTTTATGCAGATAAAACTTATGATATTGATTCAGGTGCTTTTTTATGTGTAGAACCTGGTGTTTTGCATCGTGCAATTAATGAAAAAAGTTGTCAATTATATAATATATATTTTAATTGTAAAGATGATAAATATTTTTCACTTGTTTTACCGATTCTCCAAAAATTAAATAAAAAATTTGGCGTACTAATTCAAATAGCACAAAAAGATAGAAATGAAATAGTAAAAAATTTTTTTGAGATTGCAAAAGAATTTATTGAAAAAAAAGAAAATTATGAAAATGTTGCGTTGGCAAAACTTTTGCAACTCTTAACTTTAGTTAGTCGTAGCAATGAAGAAAAAAAAATTTTGCTTGAAAAATCTTTTGCTCAAAAAAAATGTGAAGAAATTATGACATATTTGTCAAATAATTTTTTTGAACAAGTTACATTAAATGAAGTTGCAGAAAATTTTGGAATTACTCCAAGCTATTTAAGTCGTTTTTTTAAAAAGACAACTCAATTTTCATTTATTGAATATCTAAATATTTTACGTATTAATCATGCATGTAAAATTTTAAAAAACACCGACAAAAAAATTATAGATATTGCTTTTGAAAGTGGTTTTGGTTCAGTAACTCAGTTTGGTAGAATATTTAAAAGCTTTACCGGAACTTCTCCTAATATATATAGAAGAAAATAATTTATTTGATGTTTATTTTTTTATAAAAAAATGTATAATTATAATTGAGGTTTTTATGAATGCTTTTTTAAATGAAATTAATATAACTTATAAAAAAAATTTTTTTAAGATTTTAACTTCATTCATTTTATCAAAATTAATATTATTTGCTTTTATTTTTGTTAGTATTATTTTTGAGGCATCATTTATTGCAAGTTTTATAAGAGTTTTTGCAATTGCTTTTGAAGGAGTTTTACAATACGGTTTTTATGTGATTATAAAACAACTTGTTTTAAAAGAAAAAAGCATTCTAGGAAATTTATTTTTTGGTATTAAAGATTTTAGAGTTTATAAAACATCTCTTTATAAATATTTTATTATTACACTTTGTTTGGTTCTTTCATATTTACCTATTTCTTTTATGATAGTTTTTCAAGAAGATTTTAATCCTGAAATTATGATGAATATGGAAAACATCGTTTTTAATTTTAAATTTATTGCTATTACATTAGTTATATTTTTTGTTTTTATATTTACAATTTTATTAAATTTTAGTTTTGTTTGGTTTTTACTTTTTGATAAAAAAAATATTAATGCCATTTTTGTTATAAAAAAATCATTTGATATGATTAAAGGCAAGAGAAAAAATCTTATAAAACTTTGTTTAAATTCATTAAAAATTTCATTATCAATTTTTATTTTTTGCTCTGCTTTAATAATTTATTTTACATATTTTAACACAAAAGATTTTACATTAAAAAATGTTATTGTAACAAATTTAGGTGTTTTGAATATTTGTGCCATGATTGCATTTTCAACAAAGTTACCGGTTGTCCTTGCAACTTTTTATACTCACTTAGTCTCTAAAAAAGTTTTGCAAATTGAAGACGGTGAAAATTTATGAATTATTTGACTGAATATTGTTCAACTGAATTAAATATTAAAAATTCAAGATTTATTGCAGAACTTTTTCCCGTTACGTCGCAAATGGAAGCACGTGAATTACTAAAAATGCAAAAAAATAAATATGCGGACTCAACTCATGTTGTTCATGCTTTTGTTATTGGTAAAAATGCAGAAATTTTGGGCATGAGTGATGACGGTGAACCAAGCGGAACTGCAGGTAGACCTGCACTTGATGTGTTAAAGGGAAGTAATTGTACAAATGTCATGTTGACCGTTACGCGATATTTTGGTGGAACACTTTTGGGAACGGGCGGTTTAGTTAAAGCATATGGGGACAGTTGTAAAGAAGTTTTGAATCTTGCTTTTGAAAAAAACTTTGTGAAGCCTTTAATTAAAAAATGTGAATTTTCATTTTCAACAGATTATACTTTGTATGAAAAATGTAAACGTCTTATGAGTAACTTTTCAATTACAGATCTATTTGAAGAATTTGAAACTGAAATAAAAATTAAAGGCTCAATCGTAGAAACAGAATTTGAAAATTTTGCAAAACAATTGATTGAGCTTTCAAACGGAAAAATCACATTGTAATTTTTTTACAAGCATTGTTAGCTTTTAGTATTGCTTAAAAATATTTAAAAACTAAAACTCTGCTTGTTTTGGTGCGCGGAAAAAAGGAATTACATCGCGTAAGTTACCTAAACCTGTTATATAACGTAATAACCTTTCAAAGCCCAAGCCAAAACCACTGTGCGGTACTGTTCCATATTTGCGTAATTCTAAATACCACCAATAATCTTGAGGGTCCATATTCATTTCTTTTATGCGATTTTCTAGTTTTTCATAATTGCTTTCACGCTCTGAACCGCCTATGAGCTCTCCAATTCCTGGAACTAAAACGTCAACGGCACGAACTGTTTTTCCATCTTCATTGAGTTTCATATAAAATGCTTTAATTTCTTTTGGATAGTCGTAAACCATTACAGGTTTTTTATAAATTTGTTCTGTAAGATATCGTTCGTGTTCGGTTTGTAAATCACAACCCCAGAAAACCTTAAATTCAAATTTGTCATTAAGTTTTTCTAATTGTTTTATTGCATCCGTATAAGTAATACGAACAAAGTCAGAGTTTGCAACATGGGTTAATGTTTCTATCAAACCTTTTTGTACGCGTTGTTCGAAAAACTGCATATCTTCTGTGCATTTTGTTAAAGCCCAATTTAATAGATATTTTACAAATTCTTCGGCAAGGTCCATATTATCTTCCAATTCGTAAAAAGCCATTTCAGGTTCAATCATCCAAAATTCGGCCAAGTGACGTGGTGTGTTTGAATTTTCCGCACGGAAAGTAGGCCCGAATGTATAAACACGGCTTAAAGCAGTTGCATATGTTTCTGCTTCCAGTTGACCGGAAACGGTGAGACTTGCTTTTTTGCCGAAAAAATCTTTGCTATAATCAACAAGGTTCGCCGCTTTTTCAACGGACATACCTTTTGCTCCGGCTTTTACACCATCGGCGGCAATGCGTTCTAAATCTAAAGTAGTAACTTGAAACATTTCGCCGGCACCTTCACAATCGCTTGCAGTAATAATTGGTGCATTAAAATAATGAAAACCTCTTTCATAGAAAAAAGTATGAATTGCATAAGCCATTTGACTTCTGATGCGAGCTGCAGATGCAATAATATTTGTACGCGGACGAAGATGAGCAATTTCACGTAAAAATTCAACGGTGTGTCCTTTTTTTTGCAAAGGATATGTTTCTGCCGGAGCTTCTCCAAGAACTTCAATTTTTTCTAAAGTTACTTCAACAGCTTGACCTGAAGAGGGGGAAGGAATGAGTTTTCCTGTGGCTTTTACAGAAGCACCCGTCGTGATTTTTTTGAATTGAGATTCAAGATTTTTCAACTCTGGGTTATTAATATTTTCATCTCTATCAAAAGTTAATTGAATTGATGAAAAGCATGAGCCGTCATTTACTTGAATAAATACTAAATTTTTTGAATCGCGTTTTGTGCGAACCCATCCATAAACTGTAATTTCACGACCGTCAGGTGAAGAAACTAAAATATCTTTAATAAGTATTGGTTTCATAATGAGACGATAATATCATTTTTTTTAGAATGTGTCGAGGTTTATTTGAGAAGTATTGAAAAAAAACAAAAAATTTTTTATACTTTACAACGAAATTTAATATGAGGTATGCCATGGTTGTAAATTCAGAAAATTATCTAAAAAAATTATCGACAATTGCACAAAAAAATGTTCCAATTGATCAGGATCTTTATCAACAATACGATGTACGACGGGGTTTACGATATAACAATGGTCGCGGTGTTTTAGTTGGGTTAACACGTGTTGGTGATGTTGTAGGATATGATATAATCGATGGTCAAAAAGTGCCTATTCCAGGTAGACTTATTTATCGTGGCTATGATATAGAAGATATTATTTATGATGCAGATTCTCATGATCGTTTTGGATTTGAAGAAATTATCTATTTGCTTTTATTCGGAGAGTTACCGAATTTTGATGAACTTGCTGAATTTAAAAATCTTATGGGCTTTTGCAGAAATATGCCTATGAGCTTTGCTGAAGATGTTATTATGAAAATACCATCTGTTGATATTATGAATAATCTAGCACGAGAAACTTTAGCTTGTTATTTTTATGATGATAATCCTGAGGATGTGGGGATTCAAAATGTTTTACGTCAATGTATAGAATTAATTGCTCGTTATCCGGCTATGGTAGCATATGCATATCAATCAAAACGTCGTTATTTTGATGGCAAAAGTATGTATATTCACTTACCTAAACCGGAACTTTCAACTGCAGAAAATCTTTTGAGACTTATTCGCTCAAACAAACAATATACTAAATTAGAAGCACAAACATTAGACTTAGCTTTGATTTTACATGCTGAACACGGTGGAGGAAATAACTCCACATTAGCTGTTCACGTAATTTCTTCCGCTGACACTGATACGTACAGTGCAATAGCGGCTGCTGTGGGTTCTTTAAAAGGATTACGTCACGGTGGTGCAAATATGCAAGTTATTCAGATGATGGATAATATCAAAGAAAATGTAAAAGATTGGTCAAGTGAATCGGAAGTAAAAGAATATTTGCGTAAAATTATTCGTAAAGAAGCCTTTAACAGAACCGGTTTAATTTATGGGCAAGGACATGCAGTATATACAATTTCCGACCCACGAGCTATTTTACTTCGCAATAAAGCCGGAGAGTTGGCAAAAGAAAAAGGTTGTTTGGAAGAATATAATTTGTATTTACTCATTGAAAAGTTAGCACCAGTAGTTTTTAGAGAAGAAAAAGGTGAGAAAAAACTCATTTGTAGTAATGTAGACTTTTTTAGCGGTTTTGTTTATTCTATGCTGAATATACCGCGTGAATTATTTACACCGATTTTTGCCATTTCGCGTATAGCCGGTTGGTCAGCACATAGAATTGAAGAAATAATATCCGGTGGTCGTATTTATCGCCCTGCCTATAAAAATGTGCTTGATGAACGAAAATTCATTCCAATCGAAGAAAGATAGTTTGAGATAAATAAAGATTAATTTTTAAAACCCGCTGCTACAGAGATTTCTGTGGCAGTTTTTTTTATTTGTGTGGCAATTTCTTCTGTTTTTTCTTTAGGGAAGCGGAAATATGGAAAAGATACGGAAATTGCAGCCACAACATTTCCTGAAGTGTCACGAATTGGTGCAGCAAAACAAGTAATACCTTCTTCATGTTCTTGATTGTCATGTGCATAACCAAGATTTGAAACTTTAATTAATTCTTCATTTAGTTGTTCATCTGTTGTTAAAGTATTTTTTGTGAATTTTTTGAACTTACCGTCTTCGGTGTGCATTTTTTTGAAAAGTTCAGTACGCTTTTCAGTATTTAAATTACTTAAAAACACTTTTCCTATGGCCGTACAGTGCAAGGGAATGCGTTTTCCAACACGAGAAAACATTCGAATTGTGTGAGCACTTTCAATTTTTAAGACATATACGGCACGTGTTTTTTCCAACATACCGATGTGAACGGTTTCTCCGGTATGCTCTGAAAGTTCTTCAGCAATCGGTCGTGCTATATTCAATAAATCTGTATGCTCCAAACTGGTTGAGCCCACAGAAAACATACGTAATGTTAGAGAATATTTATCATTTTTATCGCGACGTACATAACCTAATGAAATCAGAGTTTGTAAAAATCTATATAAAGTGGCTTTAGGTAAATTACATTCTTTAGCTAAATCTTCCAAGTTAATGGAAGAATGTATTGAAAGTTGTTCTAAAATGAGCATAGTGCGCTCAGCTGCCGTAACATTAAGTGCTTCTGACATATTTTATCCTTAAAGCAAAATTATAACACATTTTTTTTGAATTTGCTATACAAATAAAAATGTGTTATTATGATTTTTATGAAAATGCAACGGATCGATAAAATTTTAAGCCATCACGGTTTTGGTAGCAGAAAAGATGTAAAAAAACTTTTGCGAACAGGTTGTGTTTTAGTTAACGATATAGTTTGTTATGACAGTGATAAACATATTGATACAGAATTTGACATTATCAAGGTAGATGATAAAATTTTAGAAATTCGCACCTTTATATATATTATGATGAATAAATGTGCCGATATGGTTTGTTCAAATAAAGATGGTCTTAATAAAACGGTTTTTGATTTGCTTGATGAAAAATATACAATTAATTTTATGGGTGGCACTTTACATACTGTTGGCCGTTTAGATATTGATACGGAAGGATTACTCATTTTAACTAATGACGGAGCGTTAACACATAGGCTTACTTCTCCTAAAACAGATGTACCCAAAACATACTTTGTGAAATTACGTAATTTTGTCGATGCAGAAAATCAAAAAAGATATACGAAAAGTTTTAAAACAGGTATAAATGTTCCTCCTGAAGGTAAAGAAGAAGGATTTTTAGCAAAAAGTGCACAGCTAAATTGGATTTCAGAAAATGAAGTGGAAATTATAATTACAGAAGGGAAATATCATCAAGTAAAACGTATGTTTGCACAAATGAATAATGAAGTCATATATTTAAAGCGCATAAAAATTGCTAATCTTTGCTTGGATAAATTAATTCCTTGTGGGGGTTATCGGGAGATGACAAAAAAAGAACTGGAGTTGCTTTGAAACAGCTCCAGTTTTAGATATTAATTTTTGATTGTAATAATATAAAGATAAAAACTATTTAGCTTTTGAATCTTTCGGTAGTACAGCTATGTTTTTAGAGATTTCAAGCAATTTTGCTTCAACTGTTTTATTGCCTTTTCTTTTGTAAACACCGGCTATTTCTTTAAAATATGATTTCATAGCGGCCCTTGAACCTGCATCTTCAATATTTTTCTTGTAATCAGGAATGGTTAATTTCATATTCGGTTGAATCAAATCGGGATCCAAAATAATATCTGAAGAAGCAAGCATAATTAATGGGAAATAATAACCTCTATCTTCTCCATAATATTTTTTTGAGATAATGGAAAGATTTTCACCCGGGGCAACTGTGTGCGATTTTGCACCGTCAGAAACTAAATTTTTGCGGAATTCGTCATAAACTGCTTTAAAAGCTGCATTTGTGTCTTCACGAGTTGTAAGTGGAGCGGTTTTGCAAGACATGGCAAAAATTACAAAAAGAGCTACAAAAAATGTTAAAATTACTGAAATTTTCTTGTTCATATGAACCTCCATAAAATAATCGGACTTAAAATATACCATGAAATGTATAAAAAATCAAATATCTTTAGTACAAAATATTAGTACAAAAAAACAACAAAACTTAACCAAAAAAGTTACAAAAAAAATTCAATTATTGAACATATTATTTATTTAATGTAAAATGTGTTTACTTTGCATTATTGAGGAGGCATTTATGACCTTTATAGAAGGTGGAATTTGTGCACCACAAGGGTTCACAGCAAATGCTGTTCGTTCGGGGATAAAAAAAAGTCGTACAAAAGATGACACTGCATTAATTTATTCTGAAAAGCTATGTACTGCAGCCGGTGTTTTTACAAAAAACAAAGTGCAGGCTGAGCCTGTAAAATTAACTCGTATTCGTGTTGCTACCCATCGTGCTCAAGCAATTATAGTAAATTCAGGAAATGCAAATGCCTGCACAGGTAAACAAGGTATGCAAGTGGCAATTCGCATGACAAAGGCTGCTCAAAATGCATTAAATAAAAGCGGAAAAAACGTTGCTGAAGATGATGTTTTAGTTTGCTCTACCGGTGTTATCGGTCAACAACTACCCGTTGAAACTGTTGAAAGTCATGCAGATGAATTAGTAAAAGGTTTATCTAAAATAGGTAATGTAAAAGCCCGTGAAGCAATTATGACAACGGATACAAAATTCAAAGAATGTGCTTTGGAAACTATAATTGCCGGAAAAACAGTGCGTCTTGGAACTATGGCGAAAGGTTCCGGCATGATTCACATTAATATGGGAACTATGTTGGGCTTTGTTACAACAGATTGTGCTATTTCCGGAGAAATGTTACAAGAAGCATTAAGTGAAAGTGCTGATGCCACATATAATTGTGTTTCCGTTGATGGAGACACTAGTACAAATGATACTTTGTTGATACTGGCAAACGGTATGGCAGAAAATGCTCTTATTACTAAAAAAAATGCAGATTATTATGCTTTTTTGAAAGCATTAAATGCATTAAATATACAAATGGCAAAAAAAATTGCCGCCGACGGTGAAGGTGCTGAACATTTGCTTGAATGTAAAGTTACCGGAGCAAAAGATGTTGGAACTGCTCGTGCTTTAGCAAAGTCTGTAATATCTTCAACTTTAGTAAAAGCTGCATTTTTTGGCAAAGATGCAAATTGGGGTCGTATTTTGTGTGCATTAGGTTATTCGGGTGAGTTTTTTACACCTGAAACAACATCTGTTTCTTTTACAAATTCTTTGGGAACAATTAAAGTTTTTGATTGCGGTGTTCCATTAAATTTCGATGAAGAAAAAGCAAAAATTATCCTTACGGAAACAGAAGTGGGTATTTTAGTTGAGTTGCAAGATGGAGAAGCGGAAGGTACTGCCTGGGGTTGTGATTTAACGTATGAATATGTAAAAATTAATGGAGATTATCGCACATAAATCTGTTTGCTTTGTGTGTCTTTATAAGCACAATATATATAATTAAGAATAAGATTACAGGGATATAATTATGGAAAAAAAGGATAACGGTTTGGATAATGCAACATGGGCAGAAGTGCTTTCAGAAGCCTTACCATATTTTAAACAGTGGGTTGGAAAAATTGTAGTTGTAAAATATGGTGGAAATGCCATGTTAAACGAAGAATTAAAAAAAGCCGTAATGGACGATATTGTTTTGCTAAGCACAATTGGTGTTCATGTTGTTTTAGTTCATGGCGGTGGGCCGGAAATTAATAATATGCTTGAACGTGTTGGTAAAGAGTCAAAGTTTATTAATGGTTTACGTTATACAGATAGCGAAACGATGGAAATTGTTCAAATGGTTCTTACGGGTAAGCTTAATAAAGAAATTGTTGGCATATTACTTCAAAAGGGCGGTAAAGCAGTAGGTTTAAGTGGCGTTGATTCAGGTTTACTTCGTGCAAAAAAGATAGAAAAAGATGGCACGGATTTAGGATACGTTGGAGAAGTAACTGATGTGAATCCTGAAATTTTGCTTTCGTTGCTCGAAAGAGGTTTTATACCGGTAATTTCAACAGTAGCATTGGGTGAGCAAGGTGATGATTCTCGTTATAACATAAATGCGGATACTGCCGCTGCAAAAATTGCCGTTGCTTTGAAAGCTGAAAAATTTGTGCAATTGACAAATGTGCCGGGTGTTCTTCGCAAAGTAGATGATCCATCATCTTTAATTAAACGTATTGCACGTGAAGCTATTCCGTCAATGATTGCTACAGGTGTTATTTCCAGTGGTATGATTCCTAAAATTGAGTGTTGTCTGGAAGCATTAAAAGGTGGTGTTCCGCGAACTCATATTATAGACGGTCGCGTTCCACATAGCTTACTCATAGAAATGTTCAGTGACCGTGGAATAGGAACGATGATAATGAATGAATAAAATTGGCTGACATTTTTATCAAAGATTAAATTTTAGAGGTTTATATGGCAAATAAAGGAAATATAGCAAATAATTATGGAAGTTTGGATGCGGTTTTTGTATCCGGTAAGGGTGCAACTTTAAAAGATATTAAAGGAAAACAATATGTGGATTTTGTTTCAGGAATAGGTGTAAATTGTCTTGGACATAATCATCCTAAACTTGTAAAAGCATTGAAAAAACAAGTAAAAAAACAAATTCATATTTCAAATTATTATAATTCAGATATGGGTTTAGCTTTTGCAAAAGAGCTTTTAATTGCGACGGATATGAAAGGTGTTTTCTTTGGAAATTCCGGTGCGGAAGCGAATGAAGCTGCAATTAAGTTAGCTAGAAAATTCGGTAGTATGAATGCTACAAATGGCAAAGAACGCAAAACAATTGTAACTTTGCAAAAAAGTTTTCACGGAAGAACCGTTACAACATTAAGAGCCACAGGGCAAGATAAATTTCATGCAGAAAGTTTTGCACCATATCCAGAAGGTTTTAAGCACATTGTTGCTAATGATTATGATTCACTGAAAGTTCTTGACGATTCTGTTTGTGCCGTATTAATCGAATGTGTTCAAGGTGAAGGAGGTGTCAATTTAATTGATGCCAAGTGGGCTCAAGCTTTACAAAAGGCAACTCATGATTGCGGGGCACTTTTTATGGTTGATGAAGTGCAAACAGGAATTGGCAGAACCGGCACTTTTTTAGCCAGTGAATGGCTTGGCTTAAAACCGGACGTAATTTCACTTGCAAAAGGTATTGCTGCAGGTATTCCTATGGGTGCTTGTTTGTTTGGGGGCAAGGCTACCGATGTTTTTGTAGCAGGAGATCATCAGTCCACATTTGGAGGAAATCCGATTGCTTGTTGTGCAGGGCGAGTAGTCTTAAGTGAAGTAAATACACCGCAGTTTTTAGCAAGGGTTAGTGATGCCGGTGAAAAAATTATAAATACTATAAAAGAATGGGATCTTTCGTGTATAAAAGAAATTCGCGGCAAAGGCTTAATGATTGGCATAGACATTGAACAAAGTGCTCCGGATGTACAAAAATGGTGTTTAGCACATGGTTTATGTGTTTCAACTGCAGGAGCTAATACAATACGTTTTTTACCGCCATTAATAATTACTAATAATGAAATTGAAGTGGGCTTGCGAATTTTTTATTCGGCTTTAACAAATATATAATTTTTAATAAAAAAGGAACGATAATATGAAAGAACTTATTTTAAAATACGGATGTAACCCAAATCAAAAACCATCAAGAGTTTTTATTGATGAAGAAAGTGCTGCCGTTACCGGAAATGTAAATCTTCCAATTGAAATAATAAATGGAAAACCCGGTTATATTAATCTTTTAGATGCATTTAACGGTTGGCAATTGGTAAAAGAGCTTAAAGCCGCTACAAATCTTCCGGCAGCCACATCTTTTAAGCATGTTAGTCCTGCAGGTGCTGCCGTTGGAATTCCTCTTTCCGAATCATTAAAAAAAATATATTTTACAGATGATGTGATTCTTACTCCGCTAGCTTGTGCCTATGCTCGTGCTAGAGGTGCCGACAGACTATCTTCTTTCGGTGATTTTATTGCCCTTTCCGATATTTGTGATAAAGCAACAGCACAGCTCATTGCAAAAGAAGTTTCCGATGGCATAATTTGTCCGGGATACACGGATGAAGCTTTGAAAATATTGAAAAATAAGAAAAACGGTACATATAACATTATTAAAATTGATGAAAATTTTAGACCAAATCCTGTGGAAAAAAAACAGGTTTTTGGCGTGACTTTTGAACAAGGTAGAAATGAATTTGTCATAGAAGAAAGTATTCTTTCAAACGTGGTAACTAAAAATAAAACATTTACAAAAGACCAAAAGCGTGATCTATTAATTTCGCTCATTACACTAAAATATACACAGTCAAACAGTGTTTGTTATGTCAAAGACGGTCAAGCAATTGGAATTGGTGCGGGGCAACAGTCTCGTATCCATTGTACGCGTTTAGCAGGACAAAAAGCTGATAATTGGTGGTTACGCCAAAGTCCTCAAGTTCTAAGTCTTAATTTTATCGATGGAATAAAACGTGCGGACAGAGATAATGCCATTGATGTTTATATTGGAGAAGAATATGAAGATGTTTTGAAAGAAGGTATTTGGCAAACTATTTTCAAAACAAAGCCTGAAATTTTCACAAGTGAAGCAAAAAAAAAGTGGATAGCTAAAAATACCGATGTTTCTGTTGGTTCTGACGCTTTTTTTCCTTTTGGTGATAATATCGAACGTGCACATAAAAGTGGCGTAACTGCTGTTGTTGAATCAGGCGGTTCAATTCGTGATGACAATGTAATAGCTACTGCAGATAAATATAACATAGTGATGGCATTTACGGGCGTTCGTTTGTTTCATCATTAATCATCGTTTTGAATATACCATATAAACAGAGTATCCTCTTGAAAAATCGTTTAGTAATGAGTATATTTATATAGAATGGAAAATAAAATTAAGGGAAATAAAGAGAAAAAAGAAATTGTTTGGAATGATCAATGGTTGTTAAATATACCTGAAATTGATGTACAACATAAAAAATTATTTGGTATTTTTAATGAATTATATGCATTGGCAAAAAATCCGACAAACGATTATAAACTTGATATGTCCCGTATTGTAAAAAAACTCACTGATTACACGGTATATCACTTTGGTTCGGAAGAACAGTTAATGCAACAATACGGTTATCCGGAATTAGCGTCTCATAAAATAGAACATAAATCTTTTGTTAAAGAGGTTTTTACTCAAATTAAACGCTTGAGTAATGATAATCCGTCCGATTCATTTAAGCTTTACGCTTTTTTAATGGATTGGCTCATAAATCATATTGGAAAATCAGATGCTCTTTGGGCAAAATATTTGTTAAAGTAATATTTATGCGTAAAGAACTATTATTTCGTTTATGGATATTTTTTTTAATGGCTTGTGCGGGTTTTGCAAACTCGTTGGTAAGTTTAAGCTATTTTATGAGACCGGCACATCATACAGGTAATGTTTTTTTACTTGCTGAGTCTATTTTTTCCGGTGATGTAATTCATGTGATTAAATTTTTTTTACTAATTTTTAGTTTTTTTGTTGGCTCTGTTATAGGTGGTTTTTTATTTTCAAATAATACAAAAAAAAACAAAAAATATTACTGGATTTTGCCTTTATGTTTCGGATTTTGTTTTTTAGTTTTACAATTGCTCGAAAAAACTAATTTTCCTCTGTATGCAATTACTTTAATTCTTGGTGTTCAAAATTCAATGCCAATTTATGTTTCAGGAGCAAAAGTACGCTCGTCGCACATAACAGGAAATCTTACCGATTCAGCTTTTATTCTTGGTACTGCTTTTCGTGAAAAGTGTAAACCACGAAGAACCGGCACACTACTCTTAACAATCATTAGTTTTTTAATCGGCTCAATTTTTGGAATAGCTATTTCTAATGATTTTGCTTATATGATACTAGGTTTTGTATATATAGGTGTTTCTTTATGGTTTTTTTTCTTCTTAAAAAATGATTAAATTTTTACTACAAATTTTCTCTTTTTAGCACAAAAAATATAAAAATGCTAAAAGACAAAAAAAGTTCTTGTTTTTTTTAAAAGGTGCTCTATAATTTAAACCATAAAAAAAGAAGAAGATTTTATGGATTTAATGATTGTAAAATCATTATAATACTATTAAAGGATGCGTATATGGCAGAATTAAAATCAGGACTTATCTTGAATGAGGGTGAAAAACTTGTGATGGAAATTGAAGCGGAACTTTGGGCAACTAGCTCAAATCCGATTGCAATGGCATTAGGAAAAGTCAAAAAATTTATTAGCAAAATTTTAGGACACAGAGTAAGCGGTTATTTGGTAATTACAAATAGGCGAGTTGTTGAAGTGTCTAAAAAAATTGTTTGCTATTGTGTTAATACCGGTACAACAGTTAAATATTTACTTCCTACAAGTATAAAAGAAGTTGGATATATAAAAGTTGCAACATGTGGTTTTTTCTGTCCTGCATATTATCTTTACTATGAAGGTTTCACACAAAGAACAAATGTTCTTTTATCAGGTGCAGATGAAGAAGCCGCTCAAAAAACAGTTGATGCTTTCTTTAAAGCAATTTCATCAGCACAATCAGGCGGTAATGCGTAATTTATTTAGATTTATATATCTAAATTTTTATTTTTTTCTTTTATTAATTTGTGGAATAGTTTTAATAATAGTGCCTTTGTATAAAGTGTCTATGTTTTTACTTATTCCACAAATTTTATTAAGTTTGTTTTTTATTTATGAATCATTTAAACTTTTAAGTGCATGGAAAGATAAACAACTTAAATATGAAATTTTAAAAGGAAAAAATAGCAAAGAATTTAGGCCTGAAACGTTTAAGATTTTTATGCAAGCTCCTTGTGGTAGGTTGCTTGTTAAATCGGTATTAAAAGATTTGAATATGAAATATCGTTATAAGGAATTGCTGGTTTACAAACAATCTTTTATTGATTCATTGAAAAATAATATTAAACCGCAAAAAGCGGTGATATATATAAATGAGGAGCTTAAATGATTGTTGTGTTGATATTTTTTGCAATTATATTGATATTTACGTTAAATTTTACTATAGGCAGAAAAATTTTAAACAAAAATAAGAAAAAGTTTCTTTTTGCATTGAATATAATAGTTTTAGCTGTTTTTATTTTAATAATGATTTTTACAGTTTTTATAGAAAACAAATTTAACTTTTTTATAGATCAACAAATAATTTCATTAGAAAAACAAGTAAATACAATATATCCGGATATTTTAAATAAACAAATTGATACAAAAGAAATAAAAAAAATTTTAGAAAGTACATTTGAAAATTCTCAAACTGAAAATATAGATGCAATTGTTACTAATATTTTTAAGGCTACAATTAAAAATTATACGTCTTTAGCAGTTGAAACAATAAATAAACTTGAAAAAAAGGAGAATAAATTATCTATTAAAGAAGCATTAGTTTCACTAAAGGAAATTTCTTATGGAAAAATTATTCAATATATAAAAGTTATAAGAATTCTTTTGACTGCTTTATTAGTTGTATATTGCATAATATCATTAATTTATTCTATTTATAATTCAAAACAGCGAGTCGGTAAAAATAAATCTATAATTTTTGGTGAAGAATCTGAAGACACAGCTTTAGGAATGAATGTCGAAAATTAAAATTCATATTATTTAAATAAAATTTTTTTCATATTCAATTTTTTGATATTACATAATTAATAGTTCACTTTGTAAATGAAAAACCGGAAGAAACTCATAATGAAATACAAATTGATGGTGTATTTATTGAATAAAATAAAAAAATTTATTAAACTAATGTATAAAAAATAATATATTTTAATTATGAGGTTTTTTAATGAAAGGAATTGAATTGGAAAAAGCCTACTCTCCACAGAATTTTGAAGACAGGCTTTATGAAGAATGGGAAAAAAAAGGATATTTTAAACCAAAAACAGATAAAGACAGCCCAATCAATTCCGAAAAAGCTGATTGTTCATGTGATTGTAATGAAAAAGATACATATACTGTAGTAATTCCTCCACCAAATGTTACAGGTGTTTTACATATGGGACATGGCTTAAATAATACTTTACAAGATATTGTTGTTCGTTATCATCGCATGAAAGGAGATAATACACTTTGGTTACCGGGAACAGATCATGCCGGCATAGCAACACAAAATGTTGTTGAACGTAGGTTGAAAGCAGAAGGACTTTCGCGCCGTGATTTAGGACGTGAAAAATTTTTAGAACGCACTTGGGCGGTAAAACATGAACATCATACAATAATTGCGGAACAACAACGGAAACTTGGAAATTCTGTAGATTGGAGTCGCGAAAGATTTACTTTAGATGAAGGGTTGTCAAAAGCGGTTAGAGACGTTTTTGTTACTCTATATGAACGTTCATTAATATATCGTGGAAAATACCTTGTTAATTGGTGTACGTCTTGCGGAACTGCATTAGCAGACGATGAGGTGGACCATGAAGACACACAAGGTGCAATGTATCATATGTATTATGAAATTTGCGATAAAGATGGAAAGTCCGTTTCTATCCCTCCTGTAACTTTAGAAGATGGCACTGTTTTTTCCGGTGGTAATAAAATTGAAATAGCTACAACTCGTCCTGAAACATTATTTGGAGATACAGCAGTTGCCGTTCATCCTGAAGATCCGCGTTATACGGCTTTGGTTGGTAAATACGTTCGTTTAGCTTTAACAGACAAAATTATTCCTGTTATTGCCGATACATATGTTGAGCGAAATTTTGGTACAGGAGTAGTAAAAATTACTCCGGCACATGATCCAAATGACTGGGAAGTTGGTAAACGACACGATTTACCGGTTGTAAATATTTTGAATCCTGATGGCACATTGAATGATAACGTTCCTGAAAAATATAGACAAATGAGTTGCAAAGAAGCACGTAAAGTTACAGTTGCAGATTTAGAAAAGTCCGGGTTATTCAAAGGTGAAGAAAAAATTAGTCATCCGGTGGGACATTGTTATAGATGTCATACTGTTGTTGAGCCGTATATGAGCGAACAATGGTTTGTAAAAATGAAACCTTTGGCGGAAAAAGCCTTAAAAGCATGGAAAGAAGGTGAAATTGTTTTTTATCCAAAAAAATGGGAAAATACATATTCACATTGGTTGGAAAATATACGCGATTGGTGCATTAGTCGTCAACTTTGGTGGGGACATCGAATACCGGTTTGGTATTGTGCAGATTGTGATGAAATGATTGTTTCGCGTGAAGATGTAGAATTTTGTCCAAAGTGTGGGGCAAAATCTTCCGATGGAAAACTTAATCAAGATTCTGATGTTTTGGATACGTGGTTTTCTTCTTGGCTTTGGCCTTTTTCTACTCTTGGTTGGCCTGAAAAAACATTAGATATGTCAACTTTTTATCCGACAAGTGCTTTAGTTACTGCATATGATATTATTTTCTTCTGGGTTAGTCGCATGATTATGGCAGGGCTTGAGTTTACCGGAAAAGCACCTTTTAAGGACATTTATATACATGGCTTGGTCCGTGACAAACAAGGTCGTAAAATGAGTAAGTCTTTGGGTAATGGTTTGGATCCGCTTGAAATTATAAATGAATATGGCTCCGATGCATTAAAATTTACACTTGGATTTATGTGTGCACAAGGTCAAGATGTTTTAGTAGATAAAGAATCTTTTAAATTAGGAAGTCGTTTTGCTAATAAAATCTGGAATGCGTCGCGTTATCTTTTAGGAAATCTGGACGGACGTAATTTAATACCGGTAAAAGATAGTGATTTGACGGAATTGGATAGATGGATTTATGCTCGTTTGAATCATGCTACAAAAATTTGTCGTAATGCTTTGGAAAATTATAGATATAATGATGGTGCATCTGCATTATATGAGTTTTTCTGGACAGAATTTTGTGATTGGTATGTTGAAGGTACTAAATTATCTTTTAGAAACGGCGATGATGCTGAAAAAGACAGAACAGCTTCAGTTTTATTAAATTTACTTGAAGAAAGTTTACGATTGTTACATCCGTATTTACCTTTTGTTACAGAAGAGATATACCAAAAATTGCCGTTAGAGGAAATTTCTGAGAATCGTAAAAAAGCATGTGCAAATAAAATTATTTCTACAAGTGAATATACAGGAATGCTTATAGCGGCATCATATCCTAAAGTTATAACAGAACGTGATGATAATACAGTTGTTAAGCGATTCGAATCTTTACAGGAAATAATTCGTTTAATTCGTCAACTTCGTGCTGAATGCGGTATTTCCCCTGAAATCAAATTGCATATTGCTTTGCAAATTACTGCCGGTTCTGTTGCTGAAGTATGCAAAGAAAAAACAGATTTAATTAAACTTTTAGCGGGCGTTTCACAAATAGATTTTGTGAATTCTAAGCCGGCATATACAATTGGAACGGTTGGCGATGGTTTTGAAGCATTTATTTTCATTGAAGGTTCTATTGATGTTAATAAATTACGAAAAAGATTTGAAAAAGAAATGAGTATTGAAAAAGCATTTGTTGAAAAAGTAGATGCAAAACTTGCCGGAAAATTTGTACAAAATGCCCCTGCGGAAATTGTTGCTCAAGAAAAAGAAAAAAGAGAAGTTGCGAATCGACGTGTTGAAAAACTTGCTTCATATTTGGAAAATCTTTAGATTTGTGTAATCTTTTTTTTGTGATAAAATTAATGTATAATTTGAATAGGAGTTTTGATGAAAATTAATAAACCGTCGTTAATGAATGAACAAGCAATGTTGCAACTGAAAAATATTTTCATGGCACCATATATGCAACTTTCCACAGAGCTCATTGGAAAGGCACGACATGACGGTGGCAATATGTTTCGTCATCAAATTGATACGATGGGGATTCTTATTGACTATGGTTATATAGATAGTGTTTTGCTTAAAGCCTCTGTAATTCATGATTTGCTTGAGGATATATCGGATTACGACCACAATAAGATTTTAGAAATTGACATTGATAGCAAAGAAGTATATGAGCTGGTTTTAGAAGTAACAAGAAAACCTGAGGAATCAAAATGCGATTATTTAAAAGGCATTATTGATCATGGAAGTGAAAAAGCAAAAATATTAAAATGTGCAGATAGAATTAGTAATATGATAACGTTGGGTTTTGTTACAAAAAGTGAGTTTATTGAACGCTATTGCGATGAAACCGAATATTATATTTTGCCAATTGCTTTGGAAGTTGACTACAATATGTATCAAGAATTAATTTCATTAATAATTACGCGTCGTAAATATTTGGAAGATTCAGGTTATTTTGATAATAAAAAGGAATTATTATTGAATAAAAAACAGAAGTGTGAATGTAAATAATTTTTCTTTTTATGAATTAATGCAATTAATAAACGTTATCTAAAAAGACGTTATTGATTATTTTTGTACAATCTAGTATATTTTTTTAAAAGATATAGATAAAATTTTATTTTTAGGAGATTCATACTTATGGTAAAAGTTGGAATCAACGGTTTTGGCCGTATTGGTCGTATGGTTTTTCGTGCGGCAGTAGAAAACTTTAGTAAAGACATCCAAATTGTTGGAATTAATGACCTTTTGGATCCAGATTATTTGGCATATATGCTCAAATATGATTCAGTTCATGGCCCTTTTACAGGCGATGTAAAAGTTGAAGGAAACTTTATGATTGTAAACGGTAATAAAATCCGTCTTACATCAGAAATGGATCCTGCAAACTTAAAATGGAATGAAGTTGGTGCAGATGTTGTAGTTGAATCAACAGGTTTGTTTTTAACAGACGAAACAGCTCGCAAACACATTACGGCAGGTGCAAAAAAAGTAATTATGTCAGCACCTTCTAAAGATTCAACACCAATGTTCGTATATGGTGTAAATGAAAAAACATATGCAGGACAAGACATTATTTCTAACGCTTCTTGTACAACAAACTGTTTAGCACCACTTTCAAAGGTTTTGCATGATGCCTTTGGAATTAAACGCGGTCTTATGACTACAATTCACGCTACAACAGCAACACAAAAAACTGTTGACGGTCCTTCAAAAAAAGATTGGAGAGGTGGTCGTGGAATTCTTGAAAATATGATTCCTTCTTCAACAGGAGCTGCAAAAGCAGTTGGAAAAGTTCTTCCTGAATTGAATGGCAAACTTACAGGTATGTCGGTTCGTGTTCCAACATCTAACGTTTCATTTGTTGACTTGACAGTTGAGTTAAATAAAGAATGTACATATGAAGATGTTTGTGCAGCAATGAAAAAAGCATCAGAAGGCGAGCTTAAAGGAATTCTAGGCTATACAGAAGATTCTGTTGTGTCAACAGACTTCCGTCATGATTCCCGAACATCAATATTCGATGCAAAAGCCGGTATTCAACTTGATAGCACTTTTGTAAAAGTGTGTTCATGGTATGATAACGAATGGGCATATTCAAATAAAATTCTTGAAATGGCAAAAGTTATTTCTAAGTAATTTTTATTTTTGAAAAGATAAGGGCACATTAATTTGTGCTCTTTTTTTTTGATAAAAAATTAAGTTATAATTTTTCTACATTCAAATTACAAATATAATCGCAAAAAAGGCACATATCATTTGTTTTGCCTGGAAAAATATGACCGTTATTTTGCATAGTTTTTTGTAAATGACCTAAGCCTGTATTAAAACAATGATTTAACATTTTATTTTTTTGTGCATTTTTCATTAAAATGTCTGCACTGTCTTTTATCGTACCGATAAAAAGTTCAGGATTTTCATTTGCGAAACCGCAACAAGGTGCGATATTTCCATCAGCATGCACAAAAAAAATGTTACCTGTGTTTTGACATAAGTCATCAAGGAACCATTTTTTGTCTTTCCATTTTGTAACTCTATCATTTTGTGTTGAACTGAAAGATTGAGGAAAAGTAATTATATTTAAATAAATTGAAGGAAAAATTTTTTTAAGATTTTTTTGTAAAATTTTTAATTCTTTTAAAAATAATTTATGTTTGTTTTTATTATTTTTATTAAAACGCGGATATACACATAAAATTTCAACACAACTTGTATCATTAAAAATTTCATAAACATTTTTTATAAATGTAAAAATGCGTTCAGTTTTTTGCCCGTGAAATATATCGTAACTTAGACCAATTTTACCATCAAAGCCACTGTCATATAGTTTTTGTAATTTTTCTTGAAGTTCTGTTTTCGTTTTCCACCAATCTCCATTTGTCATAAGGCGGTCAAACATTAATTCATTTTTAATTGAAAAACTACAAATTTCCGTAATAAAATTTAAATATAAAAATGGTTCTCCACCTGAAAATCCTATTTTTTCAATATTGCATTTATCATCATTAGTATTCAAACAAGAAGAAATAAAATTTTTGCATTCTTCAATATCAAGTTGAAAATTATTTCTAGAAACAAAACAATGACTACATTCTAAATTGCATTTGGTTGTTGCAGAAAAGATAATTTCATCACAATAAAACATAAATTCATTATAAAGTATAATACATTTTCCGTCTTTAGGTTGTATAAAAATTTATGGTAATTTTTAAAAATATATGTTACAATTATTTTTGGAGGAAAAATAAAAATGAGAAAAACATACATTGCCGGAAACTGGAAAATGAACAAAACAAAGTCTGAAGCTGTTGAGTTGGCAAAAAGTCTTGTTGTTGCACTAAAAGATGGAAAATACAAATATATGATAGCCCCGTCTTTTACAAATTTAGATGCTGTAGGACAAATAATTAATGGCTCAAATATTATTCTTGGTGCACAAAATATGTCCACTGATGAATCCGGTGCTCATACTGGAGAAGTTTCAGTACTTATGTTAAAAGACTTGGGTGTAAAAACCGTAATTTTAGGACACTCTGAGCGTCGTCACATTTATGG
>JAAYNH010000095.1 GCA_012520945.1 Treponema sp. | reverse complement strand
TTGTAGGGTTTGACTCAAAGAACTGTAGCGCATCTTTTGCCGGGCTACTCGCTGTTGTGTTTGGACAAGCCATAAAAACAGCAAGACAAACAATGGCAAGTGTTACAAAACACAATTGCCATACGCGTGTTTTCATTTTTTTCATGAAAATCTCCTATGAAATGATAAATGATAAAAAAAGGTAATTGTGTTGTGTTGTGTTGTGTTGTGTTGTACTTTTTTAATTACTCTCTTTCTCCAATTTAAGACTAGCACAGGAATAGAGAGTTGTCAAACATTTTTTTTATTTTATCAATCTTTTTTTATCCTTCGAAGATTTAAATTTTTCCTCTAAGGTTGTTCGACATAGTCGGTGAGCTCGCGTAAAAGCCGCAACTTTCCAATGGTTTTTTCCTGTATCTGGCGGACCCGCTCCCGGGTAATGCCCAAGACCTTGCCCGTCTCCTCCAATGTCATGGGGGCCCCGCCCCCAATACCATAGCGCATCTCAATTATCCTGCGCTCACGTTCCGGTAAATCATCCAGTATTTCGCCAATAGTCTGAGACAGGGCCATAGAAAAAACAAGATCGGAAGGCTCTTTTAGGCGATCATCCTTAATAAGATCCGTTAAACGCGTTACATTGTCGTCGTCCACCGTAGAATCCAGGCTCGTAGTCTCTTGGCGATATTATCAAGCGGCACTTTGCCTTCTCCCTCGCCAAACTCGACTTTTACATTGATTACGCTGTCAGGTTTTTTGTGGGAAAGCAACGCTACCGTCTCAACGTGACTCGTCAACGGAAACATATCAACAATTTCCACGCTTTCAACTACGTAATTTCCGTTTGCAGTTAAAAGTCCCACATCTCGTGCAAGCGTTGCTGGATCACAACTAACATATGAAATGACTTCAGGATTCAATTTGAGAATAGCATCAATAGCATTTTTTTCAACGCCTGTTCGCGGTGGATCTAAAAGCAGTTTATTATATTTTTTGTCTCCAACAAAGTCATCAAGCCTTGAAAGCACGTCTTCAACTTTTCCGTTTACAAACTGCACATTATGAACATTATTTCGCTTTGCATTTTCCTTAGCATCTTCTACTGCAGCACTAACATATTCAATTGCAAACACGTTCTTCACAACTTTAGCTATTTCCATTGTAATCGTCCCTACTCCGCAGTACAATTCTATTATGCTGTCATTAAATGTAAGTTGTAAATTCTCTATGGCTTTTTTATACAATACTTCCGCTTGACTTCTGTTCACTTGAAAAAAAGACGTTGGCGAAACAACAAAAGTATTGCCTAAAATTTTATCTTCAAAGTCATCCTTTCCATAAAGCAGTAACGATTTTTTTCCGTAATGGCTTTTTGGATTATTATTTTTATTTTCATAAACATGCGTAACATTTAATTTTTTTAATTCATCGATAATATCGTATATCTCTAAAGAAAAAGACGATGTTACCAGAATAAGCATTTTTTCTTTAGCATAATTTTCACGAATACCTATTAGCGAAATTCTGTCTATTTGTTTCCATTTTTTTAAAATTTCTATTATCTTGTCTGTGTCTTTTGGAGCGATAATACAGTTTTTCGGTGTAAAAATTTTCTTATAATCTTTTGTAATATATCCAATTTGTGAATTCTTTACTTTTAACTGAATATGATTGCGATAATTATAAAATTTATCCATTCCGTTGATTTTTATTGCTTTTAAATTAATATTAGCAAATTTTTTAAATTCATTAATTACACGATTTATCTTAAATTCAAGCTGTGCAGAGTATGCATAGTCGCAAAACTGACATCCTCCGCAACTATAAAAATCAACACACATTTTTGTAATTCTATTAGGACTGGCTTTAATGATTTTTGAAGTTTTCGTTTCAAGATAACGCTTTTTATTTATTATATTTGCACCTTCAACATATTCACCGGGATATGCTCCTTCAACAAAAATCACCTTCCCGTTTATTCTACCTATCCCGCGTGCATCATGTGAAAGGTCTTCAATGTGTATTTCCATTTTATAAAGCCATCAATATTGTTCCTGCTCCAATTAATAAACATCCTATCAAGGATTTTACCGTAAATTGTTCATGTAAAAAAACAATTGCTAAAACCCAAGTAATGACAATGCTTAATTTATCAATGGGTACAACTTTTGAGACATCACCTATTTGCAATGCTTTGTAATAACATAACCAAGAAGCCCCTGTTGCTAACCCTGACAAAATTAAAAATATCCAACTTTTTTTTCCTATTTCCGCCAATCCTGCTTGTGCATTTGTTAAAAATACCATTCCCCATGACATCAACACAACTACAACTGTTCGTATAGCTGTTGCAAGATTCGAATTTACACCTTCAATTCCCACTTTTGCTAAAATTGATGTAAGGGCAGCAAATACTGCAGATAATATAGCAAGTATGAACCACATAACATTACCTCCTGTTTAAATGTTCATTTAATATATTTTTTAAAAGTTTATCATAAATAAAAAAAAACACAAGATATTTTTACCGGATATTTTTTACAAATTACGCATATTTTTTATTCTCAAAAAAAGCGACGCCGATTTTTTAAACCGACGTCGCAAAGGAAGGAGGTAAATATAAAAAGATCAGGTTCCAATACCTTTATTTTTGCGAATTTTTAAAATAACACTTTGTAACAAAATAAAGAAACAAAGCATTAATCCAGTTGTAATACTCTGCCAGTATGGTTCTCGTAAGCCTGATGCTACAACTATGTTATTGATGGTTTTGAGAGAAAGAACACCAAATAAGGTTCCTATAACACTGCCTACTCCTCCCGTTAAGAGAGTTCCACCGATAATTGAAGACGCAATCGCTTGCATTTCTGCAGCAGTTGCATTGGAAGCGTTTCCGGCTCCCGTATGAAGTAGGTAAATATAGCCTGCAATTCCTGCCAGAAGCCCACATAGTATGTAAGCAAAAAACTTTGTCTTTTTTACGTTAATACCGAGCATTAGTGCACTTTGACTGTTGCCTCCGATTGCATAAAGATTACGACCAAATCGGGTCCATTTACACATGGCCCATATAAGCAAGACTATAACCAGTGCAATTATAACACCCGGTTCTATTCTTACCGGTATAAAATTCCCTGTTTTTCCGTATGTTCCTAATCCGGGAATCTTTATCCGCATCTCTTTTAATACAAGAAAAGCTTCATTTGTAACAGTGCGAGGTGTGCTACTTACAATGGTTGTCATCCCCTTTGCAAAAAACATACCGCTCAAAGTTACTATAAAAGGTTGTATGTTCAAATACGATATTAAAAAACCCTGTATAATTCCTATTGAAAGCCCCATAGAAAGTGCTATGAGCATGGACCCGGCAATACTACCGGTATAATCTTCAATGTAGACAACACAGGTCATAGTAACTAAGGCAATCATACCGCCCACAGAAATATCTATACCTGCCGTAATCATAACAATAGTAAGTCCGCATGAAATTACAATCAAATAGGCATTATTATTAAAAATGTCAAAAAACTGCTGTGGATTAAGGAAACCGCCTCCCCAAACGAGCATAGCAAAAAGATACATAAAAATAAAACCAAAAATTGTTATAACAAGCAAAAGAGTCGTACTTGAAATATGCTCACCTTGTTTTTTTCCTATCATTCGTTTATATAAATCTTTTACTATATTTGTACTCATATTAGTCCGTCTCCGTTACAATTGTGGCTTTTTTAAGAATCTTGTTTTTAATCTGTATCACATATCTTTGCACGACAGGAGAACCAAGAATAACCAACACTATAATAACAATTGCTTTATATGCTTTTACTGCAGTCGACGAAACTTTCATAGCATATAGTGTAATTGTTAATGCCTGAATTATATATGCACCAATAACCGAACCTGCTAACTTAAACTTTCCGCCACCCAAGGAGTTCCCTCCTATAGCTACCGCAAGAATTGCATCCATTTCAATGTCAATAAGAATAGTTTCGTGATTTATTAAACCTATTCTGCATACATTTATACTACCGGCTATTGCTGCACAAATACCTAGTATCACAAAAGATAAAAGTTTTATAAACACAGAATTTATACCGTTCAGTCGTGCGGCTTTTTCATTTATTCCAACTGCCTGAGTATAAAGGCCCAGGTTTGTAAAACGCAAAATTAAAGCGACTATAATTCCAAAGCCTATAACTATAAGAATAGGACTTGGTATGGGAATTCCGGGAATAAAACTTCCAATGCTGTTAAGTAGGGGGCTTTCAATTGTCGGTGTTGCTCCGCCGTTAATCCAGTATGCTATGGGTCTACCTGCCGTAAATAAGATTAAAGAAGCAATCATGGGTTGTATATTGAAAAAAGAAACAAGTGTTCCGGTAAAAAGAGCAAATAAAATAGCAACAATGCAAGCAACTAAGAAGGCAAGAAGGAGCAACGGAATTGTTATATCATTTCCGCGAAGTATTTTTACAAAAACGCTCCCTGCAATTGCTGCAAGAGCTCCGACACTAATATCTTGTCCTTTTGTTGCAGAGGTTACAAGTGTCATTGCAATAGCAAAAACCGCAAGCTCGGAAGCACCGTGCAAAATACTAATAACATTGCCCGACAAAACCCAATTCCCGTAATTGTTTTGTATTACACCAATTGAAAAAAAACTCGGATCTCGTATGAGATTGAAAATAATTACAAGAAAAAGAGCAAACAACGGAATGACTAACTGTGAATTCGAAAATTTCTTTAACGTTTTAATCATTTTGACCAGCCTCCCCTGCTATAGTATGCATAATATTTGCCTGAGTCATTTCTTCTCCGGTCATCTCTCCTACTATATTGCGGTCTCTCATCACAATGAGTCTTGAACAAGTGTTAAGCATTTCATCAATTTCAGAAGAAATAAATGTTACACTTACACCGTCTTGTGCAAGTTTTAAGACAAGCTTTTGAATTTCAAATTTTGTTCCAACATCAATTCCGCGTGTTGGTTCATCTAGAATTAAGTACTGAGGATTTGTAAGAAGCCAACGTGCTAAAATTACTTTTTGCTGATTTCCACCGGACAAAGACTTTATAGGTGTGTCTTGCGAAGCTGTTTTAATGCCCAGTAATGATATATATTTATCTGCAAACTCTTCCGCGTCCGACTTGGAAAATGGCTTAAAAAAGCCCTTCATAACTTGTAACGCTAATATAATATTATCACGGACCGATAAATCTGCTACAATGCCATCAATTTTTCTATCTTCAGGTAAATAACCTATTCTACACTCCATAGCATCTCTGGGTTTAGTAATTTTTACTATCTTTCCGTTTACCCTAATATTGCCGCTTGTTATTTTATCTGCACCGAATATTGCCCTTACACATTCGCTACGACCGGATCCCAAAAGACCCGTAAATCCGTTTATTTCGCCCTTACGTATGTTAAAATCAAAGGGTCGCGCTTCCGTACTGGATAAGCCTTCCGCTTCGTACACAAAAGGTGCTGTCACATCAATATTTTTTTGCTTTTCTTTTTGTAATTCCGATGTTCCATCAAACTTTTTACCTATCATTTTTGATATCAATTCAATACGAGGTAAATCTTTTATTTCATATTCTCCGACAAGTTCTCCATTTCGTAAAACGGTAATTTTGTCACATATTTCATATACTTGTTCAAGAAAGTGAGTAATAAAAACTATGCTTACACCACGCTTTTTTAAATCTCTCATCAACGAAAACAAAAGTGCTACTTCACTTTCATCTAAAGAAGATGTAGGTTCATCAAGAATAAGCACCTTGCATTCCATATCAACAGCACGTGCAATAGCAACCATCTGCTGAACAGCCAATGAGCAAATTCCTAACTGCTGTGTCGCCCTTGCAGGAATTTTAAGCTTTTTAAGAATTTCTTCAGCCTTCTTTTCCCTAGCACGCCAATTTACAAAAGTATAGTTACCCCGTCCTATAAACATATTTTCCGCAATGGAAAGATTGGGACATAAAGTTATTTCCTGATACACAGTGCTTATACACGCTTTTTGTGCGTCTTGAGGTGACTTAATAACAACTTCTTTGTTCTCCTCGCCAAAACTTATATGACCGGAGTCTTTTTGATAAACACCCGTGAGAACCTTAACCAAGGTTGATTTTCCTGCTCCGTTTTCACCCATCAAAGCATGAATTTCGCCCTTACGAAGCGTAAAATCAACATTTTGCAGTGCCCTAACACCCGGAAAAGTTTTGTTAATTCCGCGCATAGACAAAATTATGTTATTATCCATTGATTTTTGACCGCCTTTTTTGTACATAAAAATGCGCGGAGAATGCTGAAAATAATCGTATACCCCCCGCGCTTTCAACCAAACTTAGCCTGTTTTTACAGGAAACTCAGATTAACAATTAGTCACCAAGTCCGTATGTATCTATGTCTTTTTGTGTAATTGTTCTTGCATCAAAACCTTTTTCTTCAGAAATAACTTTCTTAGATGCAAGTTTTCCACCTGATTCAAGTGTTTTAATCATACCGTCAATTACAGACGCTTGGAAAGGACTACACTGACCGTCATAGTTCCAGTTCTTTGCTAAAAGTTCTCTTAAAGCCCACTTATTGCAGTCAAATCCCATAACAATAACATCTTTATCAACACCGTGTGTAATACCGGCTGCATCAAGAGCAGCAACAGCACCTTTTGCCATTCCGTCATTTTCAGCATAAATAACATTGAATTTTTCTTTAGAGTTGATTACAGCTTCAACAATTTTCTTTGCTTCAGCTTCATCCCATGTTGCTGTTTGCTGAACAACTTTTTTCATGGTTCCGGCAGCAAATTCTTTGTCGAGAGCAGCTGTACGACCAATTTGTGCATCACTACCCATTGCTCCTTGAATATGAATAACTTTGTATTCAGGCAGGTTCTGAGCTTTAAGCCATGCAACTGCAGTATTGCCTTGTTGAGCCATATCGGAAACAACAGCAGCTTCATACAAGCTAGGATTAGCATTTAACATACGGTCAAATAAGAAAACTTTAATGCCTGCTTCTTTTGCGCTTTTCAATACTGAATCCCAACCGTCTGTAGCAGCAGCGGACAAAAGAATGTAGTCTACTTTGTTTGTAATAAATTGACTAGCCGCATTGAGTTGTTCATCATTTTTTAAACTGTAAAAAGTAGAAACCGCATAACCGTTTTCTTTTGTGAACACTTTTTCAAAGTCTGCAACATTCGCTGCACGATATCCTGATTCTGCAGGTGGATTATTAATAATTCCAACCTTAATTAAACCGGAATCTTCTTTTTTGCAACCAACAACAAACAAACTTGAAACCAGCACAGCAATAACTGTCAAAACTAAAAGAACTTTCTTTCCCATAATATCCTCCTTAAGGAATATTAAAAACCTTAATGAAACTTTTTATTCTTAGTTCCATTCCTTTTTTTACGGCAACGCCGCAGTATGAGTACAGTTTACGAGTGCTTTATTCATATGTACATAAAGTATTTTATCAATTTCGTGTAACATTTTACGCAATTTTTATATACAACTAACATTGATAAATTTTAAGTGGATTTTTTTATGAAAAGAGATGTTTTTTTTACGATTTTAGTGTTTTATACATAAAACTTAAAGTGAGCTATATTAATTTTGTTTTAAATTCATATTAATCGGTATGCTTTTCCAAGGTTTTTTCTAGAGTAATTTCATAATCCCAGTTGTCTTTTGATAATTCATAATACCAAAATCTTTTGTAAGAATGTTTTCCAAATTCTTCTTCATATCTAAATAAAAGGATTCCGGTCTTTTTATTATATCGCTTCTATCTTGCATTAAGCCGTTTTGAACTCTCCATTTGTGATTGTAAAAAATAGCCCCGTCTTCTTTTATCAAGCGGTACATTTCTTTTAAACAATTATATTGCCAATCAGCGTATT
>JAAYNH010000094.1 GCA_012520945.1 Treponema sp. | reverse complement strand
AACTGTTCCCGGATATGCTGAATATGACATTTCGTCTTGGTTTTTGTTATTTTTTTGTATATTTTTTGGTATGATTTTCGGTGATGGTGGCTATGGTTTAATATTAACAATTGCCGGTTTAGGCATTGTAATTTCTTCATATGTAAAAACAAAAAAAGTTGAATCAATGCAAATTTTACTCATTCTTTTAGGACTTTCTACAACTGCATGGGGTGCACTAACTTGCAACTGGTTTGGAATTGCACCGGAAAATTTACCTGAAAGTATTAAACCATTTTTACTAACAATCGATTGGAATTGGATTTCAAATGCTTCTACTTTGGACCCAAAAATTGTAACTGAAAATGTTCAAATTTTTTGTTTTACATTAGCATTAATACAATTGACTGTTGCGCATTTTAAAGCAATTTTCAGATATATTAAATCACCAAAATTTTTAGGAGATTTAGGTTCTGTATTAATGCTTTTAGGTATTTATTATTTTGTATTAAATATGGTTGTTAGTTCAACTCGCTTTTCATTTGACTTAGAAATTTTTGGCATTCAAGTTAGTAAATTGATGTTTCCATTGATAGGTGGGGGCTTTGCATTGAATTTTATTTTTTCAAGTTATGAAGATAGCGTTGGAAAATCAATTTTAGAAAGTTTCAAAAATATAATTAGTATGCTTTTAGGAGTTGTAAACGTATTTTCAGATATTGTTTCCTACATTCGTTTGTGGGCAGTTGGATTGGCAGGTGCCGCAATTGCAAATACCATTAATGAAATGGCAGGACCAATGTTAGGCGGATTTATAATTTTCTTAGGCATAATATTGTTGGTTTTCGGACATGGATTGAATATGATACTTAACGTGCTTTCCGTTATTGTTCACGGTGTTCGATTGAATACGTTGGAATTTTCAGGTCATTTAGGAATGTCTTGGAGTGGATTTAGTTATCAACCTTTCGCTGAAGGGGAAAAATAAAAGAGGTATAATATGAATATTGGATTTTTCGGTACTGCTTTTGTAATGGGTATTGCCGCTATTGGTTCTGCATTTGGTATTGGTATTGCCGGCCAAGCTGCAATAGGTTCATGGAAACGCTGTTATATGAATAATAAAGCAGCTCCGTTTATCTTAACTGTTTTTGCAGGAGCACCTTTGACACAAACAATTTATGGTTTTCTTTTAATGGGACGAATAAATGCTGCTGTTTTAGCAAATATTGAAGCTGTTGCAGCCGGAACAGAACCTGACAAAAGTCTTCTTTATTTTGCATTAGGAATTTTTTCAGGCTTAGCATTCGCTTTTTCTGCATATTTTCAAGGTAAAGCCGGAGCTGCAGGTTCTGATGCATTAGGTGAAACAGGAAAAGGATTTGCACAATATATCATGGTTGTTGGTCTTTGTGAAACGGTTGCACTTTTCGCAATGGCATTTTCATTTGGTATGTGCTAATTTTTTGCAAACAGAATATAAAAAAAGCCGTGTCATTAGTTTTGGTGGCATAGGAATAACAAAAAAAATGGAAATGGGAGGTGATAATCCTATTTCCATTCAAACAATGTGGAAAGAGAGTATTATTCCTGTTTTAACAGATGAAAATACTCTCAATTCTATTTTAAATAGATTAAATTCTCTTTCAATGCTTGGTTGTGATATTATTCGCTTTGCCGTTCCTGATATGGAAAGTGCCGATGCATTAAGTATTATCTGCAAAAAAACAACCGTTCCATTAGTTGCTGATATTCATTTTGATTACAAACTTGCACTTAGATGTATAGATGGTGGAGTTGCAAAAATTCGCATTAATCCCGGAAATATTGGCTCCGTTGAAAAAGTAAAAGAAATAGTAAATGCATGCAAATATAATGGTAATGCCATAAGAATAGGTGTAAATACAGGAAGTTTACCGAAAGATATTGCTGAAAAAATAGAAAAAGGACATATTTCAAGAAGTGAAGGAATGGTAGAAACTGCATTTCGTGAAATTTCAGTTTTTGATAAATTAAATTTTCATAATGTAGTCGTTTCCATGAAAGCCAGTAGCGTTAATGAGACAATTGAAGCAAATCGTGCATTTGCAAAACGTTTTGACACTCCTGTTCATATTGGTGTAACTGAAGCCGGTCCGTTAATAGGCGGAATTGTAAAAAGTACGTTAGCTTTTTCAACATTATTAAAAGATGGAATAGGCTCTACTATTCGAGTTAGTTTATCTTCAACACCTGAAAATGAAGTAATTACAGCCGGTGAAATATTAAAAGAATGCGGAAAAAGAAGTGGGGGCGTAAAGATTGTTTCTTGTCCACGTTGTGGCAGAAACGGATTTGATGTTCATGGTTTTGTTGACAGATGGCAAAATAAACTATTATCAATACAAAAAGATATTACCGTTGCAGTTATGGGATGTGTTGTTAACGGACCAGGTGAAGGAAAACACGCAGATATAGGAATTACAGGCGTTGGAGATACAGTTATAATATTTAAAAAAGGTAAAATAGTTCGAAAGATTGAAGCAAAAGATGCCGATAATGCATTTAGAGAGGAATTATTATCTTTGTGAATGCATTTATGAAAAAGATATTTTTTTGTATTATGAATTTTTTCTGTGCCTTATTATTTTTAAATGCACAAATTAAATCAATGCCCAAATTACCGGATTCTCAAAGTCGTTCATGGCGAATTCTTGAAAAGGCTGAACTTTCTTTTGAAGCAGGAAAATTTGAAGACGCTTTTTATTTAATTCAAAAATCCAAAGAAAATAGAAAAACAGAAGTTGATTGGGCTGTTTTTGTATTGGAAGAAGCATTAAAGCCTGTAAGTGTTCAAATTGTTGGAGATTCTTTGACAGAAGTTATTGTAACTTTTCAAGAACGAAATGCAACAAATGCACTTAATTTAATAAATCAAATTTTAGTTACTAAGTCAAAAAAGTTTTTTAATGATTCAGTAAAAGAATTATTATCATATATTAAACGTTTTTATGCATATCCCGAACTTGATTATCTGAGCGGAAAACTTTATTTTGTTGAAGGTGAGTTTTCTATGGCACGTCAATCATTTTTAAAGGCATGGGAGCACTCTGAAGTTTTAAATGTACCTGAAAACAAATATGATATTTTATATGATTTGGCTAGTTTAGCAAAAATTCAAGAAGATTATGATGAATATGAAAAAACTCTTTTGTTAATTATTGAACAAGAAAATGATGAAGTTAAAAATCAAATGATGATTCGTAGTTTTAATATTTCTAAATCAACTAATCAATTTTTTGCACTTTTTAGAAATAATAATTATTTTTCATTAAAAGCATATTTTGGACTTGCAGATTTATATATGAAAAATAATTTAAAAGAAAAAGCACTTGAAATGTCTTTAAATGGTGTAATTACAACATTTTCTAGAATTGAAGAAATATTAAAAGAAAGAAATAATGAATATAAATATTCTTCAGTTAAAAATATTTTTTTGTCTTTAGCTGAATATTCAGACATTATTGATTGGACAAATGATTTAGAAATTTGGCATGGTATTTATAATTTTGCAGAAATTTCAAAACAAAATGGAAAGTCTAATTTTGCACAAGACATATGGCTTGCATTGTATTTATATTGTCCAAATTCATATTGGCAAAAAATAGCTTTTTCTAAATTACAATAATTTAATAAAATAAACCTACACCAAAGAAAATTTCATCCGTGGGTCTTCTAGGACGCCAATTCTGTGTAATTAAATCTTCTGTCATAATTGTAGTTAAATCGAATCCGTAAGAAATACGAACTTGCAAGCTTCTCATTTTTTCCGGAAAAATAATTATTTCAAGCCCGCATGTATACCAACCGTCTTTTAATGAATATAACCGATTAGTTTCATGGTTATGTGAAACGAGTAAATCAAAGAATGGAGATAATTGTAATTCAAAATCTAAATATTTAAAAAATTTTAGAGGCTTGAATTTTGTGAAACCCCATGCTTCCCAATCTGTAGCAATAATTTTGATAGGTATATCTAAGTTAAATGAAATACAACTATTTGTTTGAACAATACTATTTAAAACCCCACGTAATTTTTCACCGACTTCAATTGTATCATTTAAATTTTGATAAGAGTTAAAGCGTGAATTAATTCCAATAATTTTTCCAAAAACGTGAAAGACTTTTAAGTCAATAATATAACCGGGAGACCATAAATTTGTATAAAAATTAAATTTTGTATAAGGTTCAATATTTATTGAATATCCTTTTCTATGATTATCAAACCAGTTTATACGATCAATGGCTGTATTTAATCCAAGTCTTATAACAGGACCTTGTAAGTCTTTGTGTGAAACACTTAAAACAAATTCTTCATTATCATTAAAAATATCTTTATCCCAATTCCAAATTACATTTAGAAAAGGAGTAAAAGTAATAGGTGTTACATTTTTAATTTTATAAACTTGAAACGGAATTGAAAGAAAAAAGTTTTCAGTAAAATAAAATTCGTCGTCAGTTGAAATATAATCATTATTATATGTAACAATTTGTTCAAAGCCGAATTTCAAATTAACAAATTTTATAGGTAAAGAAAATTCAATTTTTGAAGCAAAAACTAAGTTAGGCATTATATTTCCTAATGTAAAAGAAATTCCGGCTGAATTTGTCCACGCAGTATCGAATAAACCGGTTTTAAATGGAATTTCAAAATCAAAATTCATACCGATTTGATGTTCATCCGGTTTATTTTCACCTGGAAATTGTGCATATGAATAATTTAAATCAAAATTAAAAATTCTCATGGAACCAAAAAAATTAAAATCTTTTACTTTTAATTTAAAAGTGAATCCTTCATTGGAGTCATACTTTGGATACGGTAGCGGAAAAATATTCCATGAATCTTTTGTTTTAATAAGTAAATCGACAAGAAATATATTTGATTCTTCATTAAATTCTAAAATTGTATATTCAATACTAGATGACTCAATTACTCTTTGATTTTGAAGTTGTTGTTCCAATTCAAATATGTATTTTTGAAAATCATTAAAAGAATTAAATATTTTTTTTGTATTTATTTCAACAGCTTTTCTTAACGGATATTCTCTGGTTTTAGTAAATCTAAATAATTTAATACCGTTTCCGTAAATATCATATTTTACATTATTAATTTTATATTGTTCAGCATAAGTATTAAAAAAAAATAAAAAGAAAATAAATACAAAAAATAATTTTTTAAATTTCAAAACATAACCTCATAAAAATTCTGTTTTAATTTTATCAAAAAATAACCATAACTTCAATAAGAATAAAAAAAGAGTATAAAAAATTTAAAAAAAATAAAGATAATAAATAAGGGTAAAATATTTGACCTTATATAAAATTCATTGTAAAATATAAATATGCTATCATTTATTATTAAATTATTTAAGTCATTAAATAATAATTCTCATCCGGGAGAAATTGCTCATGCTGTTTCATGTGCTTTATTACTCGGTTTTTTGCCAAAAAATAATTTACTTTGGGCTATTATATTTGTATTTTGTTCATTTTTGCGTATTAATAAAGCTGCATACGGTATTATGATTATCTTTTTTTCTATATTAACACCATTGTTTGATAATTTTTTTGATTATTTTGGTTATAAAATTTTAACCTTTGTTCCTTTAGAAAATTTTTTTGCAAAAATATTAGATATACCTTTTGTTGCCTTTACAAATTTTAATAATTCTGTTGTTATGGGCTCTTTAATTTTTGGAATAATTTTATATTTTCCAATGTATATTTTAACAAGATTATTTATTAATTTTTGGAGAAAAAATATTGCATCTAAATTATTAAATTTAAAATTTTATAAAGCATTATTGAAATTACCAATTGTACAAAAAATTTCAAATTTAAAAGAAAAAGTAGGGGAGATTAAACAATGGTAAACAAAGAAAATTTAAATGAAGAAAAAAGTACAGACTTAAAAAAACAAGTTTTAATTAATGATGCTAAAAATAAAAATATAAAAGAAGTAAAAACTTTTTCAACAAATAATTTGCCTAAGATTTTTCAACAAACATATACACAAAAAAAACTTAATAAAATAATTATAAATAAATTATATATTCCTGAAGATAAAAATTATGTTCTTAATTTATTTAAATGTTTTGATGAAAGTAAACAACTTTTTGCTATACCAAAAGATTTAATATTTTCAAAAAATGATTTTTTAAAACTTAAAAAATTAGCCGGACAAATTAATAAACAAAAAGGTAGAATTAAGTTACTTCCTTTATTTGCAACTATTATTTTAATTACGGGAATTTTTCTTTTGGTAAATCTTACTAAAAATATTATTGTAAAGTTATTTATTGTAAATTCAATGCAAAATATTTTTAGTGCAAAATGCGATATTGAAAAAGTTAATGTTAGATTTTTAGACTCAAGTATTTTAATTAAAAATCTTTCTCAAGCTAACAAAAATGAGCCAATGAAAAATCTTTTTGAAACACAAATAATAAATCTTGATTTTGATTTACAAGAATTATTAAAAGCAAAAATTGTAATTGATAATATTGAATGTTCTAATATTAAAAGAAATACAGATAGAATTATTTCAGGTGCATTACCTGAAAAAAAGAAAAAGGACAATCCAAACTCAATAGTAAATTTATTAAAATCAAAAGTTGAAAATTCAATTGCTGAAACAAAAAAAGGAATACAAGAATTATTTTCCGAATATGATGCTGAAAATATTATTAATGCTCTTTATTCTGAATTACAAATTCCGGAAATTGTAATACAAGTTAAAGAAGAAATAACAAATTTTATAAATAAATGGAAAACAAAACCTGCAGAAATTAAAACTAATTTTGAAATATTTTCAAATTCTGCAAGTAATTTTAAAACAATTAATATAGAAGAATTAAAAAATAATCCGGTACAACTAGCTAGTACAATAAAAGACGTAGTTAATACATTAGAATTAGGAAAAAATCTTTCTAATGAAATTGAAAATATAGTAGTTCAAATAAAACAAGATGAACAAATAATTCAAACTCATTCAAACAAAATTCAAACTGCTATAAAAAATGATAAAAATTTTACACAAAATAAAATAAGCACTATTTCGTCATTTAAAATTCCAGACGGTAAACAAATTATTGGGAATGCCATTGATTCACTTGGCTATCAATACCTTGGTAAATATTATCCATACTTGGAAAAAATTTGTGATATAGCTAAAAAATCAAAAAATACTTCTGATAAAACCTTAAAAAAAAATATAAATACAAGCAGGGCCAAAGGTAGATTTGTTTATTATAAAAAAGATATTGTTCCTAAATTTTTGCTTCGTCATGCATTATTTTCAAGTGATGGTTTTTACTTTGATGCAAAAGATATTTCAAGTAATATGAATCAATATGGAAAACCTGCTATTATTAACGGAAGATTAAATTTTGCTAATACTAATCATGAAGCAAAAATTATTGCGGATTTTAGAGACAACTCAACAGAAAGTCCTATTACAATTATGTATTCAGGAGACGGTTTTTCAATTGATTATGATTTGAATAAAGTTGTTACAGCAAATGGAATGCCTAATATAAAAGGCTTAGTCAGTGCAAATGCTATTCTTACTGCAGATGAAGACGCTCAGTTTTTGTTTTCAGGGCAGATGAATTTAAAAAATGTAAAAATGACTACTGCAAGTTTTGAACCTGAATATGTAAGCCGTTTGTATACACAAGCATTAGAAATGATAGATAATATTAAAGGAAATATTATAGCAGGATATTCAAAAGAAGAAAATTTAATATTTAATATTAATTCTAATCTTGAATCTGAATTAATGAACATTTTAGAAAAATTAATTAATCAAGAATTATTTGTAATAAAAAATAAAATTACTGAAAAAATTAATTCAATATTACAAGAAAAATCTGCTGACATAAATTTTTCCATAAATGATTTTTCAATTATTAAATCAAATATTTTTGACTATAAAGATAAAACTAATTTATTAATCAATGAATTGACAATGACACTTAATGAACTGAAAAATACTTCAGAAAATAATATTAAAACAAAAGTTGAAGACACAAAAAAACAAGTTCAAGAAAAGGCCACAGATGCATTAAAAGGTTTATTTAAAAAATAAGTGATCGAAAGTTACACCTTCGCCATCAATTGCATCTTTAGCTAATTTAGTTCCTATTATTGTTTCAAAAAACTCAGGACTAATACCGGGAGTAAGTACTTTTTCTGTACGTAATATTGCAATATGATTTTTTTGTAAAACAGTACCTGCTTTTATATTTTGCATAAAATGTATTGAGCGATTTGTTCTGTAGTAATTATCTATTTCACTTTTTGCTAAAACTTTTTTTCCATTACCAATACATTTTAATACCTTATCTTTTCCATATATTTGAATTAGGTCGGCAATTATTTTATCTTTTTCAATTTTTCGATATTTGTTAATATTTTTACACATTTTTTCAAAATTTTTTCCATTGAGAGCAACTTTATCATCTAATCCATCATAATCATTACTTAATGTAATATGTTTTTCAATCATTATTCCACCGAAAGCGATTGTTAAAAGTGGTACCAATATTGGATCTGTAGAATGATCTGAAACTCCAACTTTTATATCAAAAATTTTACTTAAATTTTCAATGACTGAAATATTATATTCATCAGTTGGTGCAGGATAGCTTGTAATACAGTGTAAAAGAATTAAATCATTTAATGAATTAAAACAATCTAAAGCTTTTTCAATATCATAAAGTCTTGAAACGCCTGAAGAAAGAACAATAGGAATACGTTGTTTTTTTCGAATATTATTTATTTCATTTAATAGCTGAAAATAATTTAATTCTGGACTAGCTATTTTTACAAATGAAGGATTTAATTTTAATAATTCATTTAAACTTTTAAATCCAAAGGGGCTTGCACAAAAATCAATTTTTTTTGATAATGCATAATTTTTTACATGTATGAAAAAATCATCATTTACTTCTAATTTTTTAAAATTTTCATATAAGTTAATTTTACCGGAAGGTAAGGGAACAATTCCGCTTTTTGGATGTAAAATTTCATCTGCATAAAAAATTTGAAATTTTACACAATCAGCTCCACTGTTTTTTGCTAAATCAATTAATTGTTCTGCTTTTTTTATGTCTCCGCCATGAGAGCTACCAATTTCTGCAACAATTTTCATTAAATATTTCCTGAAGTATTTAGCCATTTAATAAAAACATTAGAGGCATTTTTTAATATATCATGTGAATCTGAAAAAACTGCAATTGCAGCATTAACATCAGCATATAGTGTGTTTTTAGAAATATCATTACTTATAGGAATGTTCATAAAACCAAAATTATAAAATTTTTCAGCATTTGATGAATATTCATTTAAATTTACAAATTTAAATGCAACTGTTTTATCTTTTAAATGAGGCTTAGTATTTGCTTTAACAAATTGAATAAATGCCTTTGGAAGATTTTCAGGAATTGTATCAAAAGGTACAATTGAATTTTCATGTAAAATTTTACATACATTTTCCATTTCACGAAATGTTTTGGGAATACATAAGTTATGTTTTGTAAAAATCTCTTTATTATATGCAAGTCCTATTCCAACAAAATTTATAGGAAGCATGGCATTTTTAGATGATTTAAAAATAGGTAAACCATCTTCATCTATTTTTATTCCAATAACCGGTGTTTCATCAGCTTTTAATATAATATTTAACATTATATTAGGATGTACAGTTGAAAATCGATGAGAGATATTTTGATAAAATTCAAATATATCATAATCATATGTGTATAAATCAAGTACAACACTTGGTTTAAAAAAATTCCATTTGAAAGCGGTTACACTGGAAAAAATTAGTGAAAGTAAAATAATGATACATATAATTAAAGCATTAATTTTTTTTTTCATATTTATATTATCGGCATAAATGTTATTTTCTACAATAATTGTATTATTAAATAAACAAAGAACAAAGAATGAATATGTACTTTTACGAATATGTACAGTTGAATATGTACAGTTGAATATGTACAGTTGAATATGTACAGTTGAATATGTACAGTT
>JAAYNH010000093.1 GCA_012520945.1 Treponema sp. | reverse complement strand
TTAGTAAAATCTATGAAAATCCCCGCGCAAATATGCCAAATTTATGGCGCAAAAAGGCGGATTAGAGGATAAAAGGCGGCCTTTTTAGTGATATAAAGGGCAGCCTTTTCAATATTGACTTGAACATATCGGATAAATTTTGGCAACAAAAAGCTTGGACTCTCCCCACGACAATCGCGGAGTTTTATTTATACAAAAAGCGCCGTCCATTCAGATTGCGCTTTTAATTTAAACAAACATAAGAAAATAACAAATTTTTATCAATAAAACGTATAATATTAATGGGAAAGGATAATATTTTTAAAAGAGGATGCTGTGAAAATTTTTTTGGCTACCGCCTTAATTCTATTCATAATATTCAATTGCGTTTTTCACTATTGCGCTTTTATAATAAGCGGCAATGAGGAAGATGCTGCAAACAAAAAAAATAAATAACCCCTTTACCTTGCTCCATTATGAGTAAAGAGCACCTTAAAGGTCTTTATAATGCATTTTATTTCCATTAAGAATGATTGCTTTTTTATGTACTCTAGATCATAGATTATTTTTTCTTCAGGCAACAGATCATATCCCCCGTTAACCTGCGCCCAACCGGTAAGACCAGGTTTTACCTTTAATCTCTGATTAAAGCCTACTATGTATTCCTCAAATATGTCATAAAAGATTTTTCTCTCGGGCCTTGGGCCTATAAAACTCATGTTTCCCAAAAATATGTTAAAAAATTGTGGCAATTCATCAAGCCTTGTCTTTCGCAAAAAGCGCCCTACTTTGGTGACCCTGGGATCGTTTTGTTCTGCCCATTGAGCGCCATTTTTCTCAGAATCAAAATACATTGACCTGAATTTATACACCGTAAAGGGTTTTCCATTGAGGCCCAAACGTTCTTGTTTGAAAATGATAGGGCCTTTTGAGTTTAACTTGATGAAAATGGCTATTATGAGCATTGGGATTAGGCTGCAAGCTATACCAATCAATGAAGAAACAATATCGAAGGTTCTCTTGACAAAGCGAAAAAAATACTTCTTTTTTACGATGACATGCTCTAATACGATTTTCTCTTGCCTATTCAGTTTACGTTCTTTATGTAATATCTCTAACAATGCCTTTTCGTTTATCGAGACCTCAAAAAATTGAGGGGAATTGGTCTCTCTCACCTTTTGCAAAACATTTTCCCCAAAATCAGGTGTCATTATGTCTATGTCAATGTTACTGTTGTTCATAATTACCTTTGAAGATTAGATTTTTTTAAAAATAAGCTTTTTATTAAATTATAATACTATTATCATAAATAATCAAGCACCAATCAAAAATATATGCTAATTTGTTAATAGTCATTAAAATACACTTAAATTCAAGTTAAACTGTCGCAATTATCTCAAGTATTATGCAGTTAACCTTAAAAGGCAGCCTGTGGTGTGGCTGCCTTCTTTATTCCACTCTAATCATGGCGTCTATGCTTACCACGGCGTCGGTGAGCTTTTCTATCTCCCTGATGGCAGCCT
>JAAYNH010000013.1 GCA_012520945.1 Treponema sp. | reverse complement strand
TGCAGGATACAAGTATAAGAACAAGCGAGTCAACATGGAAGTGGAGCTACTGCGGGTTTTCTTCCGCTCACAGTAATTACATGCATCATTTTACAGAAGGTTCAAAATTGAGCATCGTGAAAAGAGAGAGATAAAAGCCTGAACCGTGGTTACATGCGTTTTCTGTGGCGGAGGAGGTGGAATTCGAACCCACGTGCCCTTGCGGGCAACTCGATTTCGAGTTGGAAAAGCAATTACAACTTTGAGGAAAAATATCGGAAGTTTGAGGAAAGTGAAGGAACATGAAAACCCTTGAAAAAACAATGTATTGATGTAATTTTTGAAACAAAATCTTTGAAAATCTGATAGGACATAAAGGGGATGTCAATACTTTATTAGACAAAGAGTTAAGCAACTTTTCCTAAACCTCGCTCCTTCAAACTTTCAATAAATCGTTAGGGATGAGATAATCTATTAATTTCTGTTTTTTTGTGACGGTTATAAAATCTGCAAATATATCCAAAGATGCACTGACGCGCCTCTTCCTGCGTCTAAAAGTTTGCGCCATGAATGACCTCTTTCTTCAATAACACAAAAAAGCTTTTATTCTTAAATATTATTACCCTGCTTTCTTACTCGAGAATAGCTGGCCTGCCAATTCAGGTTTTTAAAATGTTCTTTTACAATTTTGAATGTATATCGACTTCAAGGGTTTGAATAAAAAATAACTCTTTCCGGCAATTTGTGCTGATCCATAACCCTCTGCAAAGCTTCTATAACCAGTTCTGCCTTCATATGAGGCTGCGGTGCGCTCGCAAGCACTTGTTTCGTATTTAGGTCCATAATTTGAACATGATAGTCGAATCCCTCGAAGGAGAAAATGCCAACGTTGAAAAGTTTGAGGTAAGTAATTTTTTTGTCGTTAGTAAAGATGATGATGGCAACAAGGTTTATACAAACCTTTCAGTCTATGGCGACAAGTCAAAGGATGTGAGAAATTTTATAACCGGGGACTTAATAAAAGTTTTCGGACAAATAAGGACATCAATGGACAATGACGGAAAAAACACACAAATATTCGTGTCTTATCTTCCAAGCTTTTAAAATCAAGGAAGCAGCTACAAGATCGGGATAGAGATAAAAATCTATTTTGGGTTAAATTAAGGTTTTTCAAAGAGAGGATAGCGGTAAAGCGAAAGTAGAAGACGAACATAGAAAAGTTACAGAAAGATAAGTATCAGGCAATCTTCGAGCTACTAATTTTTTTTGCCCTTTCTGCTCTAATAATGTAAAATACTTTTATGACACTATTCTTAACTATAGAAAAATATCAGTAGAGGGTACTAGACGATGTATCATACGTCCGGTTGAGAATGTTGTCCGTTTTTTAATATTGCGTCCAACATTATGCTTAAAGTGATGTGTATAGCAACTCTCAAATTATTAAACTTGAAACTAGTAAATACATACACGTATCAACTCAGATATTTATAAAGTTTATAGAAACTTGAAAATAACTGTGCAACTTACTTTTTAGGATATTTCTGACCATAATAGAAAGAAGGTCGGCATATGTGGTGTAAAAATTGTAATTTAGAAACAAATGAAAAGCAATGCTTAGTATGCGGAACAGATACAGTTGAAGATCTTCCGGTCGAAATTTATTATTGTAATCATTGTCAAGTACCAATAATACAAACAGTAACTCAAGCAGACAAAGGAATTTGTCCTATTTGTAGACAAAAAACTCGATATCTTTGCGTCGATCTTCGTCCGGTATTTCCTGAGGAAAGACTGTTGATGGAATTACTTTTAAATAGGGAAAAGAATTCATTAATCAAGAGTTCAGTCTGGGCAATGAATAACAGATATTATATTGATGGTAAGTCTGTTACCATTCCCAATGCTATTTATAAAAAGGCTGATGCAAGTAAGATCATTGAAAATCTTGAGAACGAAAAAAATAAAAATGATTATAAATACTTTAATGAATATATTAGGCGTTTTGTAGTGGCAAATAAGGATAGACTTAATTATCTAAAAAGCGAAGCATTTAATTTTATAAAACATGCTTCTGAAAAATTTGATGAAGAAAATATTATAGTTTCTTTTTCAGGTGGAAAGGATTCAACTGTAACATCGGATATTGCAATAAAGGCATTGAGCAATCCAAGTCTCGTCCATATTTTCGGTGATACTACACTGGAGTTCCCTTTTACTATTGAATATGCGAAGCGTTTTAGAAAAAATCATCCACAAACAATTTTTCAGATTGCAAGAAATAACGACCAAAATTTTTATGATGTATGTGAAGATATAGGACCTCCGGCAAGAATGATGCGATGGTGTTGTTCAATGTTTAAAACAGGACCGATTTCACGTGTTATAAATAGCTTATATCGCAATCAGCAAGTTTTGACCTTTTATGGCATAAGGGTGTCGGAATCGGCAAGTAGGAGTAAATACAATCGAATTGAGGATAATGCTGAACTTGTAAAGATACAGCAGCAGACGGTAGCGTCACCCATTTTTTTCTGGAGAGATATAGATATTTGGCTTTATATATTATCTGAAAATATTGATTTTAACGATGCTTATAGATTAGGTTACGATAGAGTCGGCTGTTGGTGTTGTCCAAACAACAATCCGAGAGCACAATTTCTTTCGAGAGTGTATATGCCTGAACAAACAAAACGGTGGCGAGATTTTCTCATTAATTTTGCAAGAAGAATTGGAAAACCGGATGCCGAAGTTTATGTTGACACCGGTAAATGGAAAGCAAGACAAGGAGGAAATGGTCTTTCTTCTGCTAGTGATGTAAAAATTCAATTTATAAATTGCACTACAGAGGAACATGCTAACATATACCGACTTATAAGACCTTTTGATGATGAATTAATTGGGTTATTTGTGCCTTTCGGTAGGATAGCACCTGAGCTAGGAAATAAGATGTTAAATGAGGTAATAATAATTGATGCAAAGACTAATGTACCTATCATGTCAATACAGCCATTTAACCAAGGTGATTATGACTATGCTGTTAAAATAACAACTATGAATGTTGCAAACCATGTGGATCTACAACGAATGGCAGGGTATCAGATAAAAAAATTTAACGCTTGTAGAAAGTGTCTTAAATGTGAATCCCTATGCCGCATGGGAGCAATTTCCATAATCGGAGATTGTTATTTTATTGATCCCGAAAAGTGCACTCATTGCAAAATGTGTATGACGGCTAAATACCTTGAAGGTGGTTGCATGATGGATAAATATTTAAGAACAAAGACACTTTAGGAGGAATGGTATGGCGATGAGATTTCGTGCTCATGACACATTTTTTATAAGAAAAGGCTGGATTAGCAAAGGAATGAAACATGTTGAGGCAAGAGATGATATTTTTATTGCAAAAGATGTGAATCCTATGGATGTTTTCGGTTTAGGTTCAATTCTGTAAAAGTTTGCACACGTCTTCCTGATCGGGGTTCTTCTGTCAAGCCTACCGCTCTAAGCCAGTACCTTAAAGCCTTTACCATATTTGAACCTAAACCGAAAACATCCATAGGATTCACATCTTTT
>JAAYNH010000092.1 GCA_012520945.1 Treponema sp. | reverse complement strand
TTATCAGTCCTGCTGTTTTCAAATTCATTATTTCATTTAACAAAAGGTATATAATAATCCCTTCACCGGCAATTATAAATACTATTAAAACAATAGTTTGGAAAGTGAACCTTTCGCTGTGAAGAGAAAAAAACTGGAATAAAGCTGCCGTCAAAAAAAGTATTATTAAAATGTAAATAATGATTTTTCTTTTTATTGTATTCATCCCCATCACCCAAAAAAGCATATGTCATAGTTATAGAATTCTTGCTTGATTAGAAGTATAACAGTTAAAATGCAAAAAAAAATCACCCAAAAGGGGTAATTCTTCATAAAAGAGCCCTACCTTTTTCGGGTAGGTGTTTAATTTTGCTTTTCTGCTACCATGTCAATGAGTTCTGCCCGGCTTTGAATGTTAAATTTGGAATAAATATTTTTTACGTAATACTTTACGGTATTTTCGCTTATAAAAAGCTCACCGGCAATAGTTTTGTAGGTTTTTCCCTGGAGAAGAAGCAAGGCCACCTGTTTTTCTCTTTCCGATAAATTGCCGTATCTTGATAATTTGTCTACCTGGCTGTTTTGTTTAAATTCCGGCATTACCATAAATGCAGTAAGAAATGTAAATCCTTTAAGCAAAGTTGACAGGTGTTTGTTCAGAAGAGGCAACAGTACCAAAGATATACAAACCACCGCAAAAGCAAGGAGGGATGGATTTATGCTTTGTAAATTATCTTCAATTAAGATGTTGCCGATAATTCCGCCGGCTACTATGCCCAATACATTGGCAGAAAGGCCTGTACCGAGAATTTTAGCAGGGTTTTTATGATAATCAAGCATCTCCCCCAATATGCTCCAAAAAAACAAATCATAAACACCATAAGAGCCAAGCATAAGTGTATTTACTATAAAATAACTCATTGCAGACCGGTCAAGGGCTATAAAAGCGATGAATGAAAGACCAATCATTGCAATTGCTACATAAAGTATATATGATGACTTTATTTTTTTAGAAAGATTTCTAAGGATCAATATTACGGCAACATAGGGAACTGCCCAATACCAGCTTACAAGTGCTGCATGGTGTTCAAAGGCTGGATTTACCACATGGTACATCAAGCCGGAATTTATTGTCAATATTACTATAAAGATATAAAAGAAAAGCAAAAGATTTGAAATACTTAAGCTGCCATCCTTTTTATCATCTTGGTTCCCATGGTAATCCGTGGGTAATTTCAGGGCAAATATAAATGCAAGTATTAACATAAAAAGGGACAAGATAAGTCCTGCACTGAGAGATATATTTATTGCAACTACATTTAACAATATCATCAAAATATTGGAAATAACCAGCATGTCTGCCGCTATTTTTATTCGTTCATTCTTTCCGGAGACTGTTTTAAAATAAAACCCCCATGCCGCGACACAACATCCCGAAACAATTGAACCGGTTATTATGCCTATAGTCCAAAGTACTGAAGGCGAAAAGAAAAAAATCAGGGACAAGGCGATAAATAAGGGATAGGAATAGAGAAAAAGCCGTTTTGCATGAAGTT
>JAAYNH010000091.1 GCA_012520945.1 Treponema sp. | reverse complement strand
TCACTCCGCAAATTTGGGTTGAACTTTCTCAAAAATATTTAACTGACGTATTAGGTGAAGACTGGCAAGACGAATATTATGTTTGGGACTGTGCCGCAGGCACAGGCAATTTGCTTGCAGGGCTTACGAACAAGTATAATGTTTGGGCTTCGACTTTAGACAGTCAAGACGTTGAAGTAATGCACGACCGTATAAAAAACGGTGCGAACTTGCTTGACGACCACGTATTTCAATTTGACTTTCTTAATGATGATTTTAGCAAATTGCCAAGACCACTACAAGACATTATCAATAACCCCGAAAAAAGGAAAAAATTAGTTGTTTATATCAACCCACCTTACGCTGAAGTTTCAAGTATTGGCGTAAAAGGGAAAGCGGGTGTAAATAAATCAAAAGCTCATACAAAATACTCTGATTCAATAGGTGCAGCAAGTAGAGAAATTTATGCGTTTTTCTTTACAAGAATTTTAAAAGAAATTGACGGGTGTATTCTTGGCGAGTTTTCGACAATTAAGGTTTTACAAGGTGCTGCCTTTGCAAAATTTCGAGAGATATTCAAAGCTAAACTTGAAAGAATGTTTGTTGTTCCTGCATACTCATTTGACAATGTAAAAGGTAGTTTTCCTATTGGTTTCAAAATTTGGGATTTATCAAAGCAGGAATCATTTATCCACGCTAACAGCGAAGTTTTTGATGAATCAGGAGAACTTATAGGACAACGACAGTTTTGGGCGAATCCAAAACTTGAATTCATTAATAAATGGATTACACGTTACAATGACAAATCTAATGAGCTAAAAATTGGATTTTTAGCTGGCACAAATGGTAATGATATTCAACAGAATAAAATCGTTTACCTATTAAACAGTAAAGAACAGATGGCTAATCCAAGGGGTATGTGGGTTACTCAAAATAACCTTATCCCTATTTCAGTTTATTTCGCTGTCCGTAAAAGTATTGACATTAATTGGCTGAATTATTATGACCAATACTTTTTCCCTAATGACTTATGGGAGTCTGATATTGAATTTCAAAATGACTGTTTAGCATTTATTTTGTTCCACGAAAAGAATAATATTGAATCGGATAAGGGAACAAATCATTGGATTCCGTTTGACGAACAAGAAATAAATTCAAGAGAAAAATTTGAGAGCAACTTTATGAGCAAATTCATAAATGGTAAACTCAAAAACGGCACTAATGGAAATCTGTTTGGCAATCAAAACCATAGGACAACACCACTTGTATTTTCAACCGAAGCGACAGCAGTTTTAGACTCTGCCCGTGAACTTTGGAAATATTATCATAGACAACCAAACTGTAACGTTAACGCTTCACTTTACGACATAAGAGAGTATTTTCAAGGCAGAAACGAAGCAGGTAAAATGAATAACAAAAGTTCAGACGAAACATATACGAACTTAATTGGCAACTTGAGAGAAAAACTCAGACAACTTGCCGACAAAATAGAACCAAAAGTTTACGAATACGAATTTCTAAAACAATGACGAGAGAAGAACAACTGGTGCTAACAGCGGTTTGGCGTAATGGCGGGTTCAGTGCTTCGTATGACAGTTTTGTGGTAGGTTCAAGTGTAGTTCTTCGATTGAACTT
>JAAYNH010000090.1 GCA_012520945.1 Treponema sp. | reverse complement strand
TTTTAAAGAACCGCGGTTCGCAAAAAGAGAACCACGGTTCTTTAAATTTCCAGAAAGACTTTTAAGTAGTTTTTGACAGGGAAAACTCGCGGATTAACTTGAGTATTTTTAATAACCACGAATAGACACGAATAAACACAAATGTTTTTGTGAGCTATGAATACACAAGAATGTACACGAATAGTTGGTAGAAAAACCCTTATTCATGAAATAAAAAAATATTTAATAAAATAATAAATAATAAAGAAAATTAAGCATTATTTAGAGAGAATAGACATTTATTTTAAACTGTTTTATAATGTCTTTTTAGGAAGTATATTATGAAAAATGTATTTTTAATTTTATTGTTTTCTTTTATAATTTTTTCATGTGGAACAAATCCAACTGAAACACCACAAAATAACGAATTTTATCAAAACGAAGTTGAATTAAATAACAACAATGATATAAATTCATCTGATAATTTTGAAAATGAAAACTCTAGTTCAATTGTAAGTATTATTGAAACAAATATTTATGAAAGTGACATAAAAGATTTTATAGAACTGTGTTCAAAATTTAAAATTAATAAAATCGCTGAACCTGAAATTATAACTGCAGGTTCTTCATTTAAATCTTATTATGTAATTCAAGTAAAAGATTCAGATGATAATGCTGCAAGCGATTTTCCTATTGGAATAAAATTTCCTATAAAAAAAGATGAGAACGGTCTTATTATTTTTGATATTATATATAAAAGAACAGATAAAAACGGCAACTTATTTTTTTTACCACCTCCAAGCAAGAATGCATTTGATTCAACAATTACTTTTTTCTTTGAAACAAAAAACAAAAGTCAAATATTCTTAAAACAAATTGAAAATGAAATTTTACAAAATTCAGTATCTTTTCCTTTTAAAGTAAAAACAGCTTTATGTACAAAAGGCGGTGCAATTGCTTTAGTAGATTTTTCTTCTGATAATCAACCAATTATTAATAATTCCATTTCTTCTAGTGCACTTTTAATTTCCTTATATAAAAAAGGTTTTAGTAATGTTGGTAATTTTCCGGATATTATAAATGAAGTTATTACAAACGATTCAGAAACAATCTTTAAAAATGCAAAACAGGTTTTGTATCGAAATGCATTTTTTATTTATGGAACAATTAAATATAATGGAGAAATAAAACTTAATACAGAAAACAAAACAGAAGTTTCATTATTGGCAAAAGTCAGATGCTTTAATATGGAAAATAATGAAACATTTTTTGAGACAGAAATATACGAAACGGGACATGGAAAAGATGAAATGCTTGCATTAAAAGATGCAAGGGAAAAAATTGCAGATAATATATCTGAAAAAATGCTTTTTGGAATGTAACTAATTTTTTGTAAAAAGAGTTAGTGCACAAATTTTTTTTGCACCTTTTGCTTTTAATAATTTTGCACAAGATTCTAAAGTTGCTCCTGTTGTCATAATATCATCAAGCAAAACAATTTTTTCAGGAATGTCTATTACATTTTTTTTTAAGATATATGATTTTTCAATATGACTTAGCCTTTCAGTTTTATTTAATTTTTTTTGCTGCTCAACATTTATACGTTTCAAAATATTATAGATTTTTACATTATAGATATTTTCCAAATATTCACATAGTTCTAAAATTTGATCCCAGCCTTTTTTTTTAATTTTACCAGGACGCGGTGGAACAGGAACAAGTGCAAAATCAAAAAAATATTTTTCATAAACTGCACAAATATTCTTTGCAAAAAATTGTGACAAACCTCTGTTTTCTGAAATTTTCCATTGAAAAAGTAATTCTTTTTTCCATAATTGATATTCATAAAGCGGAAAAACATTATCAAGATGTTTTATAATTTTTTCATCTTCTCTTCTACATTGCATACAAATATCAAGTTCACTTATTAATTCCTTTCCACAAATTTTACATCTTTTTTCTAATGGAGTAATTTGTTCAAGATGATTTTGACATTTTTTACAAAGAGATATTTCGTAGCATTGCTCCGAACAACCTATACATTCAAAAGGAGAAATAAAAACAGAAGTTAATTTTCTAAAAAAAGATTTGATTTTATTTTTTATTAAAAAAAACTTTTTTTTAAATATCATTTTATTGTCCTAAAATTACCAAACATTAAAATAAAATCTGTTAATATAAATAACACGCTCTTTTGCTTTTTGCCATAATTTACTTTGTGGAAAACCGTTGATTAAAGTTTGATACGCATTTTTTGCTTTTTCAATATTACCAAGCCCGTCAAAAACTTCATAAATTTCTCCTTGTAAAAACCAAGCTTCATCTAATCTATTTACTGAATTAAGAAAAAAACTATCCAAAAATTTTAGTGCTTCAGGATATTCTTTTTGTAAATATGCTTTTTGTGCTTTAATTAATAAATCATCAGAGTTTAGATTTTCAGTTTTTTGTGTATCGGAACCAAGTGAACTTAAAATTTGTACAGTTGGTTCAGCTGAAATTAAGGTGTTTTGATTTTTTTCATTTTGTACCGATACAGAAGCTTTTTGATCTTGTAATTTTATTGCAGAAGAATTTGTTCTGTCTGTTTTTCTTACAACAGTAGTTTTTTTTCCTGAAAAAACTGAAGATGAATTTTGACTTTCATTTTCTGTAGAAATTTTTGGCTCAACGATTTCTATTGTAACATTTTCTTCTTGATTTGTTTTTTTTCCAATACTTTTTTCTGTATTTATTACATCTGTAGAAAAATATTCTTCTGATTTTTCATAGGCAGGTTCTTTTGGAACTGAAGGAAAAAAATCTTTTTTAATTTGTTCAGAACTAAATGTAATTTCAGGTTCAAAAATTTCATCAGGATTATCATCAACATTATTTGTTTTTTCCGGGAAAAAATCATTTTCAGTTTTACTTAAAAAATCTGAAATTGTATCAATTTCTTCTTTTGGTTCATCGGGAGAAACAGAAATTAAATTTTTCGAATTTGTTGCACAAGAAAAATAAAATAAAATAATAAAAAAACAAAAAATTATTCTAATAATTTTCATGGCACAGCCTCTAAAATTTTTTGACTTAATTTATCATTTTCCGAACGAAGATTTTTAAGTAATCCATCTTTTGGATCAGTAAAATATTTATTCACTTCATCATTACTCCACTTTTCTTGTTTTTCACGTGAAAGATAAAAATCCTCAGTGAAACCGGGCTCACTAGGAATGACAAAATCATTTTTCAATATAAATTCATTACTATTGTTTTCAAATAAATTTTGTTCTTTTTTATTATCATGAGTAATTAAAATAATAATTAAAATAATTAACAATACAATTACAATGGAAAGAAAAATAAAAACTGTTTTTTTGTTTTCATCAATCCAAATTTTTAAATTCTGAATCAACGATTGAATCTTGTCCTTCATTTGTAATATTCTCCGTTTTAAATTCTATTTCATTTAATTCACTTATTTCAGTATTTTCATTTTGCATTGTATTTTCAACATTAACATCTTCTTCAATTATTTGTTCATCAATAATTTCACCACTTGGTCCGCGTTTTCTTTTTGGAGGATGTGCAGGAATAACAATGCCTAATTCCGGTTCCACATCTTCTTCTTCAAACGGTTCAGGTTCAGGAAGTATAACAGTGCCGGAATCTCTGTCAAGTTTAATTGTTATAATCTTAGAAACACCAAACTCTTCCATTGTAACACCAAGCATTGTAGTGGCACCGGCTACAGTTTTTTTATTATGCGTAATAACAATGTACTGACTTACATTTGCAAATTCACGCAAAGTCATAATAAAACGATTAACATTATGTTCATCAAGTGCTGCATCAATTTCATCAAGTAAACAAAATGGTGACGGACGTACCATATATGTTGCAAACAAAAGAGCAATTGCTGTCATGGTTTTTTCACCACCGGAAAGTAAAGCAATGTTTTCAAGTTTTTTTCCTGGTGGTTGGGCAAAAATATCAACACCGCTTTCAAGAACATTTTCAGGCTTTGTCAAACGTAACTCCGCACGACCACCACCAAAAAGACGACGAAACATATTATGAAAATTTTTCTTAATTTTATTATATGTTACTAAAAACAACTCAGTTGATTCAGCACGAATTTCTTCTGTAATTCTATTTAAATCTTCTCGGGCTTTATTTAAATCAGCAAGCTGTTTTGCTAAAAAATCATAACGTTCTTTTGTTTCACTAAATTCTTCAGGTGCCATTAAGTTTACGCTACCCAAATCTTTTAATTTTTGATTTGCATTTGTTCTTTTATCACGTAGCTCAGCACTAGGTGTTAAAATTGTATACATTCGTTCTTCGTATTCCATTAAATCACGAGAATGTGTTTCACGGAAATTTTCTTTTATATTGCGAATTTCAATCTCACTAGAATTTAAATCCAAGTGAATTTTTTCTATTTGAGATTGAATTTTTCCAAGCTCAGCACCTTTTTTTGTAATTGATTCTTGTTTACCGGCAACTGCACTATTGCATTTTTTAATATCTGCTTCTAAAAAATCTATTTCTTTGGTCATTTGACGACCTTTATGTTCTAAACTTGCAATTTCACCTTCTATATCAATTACAAGATCATTAATTTCATCAAAAGATTTTGTTGCACTAAAAATTTCATTTTCTAATTCATGAAGTTGTGTTTCTTGAGAAATTAATTCACGACGTAATAAACGTAACTGCTCTTCTGCAGATTGAACTTGTGTTTTCATTTGCATTTGATTCAATCGCATTTTTTCTAATATTGCTTTATATTCATTAATTTTTATTAAAAGTTGTGCATTATCATCTTTAAGTAAAGAAATTTTTTCACGATTTTTTTCAACATTAGTTTTATTATTTTCTATTTTACTATCAATATTACGTTTTTTTGTAATAATACCTTCAGGTGATAAAAACTCATCAATAAATGAAGGGGTATTTTTAATAAATAAATTAACAGCATTCTCTAATTCATTCAACAAAATTTCCATTTCAGAAAAAGTATTTAGACCATTATCTGCGAATTTTTTTAAACTACTTGAATCCGGATTTGAAATTGTGGCAAAATCTGAAAAAATTGCTTTACGACCTGAAACAACAACTTTGATTTGACCTAAAAGATTAAGCATTTTTTCTTCTGCCATATTTCTTGCACCAGTAGAATAACCAGCTTCTTTCAAACTCTTATCTAATTCTTTAACAATGTCTTCCGTAATAGAAGTTAGTTGTTGTTGTAATGCATTCATCTCATTATTTAATGCATGGATATTTGATTCATAATTTGTAGCTTGATCATTATTTTGATTAATTTGATTTGACGCGAGAGTAATATTATTTTCAAAGTCAGAAATATTTTTTGCGATTTCATCAAGTCGTTTTGTTAAGTCACGTAAATCAGATTCTTTTTCATCACATTCTTCAGCAAGACTTTCAACACGATCTTCTAAAGTTCTTTTACGGCCTTCAAGTTGACGTACTTTTTCGCGTGCTTCATTTTGTCTTTCTGCTAAAAGGCGAAGTTGTTCTTTTTTACCATTTTGTTCAATAGCTATTCCATGAACTTCTTTTTGCAATGCAATAAATTTTTCTTCCATGGTTTTAACTTCATCCATGTTTTCTGTTACGCTTGCATTAATTTCATCTATTTCTTTTTGAATTATTTCACGTTTTTTTTCCAAATCAACAACTTGAGTTTTACTTCTGTCTTTATCTTGAATAAAACCTTTAAGTTTTAAAAGTTGAATATCTAACTCAAAATTAAAAATATCTTCTCTTAGTTTTCTATATTGTGTTGTTTTTTCTGATTGTATTTTTAAGCTGTCATAAGAACGTTTTACTTCATTTAAAATACCTTCAGCTTGTTTAATATTTTCTTCCGTACGTTGTAATTTTCGTTCAGCCTCAGCACGTCGAGCTTTAAACCGAGTAATACCTGCAGCTTCTTCAAATAAATATCTTCTTTCTTCGGGCTTACTTGAAAGGATTTGGTCAATTTTTCCTTGTTCCATAACAGAATATGCAGTTTTGCCAACACCCGTATCCCAAAACAATTCTCTAACATCTTTAAGTTTTACTTGAGTATTATTTATATAATATTCACTTTCGCCCGAACGATAAAGACGACGCTTTATATTTATTTCAGAAACATCTAAAGGTAAAAGACCAGCCTCATTTGCAATTGTTAGAGAAACTTCGGCAACATTAAGAGGTTTACGTGTTTCGGTGCCATTAAAAATTACGTCTTCCATCTTTTCGGCACGCATAGTTTTTGCAGCTTGTTCACCTAAGACCCATTTTACTGCATCCACTACATTACTTTTACCACAACCGTTTGGTCCAAGTAAAGCAGTGATACCATCAGTAAATTCAATTCGAGTACGATCTGCAAATGATTTAAAACCGAAAACCTCTAGACTTTTAAGAAACACAGGAACCTCAATTTTTTTTGATTTATAATATATTACAATTTTAGACAATGTTTTTCAATATATATTGAAAAAATAAATTTAAATCATTAATATATACGTATTATGTTAGATTATAAATTTATTAAAGAAAATCTTGAAGCGGTTAAAAAAAATATTGCTAATCGTAATATGAAAACAGACGCTGATAAAGTTGTTCAACTTTTTGATCAAAGAACTGAACTTGTAACATCTTTACAAGCATTACTCACTAAACGTAATGAAAATGCTAAAGCAATGAAACAAAAACTTTCAGATGAAGAAAGAAAAAAACTCATTGACGAAGGTAAGGCAATAAAAGATGATGTTGCAAATGCTGAAGCTGAATTAAATAAAATTGAAATTGCCTTAGAAACTGAAGGACGAAAAATTCCAAATATGGCTCACCCTGACGCTCCTATTGGTGAAGAAGACACATCCAATTTGGAAATAAAACGTGTAGGAAAACCGCGAATGTTTGATTTTCCCGCTAAAGATCATGTTCAGCTTGGACAAGAATTGGATTTAGTTGATTTTGATAATGCAACAAAAGTTTCCGGTCCTAAATTTTATTATTTAAAAAATGAAGCTGTTTTTTTAGAACAAGCTCTTATAATGTATACTCTTAATATTTTAAAAAAACACGGCTTTACTCCTTTTATTACTCCGGACATTGCTCGTGAAGAAATTTTACATGGCATTGGTTTTAATCCACGCGGAAATGAAAGCAACGTTTATACATTGGAAAATGAAGGAACATGTTTAGTTGCAACAGCAGAAATTACTTTAGGTGGATATCATTCAAACGAAATATTAGATTCTGATAAATTACCGTTAAAATATTGTGGAATTTCCCATTGTTTTAGAAAAGAGGCAGGTGCCGCAGGACAATTCAGTAAAGGATTGTATCGTGTTCATCAATTTACAAAACTTGAAATGTTTGTATATTGTTTGCCTGAACAATCAGATGAACTTCATGAACAATTACGTCAAATTGAAGAAGAGATATTTGAAGGATTAGGCATTCCCTTTCGCGTTGTTGATACATGTACCGGAGATTTAGGTGCACCGGCTTACAGGAAATGGGATTTGGAAGCATGGATGCCCGGAAGAAACGGTGGCGATTGGGGTGAAGTTACATCCACGTCAAACTGTACGGATTTCCAAGCACGTCGATTAAACGTACGTTTTAAAGACAAAACTGACGGTAAAAACAAATTTGTTCATATGCTTAATGGAACTGCCATTGCTATTTCCAGAGCACTTGTAGCAATTATGGAAAATTATCAAAACGCAGACGGCTCCATTACTGTACCAGAAGTACTTGTTCCATATTGTGGTTTTAATATAATTAAACGATAATTTTATTATTTAAGAGGTAATAATGAATATAAATGATAAGTATTCAAAAATTATTTTATTAATACTTTTATTTTTTACTTTTGTTTTAGCTGCAACAGTACTTAAAGTTACATCAACAGTTGCCATACCTTTAATAATTGCTATATTAATTTCTTTAGTTTTTGAACCGATTATTGCTAAGTTAAATGAGAAATTTAAAATTCCTTGGATTCTAGGCATTTTTCTTATTATTACCATTACTGCTATTGTTATTTTTCTTTTAGGAAGTTTAATAATTGCTAGTCTTAGAAAAGTTATTGAAGTTTATCCAAAATATGAAGAAAGATTTATTTATGTTTATGAAAATTTAGCAAAATTTTTTAATCTTTCATATGATAAAAATAATACGTTATTTGAAAATCTATGGGGACAATTAGGAATACGCAATATAGTCCAATCAATGGCTATTACACTTTCTTCAGGTGCAATAAAATTTATTAAAGATTTTTTAATGGTATGTCTTTTTGCTGTTTTTTTACTAATTGAAATGAAAATATTCAGAGAAAAATTAGAGTTTGCTTTTAAATCTTCTTCTAAGGGCAGAATCGGACCGATGATTTCTGATATTATTTCACAAGTATCAAGATATATTTCCGTTAAATTTTATGTTTCATTACTTACAGGAATAATAGTTTGGCTTGGTTGTATTATTATTGGAGTTGATTTTCCAATTGTTCACGCATTTTTATCATTTATCTCAAACTTTATTCCAACATTCGGTTCAATTTTTTCTTCCGTTTTAACATGTCTTTTTGCACTATTACAATTTTGGCCAAAACCTTTACCCGTTATTGCAACAATTATTTTAATGGTTGGTGTAAATATGATTATTGGAAATATTTTAGAACCGCGAATTCAGGGTAAAAATTTAGGACTTTCTCCTTTTGTAATAATTTCTTCACTATCTATTTGGGGTTGGATTTGGGGATTTGTTGGAATGATTATTGCTGTTCCACTCATGGTTATTTTAAAAATTATTTGTGAAAATATTTCAATTCTAAAACCTGTTTCAATAATTCTAGGAAATAAAGTCCCTGTTGAAAAAAATAAGTTAAATGAATAATGAAAAATTAACATATACCAAAATAGTATCTTAATATTTATTTTTTTTCTAATTTTTTCTATTGTATTCTCAGAAAAACGATTGTATAATGTAATAAATTATTTTAAGGAGTTTTTCTATGCCAAAGGTATTATCAATTATTTTAGGCGGCGGCAAAGGTACACGTTTATATCCTCTTACAAAAGAACGTTCAAAACCTGCAGTTCCTTTTGGAGGAAAACACAGAATTGTTGACATTCCTATTTCGAACTGCATAAATTCGGGTTATAAACAAATATATATTTTAACTCAATTTAATTCTGCTTCATTACATATGCATATTGCAAATGCATATAATTTTGACAGATTTTCTCATGGTTTTGTTGAAATTTTAGCTGCAGAGCAAACACTTGTACATTCAGGTTGGTATGAAGGTACTGCAGACGCTGTTCGCAAAAATTTTAATCACTTCAAAACACAAAATCCTACTCACTATATTATTTTATCAGGTGACCAACTGTATAAAATGGACTTGCAAGAATATGTAAATTCTCACATTCGTAGTGGAGCACAAATTACGATTGCAACAACAGCTGTAAATCGTGAAGATGCAAGTGGTTTTGGGATAATGAAAATTGATAGTAAACGTCGAATTACATCTTTCATGGAAAAACCTGCTCCTGACCTGGATATTTCCGATTGGAAAATCCCTGAAAGTACAAAAACACATACGCTTGAAACAGGCAAAGATTTTCTTGCTTCAATGGGTATTTATATTTTTGACGCTCCTGTTTTAGAAGCTGTTCTAGATAACAATCTTACAGACTTTGGAAAAGAAATTATTCCACAAGCAATAAAAAAATATAAAGTAAACTCATATATTTATGACGGATATTGGGAAGATATTGGAACGATTCGCAGTTTTTATGAAGCAACATTAGATTTAACAACAATAAATCCCAAATTTAACTTTTATGATGAAAACAAACCTGTTTTCACTCATTGTCGTAACTTACCGCCTTCAAAACTTAATCGTGCAGAAATGAACAGAGCTACTGCCTGTGAAGGTTGTGTCGTTACCGATGCTAAGATTAATGACTCGGTTATTGGAATACGTTCGACAATAGAAAGCGGAAGTTTACTTGAAGGCGTTGTATGCATGGGTGCAGATTATTATGAAACTGAAGCTCAAAAAAATGAAAACAGAAGATTGAATATTCCAAATATCGGAATTGGTAGAAACACAAAAATAAGAAGAACAATCATTGATAAAAATGCTCGCATTGGGAATAATTGTAGCATAGGATACAGTGATAAATCTTTAGAACCGGGTGAGCACGGACACTATAATGTTTCAGACGGTATAATTATTATTAGAAAAAATGCTATTATTCCAGATGACACTGTAATTTAATTTTGATTATAAAAAAAGGATGATAAAAGTTAGGTGATTCATTCTCTTAAATTTTATTCATCCTTTTTTTATGCACTTTTTAATAAATATTAAAACTTTATTTTCCTTTTCTAATGAAAGCATCTTTAAAACTACGTGTTTTAAATCTTTCTAAAACAATCGGATATTCATCTATTGTTAACGGTCCTATTAGAACTTGATAACCTAATTTATTTTTTAATTGAATTAAGTTTAATGGATAACTTGAACCATAAGTTGAAACAATTTCATCAATATTTTCTTTTTTTGACAATGTTGCAATTTGAATATAAAACATATTTGACTCAAATTCATCACTGCTTGAAAGGATTATATTTTTATATACTTGTTCGATATTATCCGATGCAAGAGTTTCAGGAAATTTTTTTATATTTATTTCAACCTCATTTTCATAAAATGTTTTAGCTTCATTTTTTGATTTATCTATTGCAACGATTTCTTCAATTTCAATAACAGGTGCAAGCTCAACAACATATGGTATTTCTTCTGCAGGAATTTCCTCTTTTAATTCAAGAAGTTCAACAACATATGGAATATCTTCATGAGAAATTTTTTCCTCAAGAATGATATTTTCAATGTTTTCATCTGCAATTAAAACTTCTTCAATAATAGGTTCGTCAAATATTGGTAATTCAATATCTTTTTCATCTTCTTTTGTATTAACAATTGTTTCACCAAAAAATTCATCAATTATAATTTCGTATTCTTCTTTAGGTTCAAGTGGTTCATCAAAAATAATCGGATCTTGTTCAGATTTAACTATTTCAACAGTCGGTTCATTTGTCATAGAAATTATTCCAACTATTTCAGGTATAATAATTTCATCTATTGTTGGTTCAATTGTTTCTGCAGGTAGTTCAACTCCGTCAGCAATCTCTAATTCTTTTTCTGCAGAAATTTCTAACATTTCTACAATTGGACCTTCAGAAACAAATGAATCTTCCGGTAACTGTTTATATTCTTCAGGTTCAATAATTGCATTACTTGCTTCTTCTTTTACTGATATTTTCGAACCTTCATCAATAGATTTATTTTCTTCAACTGCTGATTCATTTAAATCGTTAATCAATTCAATACCACGAGCTATTTCAATTTCATTTTCCTCAGGTTGTTCAATAATATCAACAGTATGTTCATCAGTTAAAAATACTTCTTTTGAATTAGTTAAATCATCAATAATTTTTTGATATGCATCAAAGTCATCTTCTTTTGATTCTGAAAGAATTAATTCATCTTTCAATTCTTCTGTTAAAAGTTTTTTTTCAGTATCATGCTTTTCAATAATAATATCTTCACGAGCAATTTCTGCAATAGGATCTAGCGGAATTACTTCCGGCATTTCTTCAGGAATTTCAAGCAATGTAACAGTATTATGTTCTTCTAGTGGAATTAATTCAATTCCTTCAGGAATTTCATTCATAACATCTTCATTAGTTTCATTTAGTGTAACAATTGGAGCTTCTTTAATTATATTTTCTTCAATTTTTGGTTCTTCCGTTTTAGCAATGTCTTCAATTGGTTCCGGAATAAATTTTTCAAAAACAGGTTCGGGTAAATTTTCAAAAACAATTTCATCGGTTTCTAAAAATACAATAGGTTTTTTATCAGGATCAAAATTCATTGACGAACCTGTTTCATCTCCATTTAAATTCGCTACAGATTTCTCATATGGAAGAATTTGTTTTTTTTGAATTTTTACATAAGAATCTTGCCCTTTTTCAATTCGTAATTTTTTTGCTGCATCTGAAGACAATATTATTGCAACTCCATCAGAAGTATTTAGAGATTCTAAAACTAAAACTTCAATAGAAATACCGGTGGCATAATTTGTAACAATTACTGTATCTCCAGGTAAAAAACCCGGTACTTTTCCATAATCACCACTAGGAAAGGTGTTTAAATTTGCAACAATTGCTCTACCATCAAATGATGGCAACGGATATGCCAAGATTGATAAACTGAAGAAAATAAGGCAAAGCGTTGTTAAACAAAGTTTTTTCATTGTATTTAATTCCTCCCTATCGAAGCAAAAATTTCAGTACATAAATTATTAGTATTTAATATTAAATTATCCATCTCATCATCAAATGAAGAAGACTTTGCTTTTGGAAATTTGTAATCACCTTTATTCAATATTTTTCCATCAATAATTCTAATTAATTCCCAAGAAACGGATAATGCTTTTTCTGTGATTGGTTCAATGACCAGATAAAAAGTAACAAGATAATCACAATATCCATTACTTGCTGCATCAAATGCTTTTTGTGAAACGACTTTGATATTCTTTTCTAAATTAATTATCTCATTACAAATTATGTGTCCTTGTTCAAAACCTGCATCTAAAATCGTGTCTTCAAACACCTTTGAAACTTCACGAACATCTGTTTGTACACCATCATCTTGAGTAATTATAATATTAATTGTTGCAGAATATGCACAAAAATTTATCAATATCAATAATAAAAAAATTAAATGCTTTTTCATACTTAAATTTTCGGAATTTTAAAAAATAATATTAGTTTTTTTTTACATATTAAAATGATAAAATTGAATAATATTTGTGAACATAATTTGTGAACATAATTTGTGAACATAATTATTGAAGAAAATGCTTGCATATGTTATTATTTTGTTTATGAAATATTTTGCACTTCAAGTTAAAACAAATCAAGAAGAAGCATTTATAAATAAAGTATCTCAAAAATCCATTAATATTTTCAATGAAGTGCGTTTTATTTTTCCAAAACGACAATTGACAATTCGTAAAAACGGTAAAACAAAGAAAGAATTAAAAAGTATTTTTCCCGGATATTTATTTATAGAAACTAATTTTTTATCTACTGAACTATATAATATAATCAAAAGCACTCCAAATTTTTATAGATTTTTACCTAACAATTCAAATATTTTACCAATGCATGGAAAAGATTTAATAATATTACAACATTTTTTGACATTTGGAGATGTAATTGAATCCTCTAAAATAACTTTTGACGATAATGACAGAATTGTTATCAAAGAAGGTCCATTAAAAGGATTAGAAGGTAATATAATTAAAGTAGACAGACGAAAAAAAAGAGCAAAAGTCAAATTAGATTTTGCAAACGATAATTTTATTTTGGATTTAGCATTTGAAGTAATGAATATTAATGAAAATGATTCAATTAAAAATAAGGATACATAATGAACGGAAAAAACGAAAAATATATTTATATAATTGGTGCAGGATTTGCAGGTCAGATGCTTGCGGCAGAAATTAAAAGAAAAAAAATTTTTGGTTCCGTTGCCGCTTTTCTTGATGACAATCCTGAACTTATTGGTACAAAAATAGAAGATATTCCTGTTTTAGGTCCTATTTGTCATTTTGGTTCATTTTTACGATACACAAAAAAAGATGAAGCAATTATTGCAATGCCTTCAGCGTCTAAAGAACGTATTGCTGAAATTTATGAAATATTGAATGAAAGCGGTTTTTCTAGAATTAGAATTTTGCCAAGTGTTTCACAAATTATTGATGGAAATGCACACTTAATTCAAACTCGCGAAATTAATCCTTTAGATATTTTAGGTAGGACACCGGTAACAATTTCATTAAAAGAAAGTTTATCTTACTTACGTGGGAAGCGAGTTTTAATTACAGGAGCAGGTGGTTCTATCGGTTCTGAAATTGCAAGACAACTTTTACATGGAGGTGCTGCTCGTCTTTATCTTTTTGGACATGGAGAAAATTCAATTTATCAAATAGACAAAGAATTAAGACTTTTACAAAAAGAAGGTATCGGTGAAAAAGCGACCATTATTCCAATAATCGGTGAATTAAAAGATGAACAATATATGCACTTTATCATGAATAAATTAAAATGCGATGTAGTTTTTCACTGTGCTGCATACAAACACGTTCCGATGATGGAAGAAAATCCTGTTGCTGCAATTGAAAATAATGTATTTGGAACAAAATATTTACTTGATGCGTCAATTAATTCAGGTGTAACAAGATTTGTTTTAATTTCTACAGATAAAGCAGTAAGTCCTGTTTCAGTTTATGGTGTTTCCAAAATGATTAGTGAAAAATTAATTTTACAAGCCGCGGAAAAAATAAAAAAAGAAAATAATGAATATTCATATATGTTTGTGCGATTTGGAAACGTAATTGGAAGTAGAGGTTCTATTGTTCCGCTTTTTATGGAACAAATTAAAAACGGTGGACCACTTACTATTACCGATAAAAATGTAAAAAGATTTTTCATGACAATTCCTGAGGCCTGTTCATTAGTTTTGCAAACAGGTGGTGTTGGTAAAAATGGAAAAGCATATTTACTTGATATGGGTGAACCCATTAAAATAATTGACATTGCTGAACAGCTTATTCGCATTAACGGATATGAACCTTACAAAGATATAAATATAGTTTTTACCGGACTTAGAAAAGGAGAACGTATTGATGAACCTTTATGGTTACCCGAAGAAAATCCTACAATTACTTCATTTCCAAAAATTTTACAGATGTCAAGCGAAGTAAAATTAAATGTCTTAGAAAATTGCTTAGATGAATTATTTTCCGTTTTTAATTTAAATAAATCTAAAAGTAAAATACAAACCACAGAAAACGATTTTCGAAATGTTAATAAATTAATTAGTATTTTAAAAAAATATTTTTCTTCATATAAAAATTTTCTAGAAAGTAACGAGGAGACATAATGAACAATCTTGATTTTATACCATTTTCAAAACCAAGTTTAAATGAAGAAGAAGAAAAAGCTGTATTAAATGTTATGCGTTCCGGCTGGTTAACAACGGCAAAAGAAACTTTAGAATTTGAAAAAGAATTTGCACAGTATATTTCATCTCCATTTTGTCTAGCAGTAAATTCTAATACAAGCGGTTTACAATTAGCAATGGAAGCATGCGGAATAAAGGAAGGTACAAAAATTTTGACAACGCCCTACACTTTTATTTCAACAGCAACAAGTGCAATTCATCTTAATGCAGATGTAGTTTATGCGGATATTGAAAAGGATACATATTCAATTGATGCAAATGAAATTGAAAAAAAATTAAAAACAGAAAAAAACATTAAAGCAATTGTTCCTGTACATATTGCCGGTAATCTTTGCAATATGAATGATATAAATTATCTTGCAAAAAAATATGGTGTATATGTAATTGAAGATGCAGCTCATTCATTTCCATCAAAAACTAAAAATGGATTTGCAGGAACTTTAGGTGATATTGGCGTATTTTCTTTTTACGCAACCAAAACAATGACAACAGCAGAAGGTGGTATGATTGCAACAAAAGATAAAGAACTTGCAAAACGTATGTCTACATTACGAATGCATGGAATTGACAGAAATGTTTGGGACAGATATACATCAAAAAAATCTTCTTGGGCATATGATGTTATTGATGCGGGTTATAAATTTAATTTACCTGATATTCTTTCTGCAATGGGTAGAGTTCAACTAAAAAAATCACAGATTTTTTTTGAAAAAAGAAAAAATATTGCCAAACAATATAATGATGCTTTTTCTTCATGTAATTTTTTAGAATTACCTCCTGATAATATTGGAAATGCATGGCACTTATATTTATTAAGAATAAAAAGAGAAGTATGTAAAATTTCTCGTGATGATTTTGCAGATATGTTACAAAAAAATGGCATTGGCATTTCAGTACACTTTATTCCACATTTTTATTTTACATATTGGAAAAATCGTGGACTTAATGCAAAAGATTTTCCAAATGCACAACGGCAATTTGAAAAAACAATTTCAATACCTCTTTGGCCGGACATGACACAAGAAATGATTGATAAAGTAATTTCATCTGTTATAAAAATTGGAAAAAATTAATTGAAAGGAAAATAAAATGGCTAAGAAAAAAGATTTTTCAGATTATTACTTTTCAGATTTATTTTTTACAGATATGATTCATGGAATTTTAATACGAAGTCCAATTTCAAATGGAACTATAAGAGAAATAAATTTTCAAAATGATGAATCAATAAAGTTTTCTTTTTTTACAGAAGAAAATATTCCAGGCAAAAAACATATTGAAACATTACAAAAAAAAACACCGGTTTTTGCTTCAGAAAAAATTTTATATTTAGGTCAACCAATAGGAATTATTACAGGAAAAAATTTAAATGAATTAGAAAAAATTTCATCAAATATAAAATTTGCTTTTACGGAAAATTATAATGAAAAACACTCTTTTGATGATGAAGTTTTTACAGATTCAGATATTCTTGAAAGAAAAATTTTTAATAAAGGTGATTGTGATTCAATTTTCTTAACATCAACTAATGTTGTTGAAAAAAAATTTAACTCAAAAATTGTTTATACAAACAAAGGAGAGTGTCAAGGTGCTATTGCAAATTATAATGGTGATGAGCTAATAATTTATACCCCAACTAAATGGCAAAGTAATTTACGTAAAAATCTTTCTAAAGTTTTAAATATTGAAGAAAAAAAAATAATTATTCACAAAACAAAATCTAACGACTTTGGTACAAATAGCATTTGGCTTAACACCTTAATTGCGTGTCAGGTTTCTGTTGCTGCATATAACTTAAAAAAAACCGTAAAACTCGTATTATCAAGAAATGAACAAGAAGAATACTTTGAAAAACCATTACCTGTTTCAATGCGTGTAAAATTATCATGTAATGAGAATGGAAAAATTAATGCAATAAGCACATCAATTATTGTAAAATGTGGTTTTATTAATCCATTTATAAAAGAAATTTTAGATAGACTTTCTATTGCATCATGTAATATTTATGATTCTGATAATATTCGTATAGAAGCCTTTGCTGTTAAAAGTTTAGAACATTCATATTCTGCAAATATGCATTGGATAGATGCTCAAGTTTTATTTGGTATAGAAAATATTATTCAAAAAATGATTTCAAAATTTAATTTTGACCCAATTGAATTTAGATTAATGAACTTAAGCAGTGCAAAAAAAGAAAATAATTCAAAACCATTTTTTATTAATTCATCAACCTTACCTATGCTTTTTGATTTAATTTTTACAAATAGTGACTTTAATAGAAAATATTATTCTTATAAGGTAAATAATCAGTTAAGAAAAAATTTTTATGATACAGTTCCTATTAAAGGTATTGGATTTGCTGCTTCATACGAAGGTTCTGGTTTTTTTAATTCATTAATTAATCCATCAAACTTTTCAATGGAAGTTTTATTGGATATTGATAATTCAGTTATAATTTTTGCAGACACTCCTTCTAATTCAATTAAAAATATTTGGAAAAAAATTGCTTCTGAAATATTAGAAGTTAATGTTGATAAAGTTAAACTGAACAATAATTTTATAGAATCAAAAGAACCTGCTTTACCTGAGACTTTAAATGATAATATTAGCATAATGACACAGCTTTTAATAAAATGCTGTGATGCAATTCAATCTCAAAGATTTAGAAATCCATTGCCAATAAAAGTTAAACGTTCTTTTACAGGAATGAAAAAAAGTAAATGGAATTCGCAAGAGATGCTTGGTTCACCTTTTTATAATAACTCCTTAGGAATTGCAATTACTGAAGTTGAAATTGATTCATGTACATATATTGAAAAAATAAAATCTATTTGGATTGCAATTGATGGTGGAAAGATTTTAAATTATGCACAAGCAAACAACAGTATAAAAAAAGCAATTCAAAAAGTTCTTCGTGTATTTCATAAAGATGTTGAATTAAGTTGTGATGATATAAAAATTAAATTTCTTAAATCGGAAGAAAATCCAAAACAAATTGGCGAAATTATTTATAATATTTTACCAGCATCTTTAACAAATGCAATTGATAATGCTTTGTCTAATTCAATTTCTAAACTTCCAATTGAAATGAATACATTATTCCCAATTTCAGATAAAAAGGAAAATAAATATGAAAATAACACTGACAATTAACAATATATCAAAACTTTATGATGTTGATGTTGAAACAAAATTAATTGATATATTAAGAAATGAAAATTTAACAAGTCCTAAAGACGGCTGTGGGAAAGGAGAATGTGGATGTTGTACAGTTTTAATTGATAATAAACCAGTGCCCTCATGTTTAATTCCTGCATTAAGTGCACGTGAATCCAACATAGAAACTCTTGAATATTTTATGACAACAGATAATTACAAAGACATAGCTGAAGGTTTTTCCAAACATAATATTATTTTATGTGGTTATTGTAATACAGGAAAAATTTTTGGTACACATGAAATTATAAATAATTTTGGAAAATACTCTGAAGAAAAAATATTAAACTATTGTAATTCATTTAGATGCTTATGTACTGAAACAAGTTCATTAATGCGCGGAATTTATGAAAGTGTTAAAAACAGAAACAAACGATTAGGAGTAATTAAAAATGAAAAAAAATAATTTTTATTTTGCATCTTCATTTTCAGATGTTACTATGTACTTAAAAACAATTCCAAATATTAAAATTTTTTCAGGTGGAACTTCTAAATCATGGAGAGATGAAGAAACAAATAAATTTATTTTTCCAAACTCAACATTATGTATTAGTCATGTTCCTGAATTTAAAACAATAGAACGAAACGAAAGATATATTGATTTAGGCTCATGTATAACATTATCAGAAATTGAAAATATTGGAGAAAAGAGATTACCATTAACATTATATAATGCTATAGAGTCTATATCTAATCCATTTGTAAAAAACTTAGCAACAATTGGTGGAAATATTTGTAATGAAAATTCTACTCTTCTTGCTTCATTAATAGCTCTTGATGCAAAACTTGAACTTCATAGTGTAAATGAATCAAAACAAATTTATGTAAAAAAAATTTCTTCAATACCTAACGGTTTTATTTTAACAAAAATTAAAATTCCATATGGAAATTGGGATAAATCATTTTTTATCAGAATTGGCCCGGAAAGAAAAATTACTAAAGATAGTTATTCATTTGTTTTTTTAGCAAATACCGAAAAAGGAATATTAAATAACGTTAGTATCGTTTTTGCCGGAGAAAATATAATTCAACTAAATGATTTTGAAAATGATTTAATAGGAAGTAAGCTTCCTCTTTCAAAAAAAATTGTTGATGAAAAAATAGAAAATGCAAAACATTCATTATATGAATTAATAAAAGAAAAAAATATTATTTTTTCAGATATTCTAAAAAAACAATATATTAATTTGTTAAAATATTCAATGCTTCACTTATAGTAAAACAAATTATTTAATTAACATTGCATCCCCGTATGAAAAAAAATTATAGCGATTTTCAACAGCAACTTTATATGCATTCATGGTTTGTTCTTTTCCTGCAAATGCACAAACTAGCATAATTAAAGTACTTTCAGGCGTATGAAAATTTGTAATCATTTGGTTTACTATTTTAAATTTGTATCCAGGATACATAAAAATTCGAGTGCTTGATGTTCCTGCTTTTACAAAACCATTTTCATCACTTGCACTTTCTAATGTGCGAACAGAAGTTGTTCCAACGGCAAGAATTTTTTTTCCTGTTTTTTTTGCTTTATTAATTTTTTTTGCTGTTTCTTCTGTAATTGTATAAAACTCTTCATGCATTTTATGATTTTCTATTTTTTTTTCACGTACAGGCAAAAAAGTACCAAGCCCAACATGTAAAGTTACATAACATATGTCAATTTTTTTTTCTTTAAGTCTATTTAATAAACCATCCGTGAAATGTAAACCTGCAGTTGGACAAGCAGAAGAACCTATTTCTTTTGAATATACATTTTGATAACGCTCAGAATCTTCTTGAGTATCCTCACGTTTAATATATGGAGGCAAAGGAATATGACCGTTTCTTTCAAACCAATTTTCATCAATTGCAAAATTAAATTTTAACGAACGAAATTCTGTTGCAATATTTTTTTCATTTTCAATAATTTCTCCAATAGAACCATCTAAAAATTTATATGTCATTTGTGGTTTTTGTTTTTTTGCATTTTTAACCATCACATTCCATACACGACAATCTTTATCAATAGAATTTAAAAAAATAAATTCAACTTTTTTATTTGTACTTTCTTTTATTCCGTAAACACGAGAACGACGAACACGTGAATTATTAAAAACCATTAATGTATTTTCATCAATTAAATTCGGTAAATCATAAATTTCATAATGCTCTACATTTCCATTTGTCTTATTTAAATACATCAATCTATCTTCACCACGAACATTACTTGGATGTTGTGCAATTAATTCCTCAGGCAAATCAAAATAAAAATCCTTCGTCAGCATTTTTTTTAAATCCTTCTAATCCTAAATGTTTATATGCCTTTTCTGTTACAATCCTACCACGAGGAGTTCGTTGTAAAAGTCCGCATTGAATTAAATATGGTTCATAATAATCTTCTAATGTATCAATTGATTCACAAATAGAAATTGCTAATGTTTCAGCTCCGACAGGACCACCACCAAAATTTTTAATAATTGACAACAAAATTTCTCTATCATATTTTTCTAAACCTAAATTATCAATTTCTAATTTATTTAGTCCGGCAAATACAATATCTTTTGTAATCATTCCATTGCCTAAGACTTGTGCAAAATCTCTCATACGTCTTAAAATTCTATTTGCAACACGTGGAGTCCCGCGTGCACAACTTGCCATTAAAACGGCAGCATCATTATCAACAGAAACATTTAAAATAGATGATGAACGTTTAATAATTTTTGCTAACTCATCAGTAGTATAAAAATTAAATCGTTGTACAATTCCAAAACGCGAAATAAGAGGACTGGATACCATTCCGGCTTTTGTTGTAGCACCTACTAATGTAAATTTTGGCAAAGGAATTCTAACTGTTCGAGCCGCTGCACCTTGTCCAATTATCCAATCCAGCTCATAATCTTCCATAGCAATATAAAGCATTTCTTCTATCGCGGGTTTGAGTCTGTGAATTTCATCAATAAAAAAAACAGTACGTTCAGAAATAGTTGAAAGTATGCCTGCCAAATCTTTAGGTTTTTCCAAAGCAGGTGCACTTGTTACTTTGAATTCTGCTCCAAGCTCATGTGCTGTAATTTGTGCTAATGTAGTTTTTCCTAAACCTGGCGGACCAATTAAAAATAAATGATCTAAACTTTCTGTTCTGTTGCGAGCAGCTTCAATAAAAACTTTCAAGTTTTCTTTAATTTTTTTCTGTCCAAGAAATTCATTTAACATTTGCGGACGAAGAGAAGTTTCGTTTCTATCATCTGCAAAGTCATCTGTATGTGAGTAATCTGCTCTTAAAATTTTTGAATCATCTGTATAATCTATCATTGAGCAAGTTCCACAATTGCACGACGAAAAATAAATTCTTCTTTTTGTGTATCATTAGAAAATTCAGCTATTTCTTTTTTTGCATCAATTTCAATTTTTTCTATAACACTTTCAATGTTTTTTTTATCATAGCCCATATTTATCAAAGCAGTAATAACATCTTGCCATTTCAATTTTGGTTTTTCTCTTATTCCATAATTTTCATCATTTAACGTAAGTTTCCCTTTTAAAGTAAGCATCATTTTTTGTGCTGTTTTTTTACCAATGCCCTGCACTTTTTCAATTAATGCAATATCTTCATTATCTAATGCCTTTGCTAATTCATTACAAGAAATATTAGATAAAATTTTTACCGCTACTTTAGGACCAACGCCATTAACTTTTAATAAATCTAAAAAAAATTCTCTATCATTAACGGAAGAAAATCCAAATAGTCTCATTGAATCTTCTTTATGATAAAGCCATGTAAATACTTTTACCGTATCTCCTACACTGCCAATTTTTTCCAATGAAGTATCAGGCATAAGAAAATCAAATTCTATTCCATTATTTTCTAAAAAAAGTTGTTGAGGAAATTTTCCTGTAATTTTTCCGGTAACAGAATTAAACATTAATTTTCATTTCCTTTATTTGTAAAACCGAATCTACTCAAAGGCCAAAACCTCAATGAAGCAGTACCTATAATATCTTTTGTCGGAACAAATTGAGGTGACATATTTGTGTAATATGTTACACTCATTTCATCAAACAACGAAATATTTACAATATTTTGATCATATGAATGACGCATATCTAAAGAATTAAATCTGTTATCCCCCATTAAAAAATAATTGTTTTCAGGAATATATCTTGGATTTCCATTTGTATCATTAGCAGGAAAAACAGGCATATTGCGTCTGTCAAGTAATATAACATATATATATAAACTTTCTGCTTCTTTCATTAATGCAAGTCGTTGTTCGTCACGGATAATTTGAGAAGCACTCATACCTTCTTTAATAAGTTTAGCATCACGCAAAATTAATTTTCCAAACGTAAGTTTAATCATAACATTAAGACGAAAATTTGCATCATCATATAAATTATTACCTACAAGATCAAAATCTTCAGGAATATTATCAATCCATGAAGTCATAAATTTTTCAAACCATTGATTACCACCGTCAACACTCATTATACGACGACAAATTTTATCATTTTCTGCAAACAAATTATATGCATATAAATCATTTAAATTATAAAATTTAGTAATTTCTTCTTCTGAAATATTTTTTTGTTTGGCTAAATTATATTTTTTAAATGATGAAACTATTTCCTTTGCTTCTTTTGCACAATCAATTAAATTCAATGCATTTCTATTTTTTTCAACCTCTAACATCAATTTATATTGTTCATTAGTAAGTGGAATATCACGAACTTTCGCTTTTAAATCCTTGGGAAGTTCATTTAAATTCCATTCAGCCCATTTATTTTCCTCATTCACAATTTGAAAGTCCGGTGAATTTTTTGTACGGCAATATAAAACTCCGTCTTGCATCATTAATTGTTCACCTTCCATTCCCGTAACACGTTTTACTAAAGGATCTGCTTTTAAATTCCCATATTCATCAACATTTAAATTTACTCCGGTAAAAGTTAGCATATAAACTAATTGATATACAAAATTTTTTACTTCACTTTGTCTATCTTTTTTATAATGAGGATTTCTAAAAATTACAATGTCACCACGCTTATAATTTTTTATTTGTGGAAGTCCTGCATCCGACAATGGAAACTTTGGTCCTGAAAAAATTTTCACCCCCACTACTCTATCTTTAACTAAAAATTCACTAACCATAGATTCAGACGGAATTTCATATAATTGAAAAACAAACAAATTAATTAATGTAACAGTAAAAGCAGCCTGAACAAAAGCATCAACCCATTCTAAAATTTCTATTAGAATTTTTTTCTTAATATTTTTTTCAATTACAGGTAATGAAGACTTTGCATTAGAAAATTTTTCACAATATTTATAAATACGTTTATCATCAATAAAATATAAAAAAACAATTGATGCTACCGATGATAAAATCCAAATAACTTCACAAATTATATCAAAAGATAAACTACAACCTTTTGCTCCTGCTCGACGCAACACAAAAATAGCAATCTGAACAAAAGGCAAATATTGATAAAGTTTTCGTACTAGAGAAAGTTTTTTTATGTCAATGTTTTTATCAAGACGAATATAACCAAAATAAAATATAATGACTGTATAAATTGTACTGATGAAAAAGGCAATTATTGAAATATCAAGCTTAAAACTTATGTGCAAAATTGAAAAAAGTGCAGAAAGAATTAAAATTGATAATTGCAAAATTTTTAGTTTTTTATTCATTTTATTTATATACCTCAAAAATAATCAATATTTACAATATAATATGTTACACAAAAAAGTGTTTTTTTTCAATATAAATAGTATTCAAAAAATTAATTATATATTAAAATATTAATATGCAATTTGATTTTATTTCTTATGATGAATTAAATCTAAACAAATATGATATAAAAACTCCAGAAATTATACAAATTAACAAAGAAAAAAATATTTTAATTCTTGATGAAAAAATTTTGACACTTGCAATAAAAATGTGCTTTGAAAAATTGTCTTTTTATTTTACAAAAAAACATATTGAAAAATTAATCTGTGCAATATTAAATAAAGATGCATCAAAAAATGACAGATATGTTTGTGCAACTCTTTTAAAAAATGCACAAATTTCTTCTGAATATAATTTACCAATTTGTCAAGATACAGGCATTGCAAATATTTTTGCTTGGAAAGATGAAGGTATTATTATTAACGGTAATGAAAATAAGGCAATTACATTAGCGATAGCACAAACATACATTGAAAAAAAATTAAGATTTAGCACAACCATTCCATCTTCAATATTCGCTGAAAAAAATCCCAAAAATAATTTACCTGCAAATATTGCAATTTTTTCTACAAGTTCAAAAAATAATTCCCCTACATATAAATTTTTATGTTGTGCAAAAGGTGGTGGTTCAAGCAATAAAACAATTTTTTGTCAAGAAACAAAAACAATTTTAAATGAAAAAAAATTATATAATTTCTTAAAACAAAAAATTAATGAAATTGGCACAAGTGCTTGTCCACCATACACAATTGGAGTTGTTATAGGTGGTTTAAGTCCTGAACAAAATTTATTTGCTTTAAAACTTGCAACATGCACAGGCTTTGATAACGAAGAAAAAATTGAACGGATAAATAATTCATTTAGTTTAAATTCAAATATAATTCGTGATTTAGACTGGGAAAAAATCGTTATGGAAATTTGTGAACAAACTGGTTTTGGAGCACAATTTGGAGGAACAAGAATGGCATTAGACGCAATTGTCTTACGTCTACCACGACATGCTGCAAGTTGTCCAATTTCAATTGGTGTTTCATGTTCTGCTCACAGAAATTTAGAAATGTATATAAATGAAAAAGGAATATATATTGAAAAAACAATTCAGAATTTAACTAAAATTAAAAATTTTGAAAAAGCTATTTCTTATGCAAAAAAGACAAATAAAAATATTATTACGTTAGATACAAATAAAGGTATTAATAAATCTTTAGAAATATTATCAAATATTAAGTGCGGACAAAGAATTCAAATTAATGGTAAAATTTTAGTTGCAAGAGATGCTGCTCATGCTAAATGGAAAGAAGATTTTGAAAATGGTAAATCTTTACCTGATTATTGTAAAAAATTTCCAATTTGTTATGCAGGTCCTTCACAAACTCCTGAAAATTATATTATTGGAAGTTTTGGCCCAACAACAGCAGAACGTATGGATTCATATGCCGATTTTTTAATGAATCAAGGTGCGTCATTAATCACCATAGCAAAAGGAAACAGAAGTAAAGAATTCACAAATATATGTAAAAAATATGGCGGAATTTATCTTGGAATTATTGGTGGTGCGGCTGCTTTGATTGCAAAAAAATATATTACAAATGTTGAAATTATTGATTTTGAAGAACTTGGTATGGAGGCTGTTCGACTTCTTACTGTAAAAAACTTACCTGCATTTTTACTTACTGATAATAAAGGAAATGATTTTTACAATATATAGTTTTTTTTGGAGATATTTATGTCTGAAAAATTAATAGAACGAAAAACTATAAATATGGAAGAAGCTCTTGAAAGATTTGGCGGTATGCAAGATTTATATGATGAGCTTGTACAAATGTTTTTATCCGAACATTCTTATAGCAGTGAAAAAATACAATCATTTTTAAATTCTAAAAATTACTCTGAATTATATAATATGACGCACAAGCTCAAAGGTGTTGCCGGAACATTAGGATTAGAAAAACTTTTTGATGAATCAAAAAATCTTAATGATTATTTAAAAACAGAATTAAATAATAATAACGAAATTAATATTAACGAAACAATATTTACATTTGTGGAAAAATTAAAAAATACATTTAATATAACTATAAATGAACTGAAAAAACGTTATTAAAATTATTTTCAATATTTTTTTCTACAATTTCTAAACTCATATTTTTTAATTTTGAAATTTCATTATATACATCAATTAATTTTGTATTTTGAAAAGGGCTATCAGTTTCAGCAAACAAAAAATCAAGTGAAAAATGTTTCACACACTCAATAGATTTTTTTCTTCCTTTTAAAATTGATGAACCGAAAGAAAAAAAAGCATTTACACCCCTTTTTAACAAATAATTTGCTTCTACAACAGTTCCCCAGTATTCATGAAATATTACTGAAGATATTTTTTTTAATTTGCTTGAAAAATAAAGAATATCATTTACCGCTTTTCTACAGTGAATAATAATGGGTTTATTAAATTCAATTGCAAAATCAAGCTGCATTTCAAAAAAAAATTTTTGTAATTTTTTTGTTTCAATTAGAGTATTATTAAAATAATCAAGACCTATTTCTCCAATTGCATCTATTTTTTCAGGATTACTTTTTAATAATGAATATAAATTATCTATTTCATTTTTATCTAAATAACATGGATGTATACCATATGAACATTTTGTAAAATTATTTTTAAGTAATTGATTTTTTTTCCATTCTTTAAAATTTAGTGAACAAAGACAAATTTTATTTTCAGAAATTTTATGGCTATGACAATCACAAAGCATAAATTAATTATAACACAAAATAAAAAACTGCTAAACTCTTTATAATTAATTCCGAAAATATATATGTAATGATAAATTGATGAACCTTATTTTAACATGGAGGAAAATTATGGGATACTATTCATTAAAAAGTCATGCAAACTCAACAGATTATATGGAAATTATGAGAGAAATGGACGGTGGATACATTGTAAAAATTGTTCGTGACAAAGACGGATACAGAGATGAAACAACTGACTTTATTTCTGCAACATTATTTGAAAGTTGTCTTCGTACCGGATATTTGACAAAAATAGAAAATCCTTCTTTTGCACACGTTGCTTAATTTTTCATAATGTAATGAAATAGACGGATAATTTTTAATCCATCAAAATAAACATGAAAAGCAACTTTAAGTTTTTTAAAATCATTTGAAAAACAGTTACATATTTTTTTCCATTTGTCAAAAAAATTATCTTGCACGAAAAAATCATATATATTTTTTTGTTTATAAAGCTCTTGTGAAAAATAATCATAAGGGCTTTTTGTTTTTAATGATTTGTCTAAAATTAAAAAAATATTTTTTAAAATTATATAACATTCATCTGTATATTTTTCACAAGCATCTTTTTCTCCATTAACAATACTTTCAATTTTAGTTCCCGTACCAAAAAGAACACGTTTTGAAATTCGTGAAGAAGGTTTTACAATTGTATCTAATAATAAAGCACAATTTGAAAAATCCAATCCGGATTGTATTGAATTTTTAATTAATGCTTGCAAAAAATAAAAATCTTCCCCTGCAAGTTTTTCATTCATTCCACCACAAACACAATAGTTTTTTGCTGTTGTAATAATTGTTGGACCTAAAGCAATATGATAAAAAGGAGTTCCACATTCTTTTAATTTTAAACTGTGTTCATGCAAATAAGATTCGTAAAAATTAATAGCTTTTTGTTCTTCATTATTTTTTGCAAATTGATGAGAAAAATTTGTTAATGCAAATTGAGGTGTGTTTTTTTGAGTAACATATTTTGCAAAATTGATAATTTCAGTCAAATAATTTTTTTCAACTAATGTATCTGCATCTAAACATGCTAAAATATCACAATTAATTTCTAAAGCAAAATCCATTGCAATTTTTCGTGCAAGACCTACACCATCATTTTTTGAAAATTTATTTTCAATTATTATTATATTAAATGGATAATTATTTTTATCTTCATAGATTTTTAAAATTATTTGTTTGTTATTATAAATTTCATCAATTGAAGAATCTTCACTCGAATTTATCATACATATTACATAAATAAGCATATCATTATTAATTAATTCTACACTTTTTTTAATTGATTTTAGTGTAGAAAAAAAATCAGGATATTCATTTCTAACGGGAATACAAATGGCAATACTGAACGTATTATTGTTTTTTGAAATTTTTTTTTCATCCAATTTATTTTCATTAATTATTTCAAAAATTTTTTCTGTTCTTTTAGAAAAATATGAGCGTTTATTTTTATAAATCGAAATTATATCTTTCATTTAAATTATGTTCCGATAATATTTTTTTAGCTGCAATCAAGCGTCTTTCCGGTGAAGAATCTACTTTACTACCATCATGTTCCAACCAATGAATTTTAACGCCTTTTCTTTCCATACCACGAAACCACGTTTCTTGTCTTTTAACAAATTGACCAATTGCAATTGAAAGTTGTTTTACAAGTTCATCATAATTTTTTATTTTACCTTGCAAAAACTCCGACACAAATCTATACTCAAGTCCTAATCTTTCCAAACGCTCCCAGCTAACACCACTTTCGTGTAATCCTTTAACTTCATCAATCATACCATCTTTTAGTCGTGCATTTAATCTTTCTCTTACGTTATGCCGAATAATATCACGAGGAAATGTTGTTCCAATTATAAAAGGACGAATATCCGGTCGTTTAGGCATTTTTGCTTTTAATATTTCACATTCAGAAGATTTTTCAAACATAGTAATTTCAATTGCACGTAAAACTCTGTGTCGTTCTTCAATGTCAGTTTTATTATGAAGATTATCACCTTTTTCTTTTTTTAAAATTTGTATTAATTCTTCTAAAGATAAACCTTTTAATTCATCACGTAATTTTTGATTAACAGGCACTTCAACTAAATCATAACCGCGAACAATTGAATCTAAATACATTCCGGTTCCGCCACATATGATTGAAAAAATTTTATTTTCTTTAAGTAATGTAAAAATTTTATAAAAATCTTTTTGATAATCATAAACGGAATATTCTGTAGATAAAGTTGCTACATCAATTAAATGATATGGAATAGTTTTTGTTTTACCTTCAATTATAATTGTATAATCTGCAATATCTTTTCCGGAGCCTAAATCCAAACCTTTATACACTTGCCGTGAATCTGCACTAATAATTTGTGCATCAAATAAATTTGCCAGGCGAACTGCTAACTGAGTTTTTCCAACAGCAGTAGGTCCGAGAATCATTATACAATTATATTTTAATTTTTCTTGCATCAGTAAAGCATATCTTCCATAGTATAAAGTTCACCGTATGAAAGACTTCCTTTATTTAATCCTTCAAATAGCCACTCAATAGCTCTAACGGCACCTAATGCAAAACCTTCACGACTTCTAGCAGTATGTGTCAATTCAATTGAATCGGCAAATGAATCAAAAAAAACTGTATGTGTTCCAGGCACAGAACCAATACGTGTACTTGAAACATGTAATTCATTTTCTTTAGGCTTTGAATGAAACGCATCTTTAATTATTTTAGTTTTTTTTGGATTTGTAGCAAGAAGTCGATTTGCAATTTCCAAGGCAGTTCCTGAAGGACTATCCGCTTTTTGATTATGATGAGCTTCCCACACGGCACAATCGTATTCATCATAATCTTTAATCAATATACTTGCCGCTTCAATAATTTTATAAAATAAATTTACTCCAATTGAATAATTGGCTGCATAAAAAAGTGAATTGTTATTTTCTTTTGCCCATTTTTTTACTGTATCAATATGTGAATTCCAACCTGTTGTGCCTACAACAATCGGTATACCTGTTTTCAAAAGAGCATTTATATTATTTAAAACTGCATCAGGATGTGTAAATTCTATAACACCTTCAGCTCCAAAATCTTTCACTGCATTTGCGATTTCTTTTGGATCACTTGTTTTAACAATTGCACCTTCTGCATATGAATCAATTATTGTAACAATATTATTACCACGTTTTTTGGCAAATGTTTCTATCATATGTCCCATTTTACCATAACCTACTAAAGCAATTTTCATACTTCCCCCAAAAAAATATTTTGAAGAGATTTTCAAATCTCGATAAATATTTTTTAGTGCTTTTGCAACGAAGTGAAAAAGCACATTTAATAATCGATGTTTGCCAAGCAAACTCGCAAGATAAGTAGTA
>JAAYNH010000089.1 GCA_012520945.1 Treponema sp. | reverse complement strand
TAACAGTGGCATAGCTAATTATTCATATACATTTTCTTTGGATTGCTATCCTCCATATAAAGCAATAGCAGATGTCACGGTAATAGAAAACACTATTGAGTATACGCTAAGAGAAAGTGAAAATGAAGAAGAATCAATGATAACAGAACAAGATAAATTTTATTTTGAACAAAACATGAAAGGAATTCTTGAAAATCTTCGAATAGAAAAAGTATATGAGTCCATTGAAAATTCTAAAGAAAGTGCGTATGAATCGTATGAAAAACGTCCGGATTGTTATTATGCAAACTTTACATTTGAATTCATTAATACAGCACCATTTATTTCGTATTACAAGAATGAATTCTTATTGATGGAAGAAGGTTTGGTGGGAAATGGTGGAATTATTGAATTTAAAATAGAAAATTTTGAAGTACTTCCGTAGTTATTTAGCGAGTATCATTCTCTGTGTCTGTACAGTTTTGCAAATGTATGCAGGTGCAGAGAATGTTTCTTTTTCTTCATCATGTTTTCTGGGGCTTCAAAATACTACAGTGTGTGAAAAACTTGATGGTAAGTATGCTCCCGTGAGTCGACTTAATTGGTCTGCTCCTGTAAGTATCGATTTAGGAATTGAGGAAAAAATTATTTTATTTAATTTTATATCTCTTTTTAAAACGCAATTTGTAATACCGAATGCGATTGGAACGATGACAGATTATGACTATTTTTTATCGGGTGCCGTCTCGCAATATTCTAATCATACAAATCATGTTGATAACGACTGTTGTTTTTGTATTGATTTTGGATATGTGATTGATATTGGGAGGCTTTCACTTGTTCCACTTTTTGGCGGACAGTATCAAATGAGAAAATATTCTGCATGGGATGGCTATGTGCAAATTCCGGAAGCAGGATTTTCATGGACCGGAAGTGAAGAAAAGAAAAATATAGCAGGGAATGTCATAAGTTATGAGCAACATATTCTAAGTCCGTTTTTAAAATTTCAGATAGAGTATGATTTTAGGCAAAATGCATTAGTTTGTGGAACATTAAAATATAGTCCATATATTTTTGCACATTGCATTGATACTCATTACTTAAGAAATAAGCAATTTGATGACAAAATGAGAGGCGGTTTTTCTTTTGGGGTGGAATTGCGGTTTCATTTTAAAATATTCGGTTTAATTTTTTCTTATGAATATACAAAAAGCGGTTCAAATGCAAATACGTATGTGCGTGAGGTGGGAATAACGGATTCATCCGCTCAAATAATTTCAGGATATATTCCGGGTATTGAATCGAGTGTGTGGCATATTGGTGTCATATATAAATTAAGCAAGTTATAATTGTTTAAAATTTTTTTCTGACCGGACATTGAGAGTTTATCCTTAATAAAGATGTTTTGGATTAAAATTGTAGGTTTGGCAACAGCAGCTACTATTGGTGTTGTTTTTTTTATAACGTTTTTACTCCTGAAGTTGCAACGTTTATTGTTCCTAAATTAATATCTTGGTGGAATAAAATAGTTTCTGCTATTATAGCAATATTGCCGAAAGGTGTAACGTTGTTTATTAATGAAGTCCCATTAAGACCAATCTAATTTTTTACTACTACTTTTATCTTTAAGGGTTGGATGCTAATAATATAAAGTATTTACATATACTTTTTTGAAAAAAGAAAATAATTACTATGAAAAAACTAAAAAAACATATTTCTTCTACTTATTATGTTCTCTTTTGTATCCTGTGCGTCTACTAACATTCCTGACAAAATAGACTCTGATTTTAATCATGACAACTGTGTGTTGTTTTTTAATATTGTAATCGATCAAACCGGCTGGTCAATATCAATTTTTCCGAGAAACACTCCAAGTGACAAAGGTCCTTTTCTGTAGCGGTTGCGGTTTTTACAAAGATTAACGAAGGCAACAATTTATTTACTATAAAAGTAAAAGAAGGGAAGTATGCGATACGATTTGCATATTATGATCCTTTTGATTTTGAAATGGAGCCAATCGAAGTTGAGGTTGAAAAAGGGCGTATTTGCTATGGTGGTACGCTCGATATTAATGTAATAGATCGAAGTAAGTATTTCCCTAAATTTCTCTATAGATATCGTGATACGTATGATGCTTCGATTGCAGAATTCACGAACTTATATCCGGTTTTAAGCAAAGAGTTTTCGTTTAAGAATAGTTTTTCGTATCACTTTGAACCAATTTTAGAAAGGAAAGTACTTAAGCAATGGCTTTAGGGGTTGTTTCGGTAAATTTTAAAAAAAAGTGTTGACATATTATCAAATCGTGATATATTGCAAGTATAATAAAGAAGTTGTTAGAAATTTAATGAAATAACAAATTATTTTGTTTTTCTAAAAATTGATGACATTTTACAAAATATGCCTTTTCAAATTCTTACTTATGTGATATAATACCTTATTAAAGTATTTTTATTCGTTCTCGGGAGGGCATGATGAACGAATGGTTCAAAAAGATTTTTGCTAAAATTAAAGAACTGTGGGCAAAATGGTCTATTGTTCAAAAAATTATTCTCATCGGGATTGTTGTAGCGGTAGTTGGGTTAATCATCATTGCATTTTCATTTTCTTCTTCCCCATCTACGGAAGTTTTGTTTCCTGTTAGTGACGAAACTCAGCGTGAAAATATTATTGCCGTTCTTGCAAAGGAAAATATAAAAGTTACTGTAAATTCAACAACAAATGAACTTTCTGTTGAAAATGCAACTGCAAGAAGACGTGCAATTGCTATTTTAGAGCGTGAAGATTTAACTCCGGGTAATGTTGATCCTTGGGTTTTATTTGATATAGAACGTTGGACAACTACGGATTTTGAGCGAAATATCAACTTGCAGCGCTCCATTACAGACGCAATTACACGACAAATTGAATCTATTGATGATATTGAAAAAGCAGTTGTAACACTTAATATGCCTAAAAAAGAATTACTCAAAGAAAATCAGGAGCCTGCAAGCTGTGCTGTTACTTTGATGTTAAAACCCGGCAGTGATTTTGCAAGTAATAAAAAGAAAATTAAAGGTGTTCAGGGACTCATTTTAAAGGGTTTGCCAGGTATGAATGCTGAAAATCTTGTTATTGCCGATACATCGGGAAATATTCTTAATGATTTTGAAGGTATGGCGGAAATTGAACGTGTTGATATTTTAAAAAGAGAACAAAAGTTTATTGACGAAAAAACAGCAAAATTACGCGGACAAATTTTAGAGTCTTTAGCAAAAATGTTCACATTAGATCGTCTTTCGGGTTTAAACGTTGTCATAGAAATGGACATGTCCAAAGAACATATATCTGCTACAGAACATACTCCTATTATAATGAAAGAAGATAATCCGGATACGCCTTATGATGACTCAATTATTCGTGAGTCAATTACAATTTCCGAACAGGTAATCGAAAAAAAATGGACGGGAACTGCAAAGAACCCTGAAGGTCCTGCCGGTGTTGAAGGGCAAAATCCTCCTGTGTATTCTGATATGAGTAATTTAATTGGTACTTCAGAAGAAACAAGTAGAACACATAACGAAGTTGTAAACACAAAGCAAATCACAAAGGAAGTTAGTCCGCAAATTAAAAGAATAACTGTTTCTGTTGGTATAGACGGCAAGTGGAAGCTATTACGCAAAGACGGCAAGTTTGTAATAGGCGAAGATGGTTGGCGTGTTCGCGAATATACCCCGGTTACACAAATTGAATTGGATTCTGTAAAAAACATTGTTGAAAAAGCCGCAGGTTGTAACAAAGAAAGGGGAGATGAAGTTGTTGTTGAGCATATTCAGTTTGACAGACAGCAAGAATTTGAAGAGAATGATAATAATTTCTTTAAACAAGAAGAAACAAAAAGGACAGTTGTATATATTTTATCCGGCATTGCTATTGTGCTTTTGGCTTTCTTAATTGTTCGTATTGTTTCAAGAGAGATGGAAAGACGACGTCGCGAAAGACAAGAAAAGCAATTGCGTGAATTACAAATGCAACGCGATGCTATGTTGATTAATGCCGGAAACGAGGATATGGATGTTACCATGTCAGTTGAAGAACGACGTCGTGCAGAGTTGCAGGAAAATGCTATTACGATGGCAAGAGAACATCCTGAAGATGTTGCAATGCTCATTCGCACTTGGTTGATGGAGGAATAAAAAATGGCTCAGGCAAAAGGAAAATCATCCGTTACATCATCAGGCACAAAAAAAGGAAAAGATTACAAAAGTTTAAATGGACGCCAAAAAGCCGCAATTTTTTTGGTTTCACTTGGTTCGGAGTTATCTGCAGAAATTTTCAAACATTTACGTGAAGATGAAATTGAAACGTTGACTTTTGAAATTGCTCGTTTGGAAAAAATAGATTCTGAGTTAAAAGAAGCTATTCTGGAAGAGTTTCAAGAATTGATGACTGCTCAAAACTTTATTACAACAGGTGGTATTGATTATGCACGTGAACTTTTGGAAAAATCTTTGGGCAGTCAAAAAGCAATGGACATTATCAATCGTCTTACATCTTCGTTACAAGTGCGTCCTTTTGATTTTATTCGCCGTACCGATCCTGCACACTTATTGAACTTTATTCAGCAAGAACATCCTCAAACAATTGCTTTGATTTTAGCTTATTTGGAACCGAATAAGTCATCTGTAATTTTACAGAATTTGCCTGATGAAATTCAAAGTGAGGTAGCTCGACGCATTGCAACAATGGATAGAACTTCACCGGATGTTTTACGTGAGGTTGAGCGTGTTCTTGAAAAGAAACTTTCTACACTGTCCAGTGAAGATTATACTGCTGCCGGTGGTGTTGAGAGCATCGTTGAAATTTTGAACTTAGTTGACCGTTCTTCAGAGAAAACAATTATAGAATCTTTGGAAGAAGAAGATCCGGATTTAGCGGAAGAAATCAAAAAACGTATGTTCGTTTTCGAAGATATTGTTATGCTCGACGACCGTGCAATTCAAAAAGTTATGCGTGAAGTGGATACACAAGAATTGGCAAAAGCACTTAAAGCTGTTGATACTGAAGTTCAAGATAAGATTTTCCGCAATATGTCAAAACGTGCTGCAAGTATGTTAAAAGAAGATATGGAATTTATGGGTCCTATTCGCTTGAAAGATGTTGAAGAAGCTCAGCAAAAGATTGTTTCTACTATTCGTCGTCTTGAAGATTCGGGCGAAATTGTTATTGCTCGTTCCGGTGAAGATGAATTGGTGGTGTAGTTTATGGCAAAATCAGTTTTTAGACCAACAGAAGTAAAAAAATCAGACGAAAAAGTTATTTTAAATCTTTCTCGTAGTTTTGCAAATCCGGAGCCTGAAGAAATTATTGATGACATTCCTGAATATACAGGACCTACTGCAGATGAGTTGCGTCGTGAAGCGGAAGCATTTAAAGCTCAGTGGGCAATTGATAAACAACAAATGTTAGAAGATGCTAAAGAAGAGGCGTCCAATATTGTAAAAGAAGCTGAACAGGCGGCCTTTGATGAAGTAAAGCGACAAACGGATCGTGCACAAGTTTTAAAGCAACAAGCTGAAGATGAAGCGGCGGAAATTATTCATGAAGCTGAAAAGAAAAGTTTGGATTTAATTCAAGAAGGTGAGCAAAAAAGAAAAAAACTCCTCGATGAAGCATATAATGAAGGATTTTCGCAGGGACGCGAAGAAGGTTTTGATGACGGCAAAGGTGAAGTGAATAGATTAATAGAACGCTTGCACGTTATTTTAGGAAAAATATTGGATAAAAGGCAAGAAATATTAGATGAAACTGAGTATCAAATTATTGAACTGGTTTTACTTATATCTCGTAAAGTAGTTAAAATTATTTCTGAAAGTCAACGTAGTGTCATCATTGCTAATGTTGTGCAAGCGTTAAAAAAAGTGAAGGGGCGTGGTGATGTTACAATTCGTGTAAATATGGCAGACGCAAAACTTACATCGGAACATATTAAAGAATTTACGGAAGCTGTTGAAAGTGTAAAAAATATTACAATTGCAGAAGATTCGACCGTTGAAAAAGGTGGCTGCATTGTTGAAACAGATTTTGGTACAATAGATGCACGCATTTCAAGTCAACTTACCGAACTTGAACAAAAGATTTTGGAAATTTCTCCAATAAAAACTGTAATAAGAAATCCGTCAGGTGCCACTTCTGCCGGTGAAATATAATGTGCAAAAGGTGCAAATATGAAAAATCTTTTTGCTAAATATATTAATACGGTAAAACATGCAGAAACAATTCACTATACAGGGCGTGTTACAAAAGTGCAGGGCATGCTTATTGAAAGTCATGGACCGCAGGCTGTTATCGGTGAAATTTGTAAAATTAAACTACCTTATTTAAAGCAAAATATTTTAGCAGAAGTTGTCGGTCTTGATGGCACCACTGTCAAACTCATGGCATATAGTGAAACAAAGGGAATTGAAATTGATTGCGAAGTTGTTGCTTCGGGTCAAGTCCTTCAAGTGCCTGTAGGTAATGAACTTTTAGGACGAGTTTTGGATGCGACAGGAAAAGCAATAGATGGCAAAGGTGATGTTGTAACAGGAAAATGGTATCCGACAACAGCGTCTCCTCCGGCTCCTTTAGAAAGAAGACAAATTACTGAAAGAATCGTAACCGGTGTGCGCTCCATTGATAGTTTACTTTCTGTTGCAAAAGGCCAGCGTTTGGGTATTTTTGCAGGTTCCGGAGTGGGAAAATCCACATTACTTAGCATGATTGCTCGCAATACAAATGCGGACATAAATGTTATTGCTCTTGTGGGTGAACGCGGTCGTGAAGTTATTGACTTTTTGGAACGTGATTTAGGAGAGGAAGGACTCAAGCGTTCTGTAGTTGTTTCATCCACGTCTGACCAATCTTCAATTGCACGTCTTCGTGCAGGCTATACTGCTACTGCCATTGCTGAATATTTTCGTGACCAAGGCAAAGATGTAATGCTCATGTTCGACTCTGTTACTCGTTTTGCACATGCACAGCGTGAAATAGGACTTGCATCGGGAGAACCGCCTGCACAACGCGGATATCCGCCAAGTGTGTTCGAACTTTTGCCTAAACTTCTTGAGCGCCCCGGTACAAATCAATTTGGCTCAATTACTGCATTATATACGGTTTTAGTTGATGGCGATGATATGGACGAACCGATTGCAGATAAAGTGCGCGGAACTTTAGATGGCCACATTGTTCTTTCTCGTGCTTTGGCTCATAGTTATCACTATCCCGCTGTTGATATTTTATCAAGCATTAGTCGTTTAGCAAAACGTGTTACAGGCGTTCAAACTCAAAAAGCATGTGGTATTATGCGAAAATATATTGCGACTTATGCAAATAATGAAGATATGATTTCAGTAGGTGCTTATCAAAAAGGTAGTGACGCAGATATTGATAAAGCAATTGAATTACATCCTGCTATAGAAGAATTTTTAATTCAAGAAGAATTTGAAAAAGTTTCAATCGTTGAAACAATTCAACGTTTAGGAAAAATTGTTGGAGTTGAAATTCCTGAAAGTGAATATGCAGATGGTATGTTACAGAATAATTTAACTAATGAAAAATCTGAAAATGATATAATTGAAAAAAATGAAAAAAAAAATAATGATGATGAAAAAAATATGACAGAAGATTCAAAAGATTCCGATGAAAAAAAATCTCATTCTAAAAACTTAAAACTTGATAATCAACTTTTAAGGTGATAAAAGCTTATGAAAAAATTTAATTTTTCGTTAGAAAAAGTTTTAAGACTCCGTGAGTTTGAAGAAAAAGAAGCAAAAATTGACTTGGGAAAGGCTATAGCAGAAGGAGACAGATTAAAACTTGAGCTGGAAAATGTTGCACAAGAAAGAGTACAAGCAAATCGTATGCGAACATCAAATGCAACGGTCAGTGATTTAGTTACAATTGATAATTATTGTATGCGTCTGGATTTACTAAAAGAACAATTAATAGAAGAAATAGCACAGGCTGAAATTATTATTGAAAATAAACGAAAAGTTTTTTCTGAAAAAATGAAAAATCGTAAGGTACTTTCAAAACTTAAAGAAAAAAAAATAGTGCAATGGAAAAAAGAAGTATTAGATGCTGAAGAAAAAGTAATTGACGATGTTGTTACTGCAAAATATAATTCATAAAAAATTATTGTCTTTTCAGGTTTTTTAGTTTATAATATATATATGGACGAAACAATTATTACATCAAGCCCTGTGGGACAGAGACTTGAAAAAATGAAAGAAACAGATGTCGTTTCTTATTTAAAGTTTAATAATAATAAAATTAATTTAGTGGCAAAAATTACAATTGGGCGTTCTCCTGAAAATAATATCGTAATCGATAATAAATTAGTGAGTCGCCAACATGCAATTATTCAAAAAATAAATAATGAATATTTTTTGAAAGATGCAGGTTCAACAAACGGTACTATGCTTAATGGTAAAAAAATTGTTGCTGAAAAATATTATAAACTTTATTCCGGCGATACTGTAACAATTGGTACGGATCATTTGGTTTTTTCATAATTACTAAATAATTTTTTTTGCGAAAATAATATGAAAAAAAGTATTGAGCAATTTCTGTCCGAATGGAAAAAAAATGAACTTCCTCAAAAAGATGAATTTATAACATTGCTAAATTCTGTATGTAATATTTTAGAAAATGAAAGTATAACTTATCGCAAAAAAAATATAAATGGGAAAGCAGGTTCTTTGCTTGAGTTTCCCGACCAAGCTTTTACAATCATTGTTCCGGATTTACATGCACGAAGTGATTTTCTTGAAAAACTCTTAAAACAAACGTTTAATGAAAAAACCGTATATGAACATTTACAAGAAAAAACCGTACGTATTATTTGTTTAGGAGATGGGCTGCATTCTGAAATTCGTGCAAGAGATAGATGGATAGATGCTTTTGAACAATATAAAAATGGCATAATCGATAGTAAGGCAATGAATGAAGAAATGGCTGAAGGTCTTTCAACAATGACATTAGTGATGATGCTGAAAAATAATTTTTCTGAAAATTTTCATTATTTAAAAGGCAATCATGAAAATATTTTAAATGAAAGTTATGGTGGTAATCATAGTTTTAGAAAATTTGTTTTTGAAGGCGATATGACTTTTGATTTTATGATTGAAAAATATGGCCTTGAAGTAACTGAACTTTATTCAAACTTTGAAAAATTATTACCTCTTTTTGTTAATGACTTAAGATTTTTAACAAGTCATGCTGAGCCACTTTTTTTTCTAAATAAAAAAGAGTTAATTAATGCAAGTTTAAATGCTGAATTTGTTAATGCTTTAACATGGACGCAAAACGGATTTGCTAAAACTACAGTTGTAAAAAAAATGTTAAAAAAATATTGCAAAAATTTTAATTTATCTTGGTATTTTGCCGGCCACAGGCCCGTAGCAGAAATTTATAATGTAAATGAAGAAAATCATTTTGTTCAATTTCATAATCCGTATTTGATGACAATTGTTATTATTGAAGAAAATCAATATTTTGATTTTGAAACAGGATTTATAAGATTGTAAATTTATTTTGTAAGGAAATATATATGGCAGAAATTCCGGCAATGATAGGCAAATATAAAGTTGTTAGTGAAATTGCACGTGGAGGAATGGGAATTGTTTATAAAGCAGTACATCCACAGTTAAAGCGTTTTATAATAATTAAAAAATTAACTATGCGTGGCAATGCTGCAGTACGCGAAAGATTCAAACGTGAAGCACGTATTTTGCTTGACTTGCATCACGCAAACATTGTTCATTTGTTTGATTATTTTACTGAGGCTACTTTTCATTATATTGTTTTAGAATACGTTGACGGAATGTCTTTGGATAAATATTTAAAAAAAAGACAAAAACTTTCTGCACAAACGGCCATGTTAATTTTTCGTGATGCTTGTCTTGCTCTTAAATATGCTCATGAAAATGGAATTGTTCATCGAGATATTAAACCCGGTAATTTGTTAATTTCGAGACGTGGAGAAGTAAAGCTTGCTGACTTTGGAATAGCATCTACAGAAAAAGAATCCACTGTTGATTCTGAATTAACTCAAGCAGGTATTACTTTAGGCACACCTTCATATATGCCGCCGGAGCAATTTACTGACACAAAAAGTGTTGACGGTAGAGCAGACATTTATGCTATGGGTGTTATGCTTTATGAAATAGTTACTGGCAAAAAACCTTTTCCGGGAAGTTTTTCTCCGGAAACAATATCGCTAATTCAAAAAGGAAAATATGTTGCTCCGGAAAAATTAGAAAAAAATATACCATCTGAAGTATCAAGATTAATAAAGAAAATGATTCAGCCGAATCCACGTAAAAGATTTCAATCTGCAAATCAAATTTTAAAACGTGTTAATAAATATCTTGCAAAATATGACACAGAAAACATTCGTAAAGAATTGGAAAATGGTATTTGTACAGAAAAATATACAGAACCGGTTTTTAATGAACGAAATAAATTTCTTAAAAGAGTTGCAAAGGGAAGTCTTTATGCGATTTTAACTTTTGGTTTGTTTGTTATTTCCTGGCAAAACGGAATAATCCACGAAACAATTTTAAAACCATGGTTTACGCCTGTAAAACTTACAATGAGTTTACCTTCTTCTGCCTCAAGCAATGCAGATTTGCCAATCCGTGCATTTTTCTTTGTAAATGATGCAGCTAATATTCCTGAAGTAGATAATACTAGACGTGTTTTTTTGCCAACAGAAAAAAGTTCGGCTACTAAATTTCAAAGTGCAAAAATTAATAAAAATTATTACACAAAAAATGTATATTTAAAACCCGGCAATTATAGAATAAAAGTAGTTACAGGTCCATATATCTGGTGGCAGTCAATTGTTGTTGGCAAAAAAGCAGAAGTAGTGAATTTAGATTTTTTAAAAAATGCACGACGCATTCTTTCTGTTAAACCATTTGCCTTTGATGCAGAAACTAAAGAGAATATTTCAGGAAAAGCAAAGTTTTTAATTTTGTATAATGGACATTGGACTAATCTTACGGATGTAAAACCTGAATTACTTTCTAGTGGCACAATTCACAAAGTGCGAATTTTATGTGAAGGTTATAAAACTGAAGAATTTTCTTTGCGAATTGAATGGTATCAAGATGAATTATTTATTAGTGCACAATTGCAAAAAAAATAGAATTTAATTAATATTAAATTTTTAATTGAATTATTCTTATTAATTTATTATATTAATATATATAAATATAATATAGTTTTTTTTGGAGATTTCATGGCTGATCCAACAATTGTACCGGTTGAACAAACATTATCAAACAAATTACTTTTAATTTCACTACAATCACGTCCTATTTTTCCTGGCATTTTTGCACCAATTATGATAAATGCTCCCGATGACACAAAAGCAATAGAAGAAGCGTATGAAGGAGATGGATTAGTTGGAATTGTTATGCTCAAAGAAGAAACTGACAATCCTACTATGAAGGATTTGTATAAAGTGGGGACTGTTGCTCGCATAATAAAAAAAATAAATTTGCCGGACGGTGGAGTTAATGTTTTTATCTCCACAATTAAACGTTTTAAAATTAGAAAAACATTGAATGATTCTTCTCCTATGGTTGCCGTTGTCGATTATCTTGATGATGAAGAAGACGATAGTTTTGAAGTAAAAGCCTTAACCCGTGCACTTATTAGTGAAATGAAAGAAGTTTCGGAAAACAATCCACTTTTTTCTGAGGAAATGCGGCTTAACATGGTGAACATAGATCATCCTGGTAAAATTGCAGACTTTATAGCATCTATTTTAAATATTGATAAAGATGAACAACAACGCGTTTTAGAGATGACAAATGTTCGTCAACGCATGGAAACTGTTTTAGTTTTTATAAAAAAAGAACAAGAGTTATTACGCATTCAAAAAAAGATTCAAAATGAGCTTAATGATCGCATAGAAAAAAATCAACGTGAATATTTCTTAAAAGAGGAATTAAAAACAATTAAAGAAGAATTAGGTATGACAACAGACGCAAAGAGTTCTGATCATGCACGATTTTCTGAAAAAATTGCAAGTTTCAATTTTACAGGTGAAATAAAAGAAACGCTAGAAAGTGAGTTGGAAAAATTTTCACTTATGGAACCAAACTCAAGTGAGTTTATTATATCACGAAATTACCTTGAGACTGTTTGTTCTCTTCCTTGGAATGATGAAATAAAAGAAGTCTATGATATTGAAAATGCTCAAAAAGTTTTGGAAAAAGACCATTATGGTTTAGAAGAAGTTAAAAAAAGAATAATTGAATATTTGGCAGTGCGTCTATTAAAAAAAGATAATAAAGGTTCAATCATACTTTTAGTAGGACCTCCGGGTGTTGGTAAAACTAGTGTTGGTCGTTCAATTGCCGGGGCTATGAATAAACAGTTTTTTCGGTTTTCTGTTGGTGGTATGCGTGATGAGGCTGAAATTAAAGGTCATAGACGCACGTATATTGGTGCGATGAGTGGAAAAATAATTCAAGGTTTGAAAATTACAAAATCAAAAAGCCCAGTATTTCTTATAGACGAAGTAGATAAAATGGGTTCAAGTCACAGCGGAGATCCTGCAAGTGCTTTGCTTGAAGTTTTAGACCCTGAACAAAATGAAGCATTCCGTGACAATTTTTTAGATTTACCATTTGATCTTTCAAATGTGCTTTTTATCCTTACAGCTAATACATTGGATACTGTGCCTTTACCGCTTTTGGACAGAGCAGAAATTATTCAGCTTTCCGGATATGTTGATACAGAGAAGATTAAAATTGCAAAAAAATATCTTATTCCAAAAAGCATTAAAAAACACGGTTTAAAAAATAGACAAGTAAAGTTTTCAAAAGAGGCATTAATTACAATTGTGTCTAATTATGCACGTGAATCCGGTGTGCGTAATTTGGAAAAAGTTATTGATAAAATTAATAGAAAATATGCTACGGAATTGGTAACGGAAAAAAAAGATTTATCAACGCAAATTGAAATAACGAATGCTGAAGTTACCAAATATTTAGGAAAACCTGTTTTTGATGAAAGTGAAATTAAAGTTGCAGATAAGGCCGGAACAGCTATAGGACTAGCGTGGACAAGTATGGGTGGTGATACATTAATACTTGAAGCAATTGCATATGAAAATGGAAAAGGAGGAATTACGCTCACCGGTCAAATGGGAGACGTAATGAAAGAAAGTGCATCGATTGCACTTAGTTGGTGTAAAAAGTATGCTATTGTTAATGGAACAAAAACTCCGGATTGGTTTGAAAAAAATTCAATCCATTTGCACATTCCTGAAGGTGCTACTTCTAAAGATGGTCCAAGTGCAGGAATTACAATGGTTACAACTTTTATGTCTTTGTTGTCGAATAAAGTAATAAAAAAAGATTTAGCAATGACAGGTGAGCTTTCATTAACAGGTCAGGTTTTAGCTATTGGCGGATTGAAAGAAAAAACTGTTGCTGCACGTCGTAATAAGATTAAACATATTATTATTCCAAAAGCAAATCAAAAAGACTTAGATGAAATTCCGGACCATGTAAAAAAAGGTATTAATTTTTATCCGGTAAGTAGAGTTGAAGAAGTTCTTGAGATAGCTCTTTAATATTTGACAAGAAAAAAATAGCTTTTTAGGAAATAATGTTACAAAAAATAAAGTAAAAAAAAGGAACAATATATATTTGTAAAAACAAAGCTATATGTTCCTTTTTTTTTAATGATTTTATTCACCGTCTATTGTAACACCAAAGCGTTTTTGTTGAAATTTTTTCAACATTGCAACGCCATTACGTTTTTTATTGTATACAAAGCCTCCGTTCCAATATTCCAATGCAGCAAATAAAGCGTTACCACCGTCTTGGTCATCGCTTTTAATTGTACGGAATGAAACGAAATTAGCTAATTCTTCAAAATTTTGTTTGTGTAAACATTCTAGACGTTTGCGATTAAAGTCATTCCATTTTTCCAAATTTTGGAAACCTTCGCCTTCATCTTCAACAATAAGATGTGCGTGAGTTGGACTGAATGAATACCAAATTTTTACTTTTTTATTAATGTCACAGTTATTACCGTGTTTTACGGCATTTTTTATAACTTCACTAATTTGTTGTTCCAAAAGGTTAATTTCTTTAATTTCAATTGGTGCAGATTGCACAATTAAAAGAGTAAAATAGCGAATTTGACGAAAATCGGATGGAAACTCCTTATATAGCATATTTGTTCTGTCAAACAAAGGATCGTTATCATCTGAACGTAATTCTTTTATCACCATAAATTTTCTCCTTATAAAAATGTAGAGGATACTATAATTGCACATTTTGCAACTAAATAGTACAAAATTTAGTCTTGAATCATCAAAAGGGCTTCTTCAATACTATTGGCAATTGGAAAATATCCCATTAATTTTGTAAGTTCAATAACTTTTTTTACCGAACCATGGATGTTAGAAATTGATAATTTCAAATTCATCTTTTTAATTGTTGAACAGATGTAAATTAATGCACCAATTCCGGAAGAGTCAATGTAATCAACTTGTTCTAAGTTAATTATGAACTTTTTTACATTTTTTTCCAGCATTTTCATTACCAGTTCTTTGAGCTTGTAGGAATTATACAAGTCCATTTCGCCGTTAACATCGATAATGTAAATTTCGCCGTTTTTGCGTATTTTTAGTTCCATAAATAGCTCCCTTTGCTATTGAATTTTAATCACGAGAAGCGTCTGATCATCATGTTGATGTGTTTGTCCACTAAAACTGCTAATGTCAGTTTTTACAGCCTTTGCAATGTCTTTTCCGGACATTTTGTAGTTTTTTGTTACCACATCAATCAGACGTTGAGCCGTGTACTGTTTCCCTGTTGAATCAAGAGCCTCAACGAGGCCGTCTGTATATGTTACGATGATGTCACCCGATTTAAGAGACATTTCGTAGTCGGCGTATGATGTTGCTTTTTCAACGCCTATTGGTTCTGAACCTTTTGATAGCTTACGCATTTTACCATTTTTTGAGTCAAAAAGCAAGATTGGTGTAGTGCCTGCCGTGGAAAACTGTATCTTTTTTTGTGTACTATCATAATTAATTAATGCTAAACTTGCAAAGTGGTCAAGAGAGTTGTCAGCACAAACACCACGGTTTACCCAACTTAAAATTGTAGCTGCAGACTGTGTTGTATTTACAATGAGACGCAAAATGGCACGAATCATTATCATGATGATAAGACTGTTCATGCCTTTGCCTGCAACGTCAGCAACAACAAAACTTATTCTGTCTTTGCGAGACGGTAATATGTCAAAATAATCACCGCAAACATCTTCAGCCATATTAAACATATGACCAAGTGAAAGGGACGGAATTGTAGGTAATTTTTTAGAATGCATTCTGTCTTGAATTTTACATGCCATATCCGATTCTTTTGTAATTTCTGCATGTTCTAAAATTTCTTGAAATAAGAAAACGTTTTTGATTATTACTGATGCAAAATCCGACAAGACTTGTGCAACCTTAAATTCTTCTTCTCCAAAGGCGGATTTTTCAGGTGTGCGAGCTAATGCAGTAACACCGATAACAACATCTTTTACTTTGAGAGGAGAAATTATATACGTACCGATTTTTAAAAATTCCTCGGGTCCGTTTTCAAAAATACGATTGTCCTCATGAGGATTTGTGATTAATTCAGCAATGCCCGAACGTGCCACTTCACTAAAGATTGTTTCCTCTAAAGAAAACTGTGCAAAACGGAAGTTTGTTTCAACTCGAGCAACTTTATGAGGCATATCATCCGGTAATTTGTACGGAGGAGGAAACTCACCCGAAAAAGCTTTAACTGTAATTACATCGTCAAAGTTATCTACAAGCATGATGGCACCACCCGTGGCACCCGTATTTTCCATGAGGCTTGTATTTATGTAACCAAGAAAACGACTTAAGCCCGAATCTTCTTTAAAAACTTCATAAGCACGAATAATATAATCTTTGCATATGTCAAGAATTTTAACATTTTCTATATCTTCAAAAACAGGAATTTTTACTTCTTCTTCTTTTTCCTTTTCAGAATTTATTTCTTGAGCGGATTGAACTATTGTTTTAGTTGGACTTTCCGAATAGCGAAAATATGAAACTAAAACAATAAGAGTCATGAGAATGGTAGATGAAAATATAAAGTAAGTTTCCGGTTCTTTAATTTTGACAATGCTAAATACAGTACCACTTATAAGGAAGAGTAAAGCAAGAATCAAATTTATTGAACTTTTATCTTTTTTAATGCTCTTACGAATTGCAAAGAATAATAAAATTACGGAAACTAAAACTGTTAAAATAAGTGGTACAAAGACAAATGCACCTAAATCTGTCAAAACAAAATTCCCCTTTTAGAAAAACTTAATAGCAATTAATATTATTTTAACATTGAAAAGGTGGCACGTCAAGGTTTAATTTTTATTTTTTTTAATATTTTTCTCCAAAAAGGCTCTTTTGTGTTTTCTTCAAAAGTATTTATCGCAGCACACAAGTTAAAGTCTTGACCGTATTTATTTTTTAAATCGTCCCAGAATTTAACAATCCAAACGTAAAGATCACTTTTTGTGCGTTTTTTGAAATGTTTCATGATTTTACGTTTTTCAATTTGATTAATAATAGGAGAATAAACATTTTTATACCATGATAAAATAGCTTCTTCTTGTGATATTTCATGGTCAAGCGGTTCGTTGATATAATATTTATGTAGTTTTATGTGCTGTAAAATAACATCATATTGCCCAGCAGAAGAAAAATCCAAATCCCAGCAGTTTGTAATATCGCCAAAAAAAGTTTCATTATAAAAAACGCGTTTTTCATATGCAATCACTTGTTTGAGAATTTGCTTTTGATTGGAACGCGGTTTTATTTTAATTTCACTTTTTAAACTAATAACTTCAGCATCTATATATTCAACACCTTGAGCCTTTGCAACGGAAACACGATGATTACCATCATTAACAAAATATAAACCGGCTATTTCATAAAGGCGAATGGGTGGTAAAACAGTGTCGGTAAGGTGTGCTTGGTTTATTTTTTCCCAACGATGTTTAAGATGATTATTTTTAGGAAAAAATTTGCTGTCAAAATCTTTATATCGTCCTTCACTACCGACTATATCATCAATGGCTACAATTTTCATGCCAAGATATATTTCGTTTTTAGGCTTAAGCAGTTTTTTTATCTCATTAAATGACATTAGACTTGTGTCATCATTTGTTATAAATTGAATTAATTCATTAAAAGTTGCTTGAGTTCGAGCTTTTTCAAAGTTTTCTTTTGACATCTGTTGAATGAGTATGTTCATTTTATTTCCAAAACATAGTGACTGTAAACATTTATTACTTCAGTTTCTTCAAAGATATGATGGCGAACATCTTGAAGACTGTAAAGATGTATATGTCCATGAATAAGATATTTGGGCTTGAATAATTTCATAAACCATAAAAAGCATTTAAAACCTTTATGACATGGATCTTCTCTGTCTGAAATGCCAAAAGGTGCTGCATGAGTTAAAAAAATGTCCAAATATCGTCCGTAACGTAATTTATTGAAAATTAATCTGGGAATGAGTTTTATTAAACGCCATGTCATTTGCTGTTCCGTATATTGTGCATGTCCGTTATTATATTTTAAGCTACCTGAAGTACCGGCTAAAAGTAAAGAACAGCATCTTGCAGTTTTGAAGCCCAAATAATCAGCTCCGTGAGAATGGCTTAAATTCCATTTTTGTGTTATGGTGCGCGTTGTTTGTACTTCAGGATGATAGTACGGAAATTCTTTTAGATTATGATTGCCAAAGACAAAAAAAGCCGGTTTGTTCAAAGATGAAACGATGAAGTCAATATATTCCATGGGTAAATCTCCTGCCGACAGAATAACGTCAATATCTTTGAAACGTTCTTTAATTGCGTTACTATAAACAAGAGGATCGATATAATCTGAAACACATAATATTTTCATAATGCTTTACAATGCCGTTCTTGCAAGAATGCTTTCAAGTTTTGTTTTGTCCGCTAATTCAAACGGACGATTTTCCGCAAATTCCAATGCAGAACGATTAAAACCCGAACTTGTGCAAATAATACATTTTGTATAACTTTGTTTTTTTAATTCTTCAGCATATTGACGTAAATGAGATTCTTCCACTAGGTCGCTTTCTCTGTAAAAAAGCATTAACGTAACTTGTTGGCGAACATTCATCCAATTGTCATTGCGTGTTTCCGTGGCAATACATTTGCAACCGAATTTTGTTTGTTCTATGTCACGCACGGACATATTGAATCCTGCCAATGCGATTTTTTTGCAAATTTCAAGAAAGTTTTCCGCATTGCTTGTAAGATATTCATTCATTTGGTCATTTGTATGTAAATCACGATATTCCGCTAATTTGGCACTAACATCACGGAAGTTTTTATTTTTAGCATAGATTTTTTCCCATTGTTGTAATGCTAAATCTATGTTACGTATTTTTTCATAGGAGCTTGCTAGAAAATAGCGTGCATAAAGTGTTTCCTGTGCAGATTCATCCGTTGCAACTTTAACTGCTCTG
>JAAYNH010000088.1 GCA_012520945.1 Treponema sp. | reverse complement strand
TATGAGTAAAGAAGGCTCTCTACTCATCAAAACGCCTTTACTTTTACGGTGTTGGCGGTTTCGCTGAAAACAACTATTGGTCGTCGTCCGAGAACAATAGTAACAACGCGTGGAACCAGAACTTCAACAATGGCAACCAGAACAACAACAATAAGAATAACAACAAACGGGTTCGGGCTTCCCACGATAACGTCTAAAAAAAACACTCTTGAGATGAGTTCAGATAAGAACAAATAAGTAAAAATATTGGCTTTCTGCCAAGATATTTTAAATTTATCACAAAATTTGGGAATTTTCAATCTGGAAATTGTTGTCTGAACTCATGTGTGTGAGAGGTTTACTTAAAGTGGTTACTTAAAGATTGTTTTGGGGATGGGGAGATTACAATGGACTTTTTTTATCAGAATCAAATTAATAAATACTAGAACTGCTTGATTCTCCAATTACATGTTTATATGCTTTTCTTCATTTAAGGCTTTTATAGTTTTATCTTGTATCACCTGTGATTTTGGCATATAAATAATTTTTCTTCCGCCAATAGTAAACCAAGCTGAGTCTGAAGTTCTTCTTTCTTCGGTAAATACAACTGGTAGCGAGCTGTAAATAACTGATTTGTAATTCCATCTGGTTATCGCATTTTAAAAGTTCGAAATAGAGCCTCCGTGTTAATTTGTGAGACACTGTCTCACATTTTGGGAAAGATAGATAAAACTTTCCCATATATGTAAGATAACTTTGGCTGAATTGATGAAAAATGTAGAGATAGTTTGTGCAAAATTTGTGTGAAGGGTAAAAAAATGATTGAATTTATATGCCAATATAAATTTTAACTAGAGTATTTTGTTCTGCCAGTTTTGTTTATATGTTTAGAAATAACGGATACTACATAACAATTAAACAACATAGCTTGTCTGTGTTGTCTGCTTTGAAGTTTGTTATATGATTTTTACTACAAAATATCCATTTCATATTATTCTAATAATTTTAATCATTAATTCCAATTTTGCTCATCTTTGTATAATGCTCCTCATAACCTGCAAGAATAAATACTTCACGAAAAGCTTCTTGAAAAGAATCATAATCAAATTCTTTCATATCATATATATTTACATTATCCGAATGCGATTCTCGATTTATGTATCTATAAAATGCTTGATAGTTTATATTATCTTTAAATTCTTTTTTTTGGAAAACTCCACTTAACGCATTATTCTCAATAAATCCAAAGAAATAATCTATTATATTTCTCATACAGTTTGCTATCAAAGCTGGTTTACTATTCTTATCATTTACAACAGACCAATACATTTGATAATCGTTTTGTATTTCACTGTATTTCATTGTAGTAATAGAGCTACCCCTTGTCGATTTTATTATTCTAAATAAATTAAACTCTTTTTTATGTTCTTTTTCTTGTTCTTCATCTTTAAGTCTCTTAATATCTCGATAGGGAGATTTTGCTAATTCATAGAAAAAATATAAATTATGGGTCAAGACAAAAATTTGTTCATAAAATTTTGATGAACCGAAGAATTCTGATTTTATTAATGTTCCTATATTAAAAACATAAATATGAGATAAACTTGAGATAGGATCGTCAATAACAACAATTTTCTTTTTATCATCGGTCTTAGAATCATCTTTACCTCTACATTCTTCAATGAAATATAGGAAACTGATAATCATTTTTTCACCTTCACTTAACGATTCAAAAATATTATCTTCACTTTCTTCAGAACGAATAAGTTTGTATTCAGCCTTATCTTTATTATATTTTTCGATTTTAAAGCTATCGATTCCTAATTCAATAAGATGATTATTTATGCTTATTACAGCTTCGTCAATATTTGATACCATCTTTGACTGTTCAGTTATTATATTGACTTGTTTGTCTATTTCTATTTTGATTCTTGAAATTTCAGAATCAAAATCTTTCTGTTCTTTATCGAATAAAGATTTTTCTGCTTGATAATTTGTAATAATAACATCATATTGTAACCTAATGTTTTCCCAAAAAACTTTTTTTAATTCTTTTAGAGTTAAATCTTTTTGGTCTATTTTTGTATTGAAATCATTTATCTTATCATTTGCTAATTTTATGATTTCATTTAATGAAGTTAATTCCGTAATAACTGGATTAAGAGTTATTTGTTTGCTAGGGGTAGAAATTTTCTCTTTTATAATGTCTAAATTTCTATTTAAACTTGATTTCAACTTTTCAAACGCTGACTCATATTTCGAGGAAAGATCTTTTAATAAATTATTCTGTTCAAAAGAAGTATCAATAGGAATACTATCTATCAGTCTTTCATAATTATCATAAATATGTTGAAGTTTCAATTTATCTTGTTCATAAGATTTATCAAAACAAGATTTTAACTCATCTAAAAGATGTTGTTTATCAATTTTTTGCTGACAGAATGGGCATTGAGCAGGCTCAGTTTGATTCTCGACATACACTAATCCAGAATTTACCCAGTCACTATTTTGAAGTTTGTCAAGCAATGTCGAAAATGTTGAGTTTTTACTACCTGTAATTTCTTTTTTCAATAAAATAATTTCGTCTTCAGTTAAATTATTAATTTGAACATTGCTTATGTTTTCTATTTTTTTAGCATTTTTATCAAGTAGAACATGTAGTTCTTCTTTTATAGCATTGATAGTTTTCAAAAGCGGAGTTGTACTTTTTGAAATTCCAAGCACATAGTTAAAAAGAGTTTCTTTATCACTCTTTAATCCTTTAAAAAATTGATCTGTAGATCTTTCTCCACCTGTATAGTCTGTTTTTATTTTCCAAATAGAATCAACGACTTTAAGTTTTTTATTTTCAAATGATAATCGAGATTTTTCTTTATCTTTTTCTTTCTCTGTTTTTAATTTTTCTAATTTTTCTTTTTCTTGATTTGCAAGATCTATTTTCTTTTTTGCATCAGCATTTCCTTTTGACAAAGAAAAAATACCTTTTAATGTAGGATTTTCATAAAAGGCTTCTTTTACCCATTTTTGATTATAAACAAGTATTGTTTGGTCCAAAGAGAGTTCTGATTTATTTTCTGCATTATCGGTTTCAATAGAACAATTTGCAAATTTCTCATCATCACACTCAATTTTTCGTAGGTATTCAGAAAATGTGCTTTTTCCACTTCCATTTAGACCATATATCAAGTTTATTTTTTTATCTGTTTCTAATGTTGCTAACTCCTTATAGCTTGCACACTTTAAATTTACTTTTTTTATCATTTTTCCTTCCTAAATACCAATATATACTGATGAATTTGATTTGCAACAAAAGAAAATGGATATCCGTATGGAAATAGTTTTGCAGACCTATCGGCCCATATTCTAAGCCCTTTATAATTCAAATTCGGAATTTCATTTAACTTTTTAATTATATCAGCGTGTAACAAATTCAATTCCTTTTTATTTGGTTGTAAATCTTTAATAAATACCACTATATAACCGTGTTTTTTCATATACGGTAAAACAAACTCTACCGATTGTTTTAGCGAATCAAAAAAAACAGTTTGTTTCAGATTTCCGAAATCTCTTTCATCGTTCGTAAAAGGTGTTGCATTATCTCCGTAAACTGCAATATCTCCACCAGTTTTCTCTTTGCTCATCATATTTGCATAAGGAGGATCAAGCAATACAAGACTGATTTTTTCATTATTCAAAAGAGATTTCATTTCTTTTTCATTATTAAGAATTTCCAAACAATCACCACATTTTGTGGGAAAAATATCAACGCCAATTTCTTTAGCAGCATTTTTGTAGGCTTTAATGAATTTTTCGTTTAAATCAATTCCTATTGCTTTTCGCTTAGAAAGTCCTGCACCAAGTAGAGAACCTCCTACACCCATAAAATAATCAAAGATAATTTCATTTTCTTTTGTGAAAAACTCGATTATTTCTCTCATTAACTGTGGAGGCTTTGGAGAAGGATGAATTTTTCTTATCTCATGTGCATAAGAATCCTTTCCTTTTGTTGTGTAAAAAGTTAAAAAAACAGATGTTGTAAAATTAAGCCAGTTTCCTCCAGAAAGATTGTTTAAGGGATTATTGATTTGGTATTTTTCACCATCGGGAAAAATTATCATTTGTTTTGACTTTCCAAAGATACGAGCAGAATTTATTTTTTTCTGAACCCAGTCAGGCAGATTTAACTTATCTGTAGAATCGTAAATTTCAGAAAAAGGAATAGCATTTTTATACTGTTCGTGAGCAATCTTATTCTTCTCTTTATAAGAATTAAGAGCAGACTTTATCTGTTTTTCTATTTTTCCGATTTCAGAATTAACATCTTTAACCCCATATTTCAGAAGTTCAGTTTTTATCTTCTCTAGATCTAGGAAACTCTTCTTTGATACCATTTTAATTCCAATAATCAAGAAGATTTGAAATTGCTCTTTTGAATAGTTTTGGGGCTTTTATTCCAAGAACAAGTTTACCTTTTTCATTAAGCAAGAAACCTACTTCAATTTCAGCAATTTGTTCGTTATTGCTTCCATAGAGTACAACTGTACGAATAATTTTATATTCTGGATAATACGGTTTTAAATAGCGTTCATCAAAAATATCGTAATTGTTCAGTTCTTCTATTCCATTTTGTTTGAATTCATATTTTTTGCCTTCGATTGTAATAACTTCTGTTTCTGCAATATCAACCAACACTAAATCTGGAATAAAGATAATCTGATTCTTATCGCCAGCTTTATAAGCTTCTCTGTCTGCATATTTTTCAAGAGCAAGATGTTGTCCATCTTTTGTCACAAAATAACCTTTTTCACAACCTGCATGATTTTCAAAGATTGAATAGCTTTCAGTAAAATTTTCAACAACAAGGTGAATGAAAATTGTACCAAGCTTTTCGCCTTTTGTTTCATAATGCCAATAATCTTCTGGTAAGGTCGCTTTTGGAAGAGTTACCCCTTCCAGTTCAATTCCAAGAACATTTGCAATCTGAACGAATTTATTTGTCTTACCGACATGTTTTTGTTGTAATCCGTGCATAATGATTTCAATTTTACCTTTAAAACCAAGTTTACGAATAACGGCAGAAATAATACTTAATGCACCAATATTTGGATCATGTGAAAGGCCACCGCTTTTGAAAAGTCTACCAGAAACTTGAATCCAATCATCCTCTGCTAAATTTATTACAATCGGAATATTTCCTTTTGGAGCCGATCTCATACTAGCCTTAGCAATTCTTAATTCTTCAATAGATGTAAAAGGTTTAAAGATTTTTGGGTCAAGTTTCTTTCCCAAAATTTCAACACCAAGAGTCAGAAGCATTCGAGTTCCAAAGATGTAAGTTTTTGTTGGCTTTTCTTTTTGACCGACTTGCAAAGCGTAAAGCATTATGAGTTTTGTCTTCGGATAATAATTTTGAATGAAAACAAATTTTGAGCAACGCTGATAAACTCCAGTATTACGACTTTCTTTGTCATCAGTTTTCGTTTCTTCGATTGCATATAAAGGGGTATCTTTTACAGTCGGCAAATTATC
>JAAYNH010000012.1 GCA_012520945.1 Treponema sp. | reverse complement strand
AAATCTCTTCAAAATATTTTTTTGGAGGTCTGATAAGTAGCACGGACTAAAATGTCGCCGTACTACTTATCTTGCGAGTTTGCTTGGCAAACATCGATTATTAAATGTGCTTTTTCACTTCGTTACAAAAGCACTAAAAAATATTTATCGAGATTTGAAAATCTCTTCAAAATATTTTTTTGGAAGAAGTATGATAAATGAGAGATTTACAAAATCGCCCAAAGAAATAATTTTGGACGAACGCCTTTTAAATACATTAGAACCTGAAAAACTTAACGGCGAAACCTTGCCAAAACAAGTTATGGAAATTCTAATCAATGATGAAGAAATAGCTGCACTACAAGATTATGCAAACCATGTTTCCATTAAACGCTTGGGCTTTAATGATCACGGTCCTGTGCATATGAGAACAGTATGTAAAAACAGTATTAAAATGCTTAAATTATTGCATAAGGCAGGAATTAATACATCCTTGGAAGAAGAAGGTATAGGAAATTTTGCCGACAGTTTGACAGCAGTTATTTTTGCAAGTTTTATGCATGATATAGGTATGACTGTGGGTCGGCAAAATCATGAAATGCATAGTGGAAGCATTGCTTTGCCCATAATTCAAAGAGTTTTAGCTACTGCATTACCTGATGCACAAGATGTTTTTAATATGCGTCGTCGCATAATGATTCAATCAATGGCTATAGAAGGAATTGTTGGTCATATGGGAACACAAAAAGTTCATTCCATAGAAGCCGGTGCTGTTTTGATTGGCGACGGTTGTGATATGACAAAGGGTAGAGCTAGAATACCAATGGCGTTAAATAAAGAAGCAAAACAAGGTGACATTCACAAATATTCTGCAAATTCCATTAAAAAAGTTCGCATTACAAACGGTTTGGAAAATAATGGCGAAAATGGTAAGCCGATTCGCATTGAAGTGACTATGTCCAGTGAAGTGGGCTTTTTTCAAATTGAAGAAGTTCTTTTGCCGAAGATTAATTCAAGTACAATTAAGCCTTATGTTGAGCTTTATGCCGGAATTGAAGACGGCGAATTAAAAAATTATATTTAAGTTTAAAAAAAAAGCATTCATGGACATAAGTTGTTCACGAATGCTTTTAATATTTTATAAAACAAATATTTAGTCGTCTTCAATACGTGTAGGCATAAATTCTTTTGCTTGTGCAATAACATCATCTGCAATTTTGCCTGAAATGGGGTCGTAATGAGCAAAAGATGTTTCAAAACTTCCCGTACCACTTGTCATTGAGCGTAAATCAATAGCGTATTTTAATAATTCCGCTTCAGGTGCTTGTGCACGAATTTCTTCAATGCCACCGCCAAGAGGACTTTGTCCTAAAATGCGTCCGCGTTTTCCGGAAATATCGGACATAATATCACCTAAGTACTTTGATTCAACCCAAATAGTAATATTCATAATAGGTTCAAGCAAAATAGGACTACAAACTTTTGATGCTTCTCTGAAAGCATTGCGAGCCGCGATTTTAAATGCCATTTCTGAAGAGTCAACAGGATGTTCTTTTCCGTCAGTAATTGTAACGCCTACGTCAACAACTGGATAGCCGGCTAAAATACCGTTTTCCATAGCTTCTTTAATACCTTTTTCAACTCCTGGAATATATCCTTTGGAAATTGCTCCACCAAAAATTGAGTTTGTGAACTTGTAGTTTTCTCCACGAGCAAGAGGTTCTAATGTTAAAACAACCTTACCATATTGTCCGTGTCCTCCGGATTGTTTTTTGTGTGTATATTCTGCGGAGTTTGTTTTTTGAATGGTTTCACGATATGCTACACGAGGGATAGCAGTATCAATATTAACTTTTGCCTGTGTTTTAATACGTTCCAAAACAATGTTTATATGTAATTCACCCATACCTGAAAATACGTTTTGTTTTGTCTCCGGATTATATTGATAGTGCAATGTTTTATCTTCATCGGAAGCTTTTGTAAGCATTTCACTCATTTTGTCTTCGTCTTTTTTCTCTTTAGCACTTACTGCACGAGCATAAACAGGTTCAGGATGGCGTAATGGTGTAAAAGGAACTGTATTTTGGTTTGCACTTAGTGTATCACTTGTACGCGTACCTGCTAATTTTACTGCAATACCTATGTCTCCTGCAACTAAAGACTTAATTTCTTCAAATTTTTTGCCGACACAACGATAAAGTTTACTGATTTTTTCTTTACGTTCTTCTGATACATTAAAAACTTCAGAGTCACTTTTTAGTGTTCCGGAAACTACTTTAATATAAGATAGTCGACCGCTGAATTGGTCTGAAGATGTTTTTACAACAACGGCTTTTAACGGAGCATCAGGCTCAAACAATACAGGAGTGAGTTCTTCACCGAGATTCCCTGTTGTTTCGGCACTTTCTAATGGACTTGGAGCTATTTCACTTATAAAATCCAAAACACAAATCATACCGGAATTTTTAATGGGGCTACCTGCAAAAACAGGCACAACTGCATTATCGGCAAAAACTTGTTTTAGACCTGTAATAATTTCATCACGACTTAATGTACCTTCTTCAAGATATTTATCCATTAATGTTTCATCAGATTCACTGGCAGCACCTGCTAATGTTTCATAAGCGTCTTCATATGCTTTCTTATATTCAGCAGGAATATCAGTGGGCTTTTCAATTTGACCGTTTTCCGGAACTAAATATGCTTT
>JAAYNH010000087.1 GCA_012520945.1 Treponema sp. | reverse complement strand
TTGGACTTATGGCAACAGCTCCATTTAACACTGCAACTTCAGACGGCTCAAACCAACCTGAAAGGACACCTATTTGTCCAACTAATCCACACGTTCCCATTCCGGAAGAAACCGCTGCACCGTTCATTTGCAACTTGAAAACCGTTGTTGCAATCGGTCCTGTAATAAGGGATGTAACAATTGCAGGAATCCATATCTTAGGATTTTTTATAATATTCGGCATCTGCAGCATTGATGTACCTAATCCCTGAGACAAAATACCTGACCATCTGTTTTCCTTAAAGCTTAAAACTGCAAAACCAACCATTTGTGCACAGCATCCTGCAACAGCAGCACCTCCGGCTAAGCCCGTCAAACCTAATGCGGCACAAATTGCTGCAGAGCTAATAGGCAAAGTTAAAGCAATCCCTACGACTGCAGAAATAATCATACCCATTACAAACGGTCGCAAGTTTGTTGCCCAAATTATAACATTACCTAAAGAAGATGCCGCATCCCCTATAAATTTTGCAGTTAAAACCGTAAGTAAACTTCCTGCAATAATTGTTACAAGAGGAGTAACTATAATATCGACTTTTGTTTTTTTACTAACTAAGTTACCACATTCTGCAGCAACAATAGCTATAATCAAAACGGCTAAAGGACCTCCGGCTCCGCCGGTTACATTTGCAGCAGAACCAACCGCTGCCAAACTAAACAAAACCAAAGGCGGCACGTTCATTGCAAAGCCAATTCCAATTGCCATTGCAGCACCCACAACGTGAGCATTACTTGCAAAATTTCCGGCATCTACTAAAAACGAAAAAACAGGATTTACACCTAATCGCAAAAGCTGCTGCCCTAATGTCTTAATAATTGTTCCAATTAAAAGCGAGGCAAATAAACCTTGTGCCATTCCACTCATTGCATCAATAAAATATCTTTTTGCAAATTTATTCATTATTGTCTCCAAAAAAAATTAAAAAAAAACATACCGTTTTCTTTTAATTATGTATCGTAGTATACAAATAAAACAAAAAACAGTAAACTATACATATATATTTTGATGTAAAATTTTATTACTCCTTTATAAATATAGATTTTAGCAAATTTTATTTTTTACAGGATGGCTTATTAATTTTGAATGACATTACAATTTTGTGTAAAGTTGTGGACAACTTTGGTGATATAGGTTTTGTTTACCGCCTTGCACGCCGTTTTTCCGAAATAGCAACAAACAAACATCTAAACATTATCGTTGATAATTTATATGCTTTTAATTTATTGTGCCCGGAAATTTTTGCACAAAATGATAACCCTCAAAAATTGGGAAACTGGACTATTTTTGATTGGAACGATAGTACAAATTGTACATCATATTTTCAAAAAAATTTCCCTCAAATCATTTTAGAGTGTTTTCAATGCGGTCGGCCAAACTGGCTTGAAAACATACTTTTCCCGCCGAAAAAATCTAATAAAGACCATGAAAATACACCTAATCCTATTTGTCAAATCATAAACATCGATTATTTAACAGCAGAAAACTATGCTGAAACTTTCCATCGTTTACAATCATTAACACGAAATGTTTTTGTTAAAAAAATAAATTTTATGCCCGGCTTTACAAATAAAACTGCCGGCCTTATTTTAGATAATAATTTTCTGCTTTGTAAAAAAAAGCATTCACAAAATAAATTAAAAAAACATTTTCGTTTACTTATCTTTACTTATAAAAAAAATTTTATGCCTATTTTATATAGCCTTAATTCCTTTTCCTCATCTTGTGGAAAGATTGTAGAAATTTCAGTCGCTCAAGGTAATGGCCAAAAAAAATTTTTTTTTGATGCTCATATTTTTTTTCAGTCAACAAAAAACACAAATCCTTCACAAATACAAATTACAGAATTACCTTTTTTAAAACAAACAGAATGGGATAACAATCTTTTTACTTTCGATTTTTTATTTATTCGCGGGGAAGACTCTCTTTCAAGAGCTGTTCTTTCAGGCATTCCTTTTATATGGCATGCTTATGAACAAGACGAAGATTATCAACTAATTAAGGTTCAAGCTTTACTGGAAAAAATGCAGCCTTTTTTTAAACCTGATGATTTTGTTTTCTTATCAAATCTATGGATTCAATTTAATACTAGTTTAACACATATTAATGAAAAAGAAATTTCTGCAAACCTTTTTTACATTCTTAAAAATTTAGATTCATATAAACATGGATTCAACTCTTTTGCTGACCATATTCAAAAAATAGGCGACTTTGGGGAACATTTGTTAACTTTTATTGAAGAATGTAAAATTTTTTCATAAAATTTATATTGACGAATCATTGTTATTTTATGTATATTAGTTACCGAACGGTCGGTAACATTTATGCAAAATTGCACTGAAAAATTTCTACAAAAGAAAAAATTCTCAATGCTGCATTTT
>JAAYNH010000086.1 GCA_012520945.1 Treponema sp. | reverse complement strand
TTTTATTATCCCTTGTTGAATATATTATATATAATCTTTACTTTTTTGTCTTTATTGAAATTACTTAGCCTTTCGAAATCCTTTTGTGGGTTACAAAAAAGACATACCTACTATTCTTTCATCTATTTCTTGCATATATATAAATGTATACTGTTGAACTTGAACTTGATTTTGAAGTAGATATTACAAATTCTGTACTATGATACTTGAAAGTTATTCCAGAAATAAACTCCGCTTCCTCACTTTGCCCTCCATACGCCCACGCTGGACGGGTGCTAATAATCGCTTTTTCTTCTACAAAACTATCGTTTAAGATTGAATCTATCCAATTAATAAAAATCTCTCCGTATAAAATTGCGTCACTGTTTTCAGGAATTACAAAAGAATAATAACCTACCATGTGTATCGCCTCCTTATTTCCAATCTATAGTTATGGATTTATTTGTTTTTAGATTAGTTATTTTTGTTATTCTTCCGCTATTATCTTTCTCAAGATTTAAAGTAGTAATATCTTCGGCTGAATGCTTAATTTCTAACTTATCATCTTGAAGTGTAACACCACGGATTCCTTTCATAACATTTTTTGCAAGTGCTTCTTGTTGTTTCTTTAATTCTTTAAATTTTTCGTTGTAGTATGCAATAAAATCTTGTCTCATGTATGCTGTTGCGTTTTCTTCACATTTAACCTCACACTGATACACTTCAGGTGCAATTTCTGTTACTTGAACGGTATTTATTGTAAAATATCTATCATTAAGCCCAAGTGTTGGTATATTTACATACATTTTTCTTGTATTATTCATAAATGCTTCTGCAATTCTTGTATCTAAAGTCGTAAAAGATAGGGTGGAGGGTTTTCTACCTCTTCGTTGAACTTCTTTTATGGCTTTTTCCATAGCCACTTGAACATCTTCTATACTTTCATCAAGTATTACATGTCCATAAACGCCTGAACCGCCACCTTCCACTAATTGCTGGTTTTGTATTTCATCTACATCTTCAAAAACGGCACGAACAATATGTCCTTCGTCACTAATACCGCCTACCACAAAACACTTGTTATGGTAATCTTCAAGTGTAGTTTCATATCGTACATTACTAAAATCAATGTAATTTCCACCTGTTTGGTTTTCGTCTATTTTTAAACTTGTTGGTTGAACTTCAACTTCATCACCGAAAAACAACTGCTTATTACTATCTATAAACCATTTAAAAGACGATTTTTCTGCTAATTCATCTAAAATGTCTTTAACACTCATTGTATATACATCATATTCGGTGAGAAAAGCACCCTGCTGAATAACTCCTGCTGTAATACCTTCTTGTGCTAATAAATCTGGTGATAGAAGTTGATAAACAATTTCGCTTGCATATTTCATATTCCAACTACCGTTAATCGTCCTTCGTTGAGGAATATTACTATATCCGTAAACACTAATTTGAATTTCAACCCATTTATTGAATCATTCTTCGCTGTGTCAAGTTTATTTTTCTATAAAATGCAAAAAATTTTTCTAAAAAAGACTTGACACAATAAATCATCATTCCTTAAAATGCTTCAAACTCAAGGGAAAGGGGATGGTTTTATGATTAAAGAGCAACTAATTATGGATAATAGGGAAGTACAAGATAAGTTTAATCGATATAAATATACTGTAGTTTCGCTTGGAATATGGGAAAATCAACCAATCGAAGTAGACTCTATTTATTATGCAAATATAAAAGACAAAGAGATTGTAAAAGAAATTTTAAAAGAGATAGATGTAAGGAAAATACAGAGAATTTATGTTTCAGATAGAGAATATGATATTCATGTTACTAGAGAGTATTTATTTAAATTACTTAAAGGAAAGAAAGTTAAAATATTTAATTGTATGTATTGATATAAAAAACAGGAGCCAAATTGGTTCCTGTTTTTTTAAGGAGGTATTTCATTCATTTCTAATTATTTTGTTTTATTGTACGGAAATCTTTAAAAATTGTGTAACACATATAAATAGTAACTATCATAAAAGGGATATACCATATATTAAGTATTTGTTGTCCGTATTTTGGAATTTTTGAAAATATGCTAAGCAATATTGCAAATACACTATACCCTACAAAGATTGGAAATATATTTGATAAAATAACCTTTTTCACACCGCTTCACTCCTTATTTTTTCAATAATGCTATTTCTTGCTTATAGTATAGCGCGCATTATTAAAAAAGGCCAGAACTTTTTTAAATTTGTAACTAAATTGCAACAAAATAAAAAACTGTTGTCTTTAAATATTAAAACAACAGTTTATATTTTTATATATGTACTTTTAATCCCAAGCCTCATAATGTGTATGTAATGTTGGTGGAACACCTGTCAATTGGACATCAAATTTTAGTGACGGCTCTACTCTTGAACTTGCATTATGTATCCTCATCGAAACTGTCCAGCCATTATCGCATGTAACAATAATTGTATTACCAGAATGCGGTTTAAAACTTATATCAAAAAATCTGGTAGGCATAGTTAGTTGCTGTATATTAATTAAAGGACGCACATTTCCAGAACTTCTATTTAGAGTATTATAAATATTGAAGGCTTGTATTTGTGTTACTCGTCTACTGTCATGCGTTATTATTTTATAAAAATCATTTCTTCCTAAAAGATAATGTAAAAGCCTATTTGGTATTTCACCTGGATGCAATGCATCTAACCTTTGCAGTTCTCTCATAAACGCTTGTAATAATGGAATATAAAATCTTTGTTCTTTATTTTCTACATCACGCCATAACAAATTATTTTCTTTCATTTCTCTTAATTCTTGGAATAGTTGATTAATTTCACTGAAATAATCCTGTGTGCAAGGAATACCAAACCAAGAATCACCGAAGTCAATATTATCGGATAATCTACTATGTTTTACTGCTGAATGGTTATGTTTACATGATAACCCAATTTCCCATTCATTCTGCCTGCGTATACAAATAACATCTCTTACATCACCAGCAATACCCATCACATCTTCTTGTATTGCAAGATATAAAGGAATATTGTTCCGTGGATTTGTAAGTTGTGGTTCCAGACGCAGGATAACCCGTGTCGCTGCGTCTGCACCCAAATCCATTTTAGTTTGCATATCAGGGGTTGCACTTTCATATTTTTCTCTTGCAACATCTAAAGCACTATTATGCTCTATAACTATTTGTTGTGTTCCATTTAAAGCGTTATTTAATGATTGTAAACATGCGTATTCAAAAGCCTTACCAAGGCTAGTTTGTATAGCCATATTATTCACCTACTTTTTGTGCTAAATCTTTCGCACTTAATTTTTCTTCAAGTACCTCATATAACTTCTTCCCAATTACCTCTGCAAGTTTTACAGGAACAGCATTTCCTATTTGGCGATACTTAGAAGTTAAATTTCCTACAAACTCCATATCACGAGGGAAAGTTTGAATAACTGCTGCTTCTTGCCAACTAAATCTTCTTGTTTTTCCTTCACCAAATATCCATTTATCTTCTCCAATCTTAATCATATTTGGGGAAGAAGGATGCAGTGTAACTTGCTTACTCATGGCTGGGATTGTATAACTTACTTCGTCCCAACCTCTTTTTCTATTTCTCGACATATATCGACTTGAAAAAGAAGCATGACATACATCGCTCGGTTTCGGCTCAGGCATATCCCCGATAGCCTCTCTCAAGGAAACTTTATATGGAAAAGGTTCAGGGAATTTAAAATCTTTTACCTCTAAATCTTTCCTAAAACCATAAAGAATAACCCTCCACCTGTCCTGCGGTACTCCATAGTCAGCAGCATTGACTAAATTAGGATATACCTCATATCCTTTGCTTGAAAAATCTTCTATTATTGCTGCCATTATTTCGCCATCGCCGAGCGTTAAGATGCCTTTTACGTTTTCTGCAATAAAAGCATAAGGTTGCTTTAATTCAACTAATTTAACAAAGTAACGATACAATTTATTTCGTTCATCATTAATTTTACGAGGCCCTGCTAAAGAAAAACCCTGGCAAGGGAAACCACCCGTTATTATGTCTGTATCTGGAATTTCAGAATAATTAATTTTCCCGATGTCTCCTTGTACAATATCTGCTTGACTCCACAGGCGATGTGTAGCGCAAGCATCTTTATCTATATCATTAGCCCAAACTGTTTTGAAGCCTGCTAATTCTAAGCCCATATCCAAACCGCCAGCACCAGCAAAAAGTGACGCAACAGTGTATTTTTTACTGTTTATCTTCTTATTTAAGTCAATAATTTTCATCTCTTAAAACACTCCTTGCTCTTTACTACTGTTTAGTAGTATTATATAATATTGATTTAAATATGTTAAGTAGGAATTTCAATTTCTTTTTAATCATAAAAAAGGTATGTAAAAATATTACATACCTTTTTTATTTTTTATTCTTCTCTTTTTATTTTCTCTCATTTCTCTCTTCTCTTTTTTACAGATTGTGCATTGTCCATACCCCATAGCCCTCAATTGTACACTTGCCAAATATCTGTGTTCAGGATTGTCAGGACATATCCACCAAACCTTCTTATGACTCTGGTAACAAGTGTTTTTAGGTGTTATATCTCCATTTCTTGTATAGTCCCAAAATTTTAGCAAATGTGGTAACTTTGTAGCAACACAATTTGCAACACTTGCTTTTGGATTTTTTTCTACACAATAAGGACATCCTTGATTGTTAATAGTTCTATTGTATATCGATGCTTCCCAACTTATTCCACAGTGAGGACATTTCCACCAGACTTTTTTACCGCTTCCGTAACTCAAACTATTTATATTAATTATATTTTTTTCTTTATCAAATTCTTGTGCAATTTTAGGATATCGATTTATTAATATATTTTGTTCTGTAAGTTTTTTCATACAAACCACCTCTTTCTTAATTTTGAGGCATTTTATAGAAAGATACTTTGAAAAGTCAAGTATTTTTCAATATAATATTTTATAAAATAAAAAAATCTTTGGAGTTGTATTTTCCAAAGATTTTCTATATCTCTTTAACTTCTCTTTATCTAATCTCTTTCTGTTCTTTTGCAAGTTTGTAAAATGTATTTCGTTTAAGATTTAGTATCTGCATGGCTTTTGTGGCTGTTATTTCGCTATTTTTCCACTGTTTGTATACTGTATCAAAGTCTTTCGGTTTTGGAACGGGAGGACGTCCAAACTTTATACCTCTTTTTAATGCTGCGTCAATTCCTTCACGCTGTCTTTCCTTTATCTTTCTTCTTTCTTCTTCTGCAAGCCAACTTAATATCTGTAAAACTAAATTAGTAACCAATTCTCCAATACCGTCTAATCCCTTATATTTGCGGGTATCTAATAAAGGCATATCCAATACAACTATATTAATTTTGTTATCAATTAACCATTGCCATTCTTCCAAGATACCTTTCTTATTTCTCCCAAGCCTATCCAGACTATGAACAAATAAAGTATCGCTTGGACGAATAGAACGCTTTAATGCTAACCATTCTGGACGGTTGAAATCATTACCGCTCCATTTATCACAATAGATATCCCGTTCATCAATGTGTTCATTTAACTGTCGAATACTGTCGATTTGCCTTGCAAGGTTTTGTTCTTTAGTACTCACACGAAGATAAGCATAATTAGGTATGAAAGGTTGTCCAACCTCCAAAAACTTTAAATCTGTAAGCATAACTACATACCCCCTTTGTATGCTATAGTAGTTTAACAAAACCAAGATTGTTTTTACTATCTCTCCACTGTTCAGTTGCATAGCGAATTGCGTCAATACAGTGATTGTCAAAGTCGATTGGCTCATCTATTATTTCTTCTGTTTTTTTATCAACTTTCCAAGAATAACTTTGAAATTCTTTTATTGTATTAGGACAAGTCGCATTAATATAAATTCGTCTGGATTTCAGAAAATTTATTCCGTTTAATACTCTTCCTTGTCCTTTTTCTGCCCCACGACATTGTAAAAAGCCTTTATTCTTAACCCATATATATTGCTATATTGATTATAAACAATTTCTTTTATTTCTAGCCTTTTAGGGCCAAATCTCGCATTTGAAATAGTGTCTATTACAATTTTACTGTAAACTTTCTCTAAAAGTTCTCTTTTTTGAAGAAGTGAAAGAGAATTAAAATACTCTTCTACATTTTCATACTCTTCTTGTTCTTTTACCTCTGCTAATAGTGCTTCTCTCCGCTTTTTTGCTTGATTTATTCTGTCCTGTTGTTCTTCTTTTAGTTTTTTGACTTCTTCTATCTCTTTTTCTATATCTTTTATCATTTTTTCTATGCGGTTATATTTTAAAGAACCTTTTTCTTCTTCTATTTGTCTATCTATTAAATTATCTATTTTTGTAAGAAGTCTACTTTCATTTTTTTCTAAGTTTTTTATTTCATACTGAATTTTATTAACTTCCGCATCAAATAACATTTCCTCTTCTGTTCCATTTTTTTCTTTTAGATAATTCTGATACTCTTTGACTAGCACAAATGCTTCTTTTAATCTTTTAAAAAAATCGTCTTTTATAAGATAAAAAACTTTATCTTCTTGCACGCTATAATACCCATTACACAAATTTTTCCCTGCATTGAATGTCGAACACTTGTAATAAACTTTTGCAGGTTTTCTTGTACCGTCTGTCAATATGGGAGATGGCTGTAGGCTTGAAGTCATTTTACCGTTACAATGTGGACAGTGAAGTATATTGATAAACATTTTTTTGTGTGCATCGTAGTATTCTTGCTTAGTTATAGAAGACATTGCTTCCGCCATATCTAAGTTCTTTCGTATTTTTCTTCTACCTTTGAGTCGCTCAAGTGTTTGTAAAAAGAACTCTTCAGATATAATAGGTTCATGATTGCCGACTGGCAAGTCATGAAAATCTATATTGTAAATATCAGTTTTTTTCCAAATTCTAACGCCTTTTTCTGTTTTTTTTCTTTTGTTTTCTTTTTGCCCAGAATAGCCTACCTGCATACACGGGGTTTTCAAGAATTTTTTGAACGGTAGCAGTTGCAAATTGCTTGTTTTGTCTTGTCCTATAGCCATTCAAATTCAAATACTGTGCAACATTTTTTATACTATACTTTTCATCTGTAAAGAGATGAAATATAAGTTCTATAATTTGTTTTTCATTTTCGTCTATTACAAGCCGTTTTTTTATATCTTTCTTTCTTATTTTTTTATCTTGTTTGAAATCTTTATTATCTTGTTGAGTTGTAGAATAAAATTCGTATCTATAGCCAAGGGGTGCTGGGCCGCCATAATAATTACCGTTAGCAACAGACTTCTCCAGTCCTGCTTTTACACGTTCTCTTAACTGGTCGATGAAGAGTTCATTTAACATCGAATAAATACTAACCATAATTTTACAGTTTTGCCCATTTACATCTCCCATGAATGCTCCATCACAAGTGAATAAACGCAAATTATTTTCTTTGATAATATTAAAAATCTCCATCGTGTGTGAAATACTTCTGCTTATACGGCTTAAATCGTAGCAACAAAGTCCTTCAACCTCTGAATTAGGTTCTTGCAACTTTTTTAATAATTCTTTTAATTCGTCTCTTTCTTCAATTGTCGTACCAGAGATTCCTGCATCACAGAAATAAATAAAGTCTTCCTTTCGATATCCTTGTGATACTAAAAGTGCCTCACATCTTTCTTTCTGAACAGTTAAAGAATATCTGTCTTCTGCTGCCTGTTTTTCAGAAGAAACTCTCGTGTAAATTGCTATTTTACCCATTTCTGGACTCCTTTCATACAGTGTTATGCCCTCTTACTTATAAGCATAACACATGAAATTTAGAGTCCTGTATTAACGATGATACGGTTCATTATTATTAATCTTAAATACTCTGTAGATCTGCTCAAGTAAAATAATTCTTGCCAGTTGGTGGGGAAATGTCATCTTTGATAATGACAGCCTGTAATCGCAGGCCTTAATAATTGAATTGTCC